>CAYUCE010000053.1:3981-8045 GCA_964443275.1 uncultured Thermotogae bacterium | reverse complement strand
GTAAATAAAAAACACATAAGTTATTTGGTGGGTAGAAATAGGTAAGGAAACTAGGGCCCAAACTGTCTCCTATTTTACCTCCAAAGGTTACCCTAACTGGGGAAAGTTTGTTTGCCGGAAGGTTACAAACATGACCTCTATCAACGCTATCTTTATATTATAATAAGATGATAATTGGATGCTAACGGATACAGCAAAATGACGATATTTATCAATTACATTGACAGGATAATTAAATCTTTTCAACTTAACTTAAGAGGTTATTATAAGAGAGAAAATGATCCCAAACCCATAGTTTTAGAAAAAGGGTGAGCGGAAAACCACTTTAAATTTGACAATATAGATGCAAAGCAACTAGAGTTAACAGGGGTGGCAAATTGGCAACTTTAAGGAGGGAAAAGAAAGGTGAGCGATAATAAGGAAAATAAGGGCAACAAAAAAATCTTAATTTGGGGCGGGATTGGGGTAGCGGTTATCATCGCTATCCTCGCTTTAGTTTTCTTTTTGCAGGGGGGAAAAGAAAAGCCAATCAAAATAGGTGCAATTCTCTCCATTACCGGGGCCGGTTCATATTCGGGAGAAGAAGTAAGAGACGGGGTGCTTTTGGCTATTGATGAAATCAATTCATGGGGAGGGATAAATGGAAGGAAACTAAAATTGATTATCGAGGATTCAAAGACAAACCCCCAAGAAGGTAAGAAGGCCTTCCATAAACTAGAAAGTGAACATGATCCTGTCATATATGTCTCCACCCTAAGCTCCGTTTCCATGGCCTTAACTCCACTGGCAGAGGCAAATGAAGTTCCACTTGTAGGGTTAGTAGTATCAACCCCCGAACTCACAAAGCAAAAGGAATGGATTTTCAGGTATTACAACATGGCAGAGAATGAAATTAGGCCCATCCTGACAATCTTAGAAGAATTGAAGGTTAAGGAATTGGGCATATTATATTTCAATGATGAATATGGTAAATCCGTGTTTGAATCGCTCAAAGAAGAGTTTGAAAAAGTTGGTGGTGTAGTAAAAAGCGTATCCTTTGAGTCGGATGAGGATAGTTTTAAAGAGCAAATCGAAAAGCTGGGTGGCCAAGAAGCAATTTATATTATCGCTTTCTCCTCCCATTTTCCCACCATATTTAAGCAACTAAAAAACGAAACTTTTGAGGGACATATACTTGCAGTAAGCCCTTCTACCTTTCCCGGTGTCAGAAACACCCCACAGGCAAATGGGACATACGTGGCTGCCCCCATCATCTACGATCCGGATTTCCTGTTCGCCAAAGAGGTAAAGGATAAGTATGAGAAGAGATACGGTAAACCTTTCAATCATTATGCCGCCGATGGCTATGACTTTATAAAACTTATGGCCGGTCTTTTGGAAGATGAGAAAATAAACCGTGAAAACATCAAGAGTTTATTGGAAGAGGGGTTTGTATATTCGGGAATATTTGGGACTATTGATCTTAAAGCAGGAGAGCACGATATAACCATTCCGCTGCAGCTTGCCCAAATCGTAGATGGTGAGCTTGAGTATTGGTGGTAGGATGAACATAAACATAAGGACAAAATTAACGGCCGGCTTTGTAGCTTTTGTGGTGTTGATGACTATCTTAGCTTTCTACTCGGTGAAGGTAAGCCAAAAATCACTACAAGAATCGGTAGGTAAAAGCTCTGTATTTCTAGCTGACGAGATGCTTAGAAGAATAGACCGGGATATTTACACTTTACTTGAGAAAATTCAAATCTATGCCCATAGTTTATTGGTTCAAGAGACTGTTTCGGAGTCAAATCAGGAATTTGAGAAATTAGATGATATTAAAAATTATATTGACCAAAGGGATGGGGAATGGGTCTCTTCACCAGAGGATGAGGTAACTACCTTTATGAGTGAGCTAATTGCCAATAAATTATCACATAATTTAAGAAAAGAATTCATTGATTTTTACGAAAAAGAGTATGGCTACAGGGTATTTTTGGAAGCTTTTGTGACCAATAAATTTGGGGCAAATGTTTCCCAAACCGGAAAAACTTCTGATTACCGCCAAGACGATGAAGAGTGGTGGCAAGCGGCAAGAGAAGAGGGCTTCTATGTAAGCAACGTTCAGTATGATGAAAGTGCAAATGCACACGTTATAAGCATTGGAGTAAGAATCGAAGATGAAAAAGGGGATTTCATGGGGGCGATTAAAGGGGTGGTTTCCTCTTATGAAATCATGAAGGTGGCGGTGCTTTCCACAAAAAAGTACCAGACGACAGAGATCAAATTAATCACCGAAGGTGGAGGTTTGATTTACGCAACTGATGCATCCAAATTTCTGGAAGATGTATCAAAAAAGAGCTTCTTTAATAAAATAACCGCTGAAAGTGGGTTCTTCACCGCCCAGGAAGGGGGAAAAGAAAAACTTTTCTCTTACACCCACTCAAGGGGGTATAGAGATTTTAAAGGGTTGTCCTGGATTCTTGTGGTGGGGTACAATACCGCTGAAGTTTTAGGCCCCGCTTTTAGGTTGAGAAACAATATAGCGATTGCCTCCGGGGTATTGATCATCATAGGCATTATTGCTTCCTTTTTCATCTCCCGCTCTATCTCCAACCCCTTAAGAAACCTAACTGAAAGTGTTAGGATAATTGGTAAAGGGGATCTTGATCATAAAGTGAAAGTAAAGTCAAAGGATGAGATTGGTGAACTGGGCGCCGCCTTTAACCGGATGACGGAAAATTTACAACAAATCACCGCCTCCCGTGATGAGCTAAATAAAGAAATTACTGAGCGCAAGAAAGTAGAACAAAAGCTTAAAAAAACCATGGCCGACTTGGCCCGTTCCAACAAGGAACTGGAACAATTTGCTTACGTAGCTTCCCATGACTTGCAAGAACCATTACGCATGATATCAAGTTACACCCAACTACTTGAAAAACGATATAGTGACAAACTGGACCAAGACGCCCGTGAGTTTATCAATTACGCCGTGGACGGAGCCAACAGGATGCAAAAGATGATAAATGATCTGCTGCAGTACTCTCGAGTAACTACCAGGGGGAAAGAATTCGAACTGGTAGAGGTAAGCTCAGCCCTGGGGCAGGCCCGGGCCAATCTAAACATACTGATTGAGGAAAACCAGGCCATGGTCACCAACGACGAACTTCCCCAGGTTAAGGTCGATAAATCTCAATTAGTGTTACTATTTCAAAATCTTATCCATAATGCTATCAAGTTCCGGGGAGAGGAGACACCCCATGTTCACATCTCCGCCGAAGAAAAAGAAAATGAATGGGTATTTTCAGTGGCCGATAACGGAAGAGGTATAGAGCCTGAGTACCGGGATAAAATATTTACCATCTTTAAATACTTACACGGCAAAAAGGAATACACCGGTACAGGGATAGGACTTGCCTTATGTAAGAGGATAGTCAATCGGCACGGAGGAGAGATCTGGGTGGAATCCGAACCCGGTGAAGGTTCCACATTTTACTTTACACTTTCCAAAAGAGGAGGATGAAAATCATGACCCAAAAAGAACTGGGTAGCCCCATCGAGATTCTATTGGTGGAGGATAATCCCGGGGATGCGCGTCTGGCCCAAGAAGCTCTAAAGGATGCCAAGGTAAACAACAATATTTACCACGTTGAGGATGGGGTACAGGCTATGGATTTTTTGTATCAGAAAGCTGAATTTAGCAACATGCCCCGACCGGATGTTATTTTGTTAGATCTGAACTTGCCCAAAAAGGACGGCCGCCAGGTACTAACGGATATCAAAACAGATGATGATCTAAAGCGCATTCCAGTGGTAGTACTTACCATCTCCGAGGATGAGGAAGACATCTTGGAAAGTTACAGCCACCATGTAAATTGTTACATTACTAAGCCCATCGATTTGGACCAGTTCCTCAAAGTAATCAAATCAATTGAGGACTTTTGGTTGACCATCGTTAAATTGCCACCGGATGGAAAGCTATGAATGCAGAAAAGATTACCGTTTTATTAATCGAAGATAATCCCGGTGATGTACGCCTTATCCAAGAGATGCTCACTCCAGGCGAGAGTTTTTCTGTTAACTTAAAG
>CAYUCE010000053.1:0-3881 GCA_964443275.1 uncultured Thermotogae bacterium | reverse complement strand
CAAATAGATAGCAAGTTATTAGTCCGTTCCATTCGTTATGCAATCGAGCGAAACCGGGTAGAAAAGCAGAACAAATATCTATATTCCCTGCTTAAGTCCATCCGAGATATAAATCAGGTGATAGTCCGGGAGCCGGATCTGGCAACAACATTGCAGAAAGCCTGTCAGATACTAGTCGACACCCAAGGATATATAGACGCTTATATTGCCCTTCTGGACGCAGAATCGGGAACTATAAGCCCTCAAGTTCACACCGGAGATCATAGAAGAAAGAGGTGGGAGATAACACCTGAAGGCAAGGGCAATGCGCCAAAATGTATGGAAGAAGCGGTAGAAAAGGAAGCTCTCCGGATAATCGAAAGCACTGAAGAGTATTGTAAGGATTGTGACTATTGTGTTCACGGTTTTGATCATCAGTCCGCAGTCATACCTATAAATTATCGAGATAACCTTGTAGGGATACTAAATGTTTGCCTTGAGGTGGAAATAGAAATTGACCAACAGCAAATGGACTTACTGCAGGAAGTGGCAGGTGACTTGGGTTTTGCTCGATCCAAATTGTTACTAGAAAAGTCGCTTCAAAAAAGTGAACAAAAATTTAGAACTTTATTTAATAACGCCGGGGACGCCATCTTCTTTCACGATCTGGAGGGTAACTTTCTGGAGGTAAACCAAGAAGCCTGTGATAGGTTGGGATACCATCGAGAAGAAATTTTGCAATTGGATGTAGCCAGCTTAGATTCCCCTAAATACGCCGTTTTAGTAAATGAAAGGGTAGAGAAGTTAAAAAAAGAAGGTCACATTATATTTGAAACTGAGCATGTAACCAAAGAGGGTGAGGCTATTCCCGTTGAATTAAGTGCCAGGATAGTTACTTACGGTAACCAAAAGACGATATTAAGCATCGCTCGTGATATCACGGAGCGCAAACGGGCAGAAAGAAAACTTAAAGAAAGCCACCAGCAATTAGAAAAGGCCCTGGAGGACACAGTTAAGGCTCTGGCCAGCACACTTAAACAGAGAGATGCCTATACTGCCGGCCATCAAAAGAAGGTGACTCAACTGGCTATAGCTATAGCCCAAAAGATGGGCCTACCTGAGGAAAGGATAGAAGGATTACGGGTGGCAGGGGAAATCCATGACATAGGCAAGATAAATGTGCCGGCGGAGATACTCTCCAAACCTACTGAACTAAGTGATACGGAAATGGACTTGGTAAAGGCTCATGCTCAGATCGGATATGAAATATTAAAAGATATAGATTTCCCCTGGCCGGTGGCAGACATAGTGCATCAACACTACGAGAGGTTGGACGGGTCCGGTTACCCCCAGGGCCTTGGAGGTGAGGAAATCAAACTGGAAGCAAAGATTTTAGGAGTTGCCGATGTAGTGGAAGCCATGAGTGCCCATCGTCCTTACCGGCCAGCCAAGGGTATCGATCAAGCGTTGGAAGAGATTAAGGGTAACAAAGGTGTGCTATATGATCCCCAGGTAGCGGAGGCTTGTGTGAAGGTATTTGAAGGTGGTTTTGAGTTCGAAGAAGAGTAATATGGGCGATTCAAAGGCTAAAGTAGACTGGTAAACAACATGCTAAGAAAAGCCCTCCATATATTGTTTATCGAGGATAACCCTGGGGATGTGCGGCTCATTAAGGAGATGCTGTTAAGAGAACAACCGGCCAAATATATAATAACTTCAGCAAATAGCCTTGATCAGGGGCTAAAAAGGTTAAAAGATCAGGATATCGACCTTGTCCTTCTGGACCTTGGTTTGCCGGACAGCCAAGGTTTGGATACTCTAAGAGCGGCTATAGATGCTGAAACAAATTTGCCCGTGGTGGTTTTGACCGGGCTGGAGGGTAAATCCGTAGGAGCCAAAGCCATTCAGATTGGGGCCCAAGATTATCTGGTTAAAGGTAAGATTGAAGGTAGGTTGCTCACTCGCTCCATTAGGTATGCAATAGAGCGCCATGAGTTAGAGGAAAAGCTAAAAAAGCAGGCCATGCGGGATCAGCTAACCGGCCTATATAACAGGTGGTATTTTAACAGAACCCTGGAGAGAGAAGTCAAAAGATGCCAAAGATATGATCATAGCATGGCTTTTTTGATAATTGACATAAATGAGTTTAAGAAAGTAAATGATCGGTATTCTCACCTGGCCGGGGATAAAGTCCTAAAACAGTTAGCAAATATATTGGAAGAAAACCTAAGAGATGTGGATATAACAGTCCGTTACGGTGGGGATGAATTCTTAATCGTTATGCCCGAGACAGGGGGCGATTTAGGGGCGGTAATTTCCCGTCTAAAAAAGAAATTAAAAGCCTGGAATGATAAAAACGAGATTATTGACTTTCCTTTGAGTGTAGCGGTTGGAAGCTCTTATTGGAACCCCCAGCAAGATAGAGATGTGGAAGATGCCTTAAATGAGGCGGACCGGAAGATGTATGAGGATAAACCATCATGATTAAAATGTTTAAGGGAATTTGGCTAAGAACTACCGAACCGGCTGCTAAAATGGAACCGCCGGAAGATAACATTCGAAAAGTAAGATTGTTATTAGCTGTGCTAGTGGGGAGAACTTAAGCAATGAAAGAAACAGTTGATAAAAAGAATTTAACTATACCGGATGATATCTTGGGTAAGTGGCAGAATATGGTAAATATTATGGCCGAAATAATCGATGTCCCGGCCGGCTTAATTATGAAAGTGGAAGGGTCTTACATAGAAGTTTTGCGTTCCAGCCAAACCGAGGATAACCCTTATCAAGTAGGGGATAGAGAGCATCTAGCCGGCCTTTATTGTGAGAAGGTGATAAATGAAAAAGACAAACTGTTAGTTCCCAATGCCCTAAAGGATGAAGAGTGGAAAGATAATCCGGATGTTGATCTGGGAATGATCTCCTACCTAGGTTATCCCTTACTTTGGCCGAATGGTGACCCCTTTGGGACTATATGTGTACTAGACTCCGAAGAAAACCCCTACAGCGAAAAAGCTGAGAGGTTAATCAAGCAATTTAAAGAGGTAATCGAAAGCCATCTGAGCTTACTCTATCAAAGACAGGGACTTAAAAAAGAAATTAAGAAAAGGAAAGAAGTAGAGGAATCGCTTAAAAAAAGTGAGAAGAAGTTTAGAACCTACATAGAGAATTCTCCATATGGGGTCTTTGTAGCCGATGCAAAGGGTAACTATTTAGAGGTAAATGAAGCGGCTTGTGAAATAACTGGTTATTCTAAGGATGAATTGCTTGATATGAACATCTTAGATAATTACGATCCTGAAAATCACCCGGAAGTGATTGAAAAATACCAGGCTCTTCAAGAAAAGAATAAAATAAGGTTAGAACTCCCATATCGACGAAAAGATGGAAGCGAGAGATACTGGGATATAAACTCTATTAAACTAGCAGAAGATCGCTACCTTGGTTTTGTTGAAGATATCACCAACCGCAAGAAAACTGAGGAAAACCTGCGGAAAAGTGAGAAAAAGTACAAGATACTGGCTGAACATTCCGCGGACGTTATTTACAAAATGAACATAGAAAACGAGGAGTATACTTATGTTAGTCCCTCTGTGGAAAGAGTATTTGGTTACACTCCCCAGGAAGCACTTTCCTTAGGACCAAAAGATATACTTACCCCTGAGTCATATCAAAAGCAACTGGAGGCTATGCAAGAAGAGCTTGCTGAAGGTGGGGAATATACTGGAACTCTAGAGTTGGAGGCAATTCACAAGGACGGACATACCTTCCCCATTGAGATACATGCTAGCTTTATCCTTGATGAAAAAGGTAAGCCAATAGAAATTCTAGGCGTAGCTCGAGACATCAGTGAGCGAAAATATGCAGAAGATAAACTACTTGAGGAGAGAAATAAATTAGAAGAA
>CAYUCE010000052.1:0-12807 GCA_964443275.1 uncultured Thermotogae bacterium | reverse complement strand
GTCCTCTGGACCGTGCGGGTTCGACTCCCGCCCTTGGCACTAGGAGTTAGTAACTTGCAGTCAGCCAATTAAAACCTCTGTAAAGATTCTTTTCGTAAAATACTCTGTTCTCTTCCGCTTGACAGAACTTCCTCTCTCACCCTTGACAAAATTATTTTCTTCCCCTATAATATAGCAGTGCTAAATATTCAAACAAGATGATAATTAAAAGCCTGGAGCAGATCTTAAAAAACAAAGAGGCTCAAATAGGCCTCATCTTATACCGAGTGAGCCAGGGGATAGAGAAGATGATTCGAAAGCAGGCCGAGAAGGAAGGACTTACCTCGGCACAGGCTCGAACCTTGTTATTTTTATTCGACGCCCATCCTGAAAGCAGATATATCGGTTCGATAGCCCAAAGATTGCTGATAGCTTCTCCAACCGCCACCCGTATTGTGGATACCTTAGAGAGAAAGGGGTTGGTAGAAAGGGTTAGAAGCAAAGAAGATAGAAGGAGCGTAAGGGTGGAGGTTACCGGCAAAGGCAAAGAGGTCCTAGAGCGGATTTCCGAGGCGGGGAATTTTCTTAAAAGTTTAGCAAATAAGCTACCCAAAGACCATAAAGAGGGACTGCTAGAGGGTCTAAAAGATATAATGAAATCCATGCAACAAGAAGGATATATAAGCTTTTCTATGATTTGCAGGGACTGTGTTTATTTTGAGCCAAATGCCCGGGAAAGCAGCCCAAAACCCCACCTGTGCCGCTTAACCGAAGAACATTTAAGCGAGGAAGAAAGTTATCAAGAATGGGTCGACCCGGACGGGAAGTTGCGTGAGGATTGTGTTATTTAAAAATCAAGCGGTTAAATTGTGTGATTCGCAGGAAGCATCAGAAATGAGAGGAAGAAGCCGGGAACAGAGCAAGCAGTGAAGGATGAGCAGCCCGGTAAGGGCAAGCTAAACAAAAAGATAAAGGAGGAAAAGAGATAATGACCGATAAAAATAAGACCAAACCAAGTTTTCACGATTCGGTAAACAAATTACATACGAAAGTTACCCAAGATGGGATGAGCACCGTTTTTGATCGTTTTGAAGCCATGGAAGGGGTACGATGCAGGTACTGCCAGCAGGGGGTTAGATGCAATATTTGCAGCCAGGGGCCCTGCCGCATTATCCCTGGAAGGACCGAACGCGGGGTATGTGGAATAGATAAGCACGCCATGGTGATGAGGAACCTCTTGCGGGTAAACACCATGGGCACCACAGCCTATACCTATCATGCCAATACGGTGGCCAAAACCATAAAGGCCACCGCAGAAGGCAAAACCCCTTTTGATTTTAAAGACCTAGATAAACTGTATAAGGTAAGCGAAAAACTAAACCTGGACACTTCCCAAGATACGAATGAGCTGGCCCTAGATTTTGCTGATTTTATGTTAGAGGAGATTAACCGGGATTCCGATGAGCCCTCCAAAGTACTAGAAGCCTTTGCCCCTCCGGGCAAGGCGGCCCAATGGAAAAGCTTAAAGATACTGCCTGGAGGTCCACTTCATGAGGAGATGGACGTAAATACCAGCGTGATGACCAATGTAGACAGTGACTACCGTTCGATGGGGCTTAAAACTTTACGCATGGGACTGGCCACCATATACGGTTCCTTAATCTTGCTGGAGATAGGACAGGATATACTGTTTGGAACCGCCAAGCCCCATAAAGCTCAGGTCGACCTGGGTATCTTAGATCCGGGGTATGTAAATATTTTACCTAACGGACATGAGCCTTTTATGGGAGCGGCCTTGATTCAATTAGCACACAGCAAAGAAATTCAAAATAAGGCCTGCCAGGCGGGGGCCAAAGGACTTAGGATTATCGGATCTATCGAGACCGGTCAGGAACTCATGCAGCGGTTTGAAACAGATGAGGTCTTTATGGGAATAATCGGAAACTGGCTAAACGAAGAATACATTCTAGCTACCGGAGCAGTAGATGTCTTTGCTTGTGATATGAACTGTACGGTTCCCACCGCGGGTGAGTATGCCGAAAAATACGGGGCCACCATTATACCGGTCACCAAGCTGGTAAGAATCCCTGGAGTAGAGAGAAATATAGATTACCGACCGGAAGAGGCAGAAGAGCAAGCAAGAGAGATAATAGAGATTGCTATAGAGAATTTTAAAAATAGAAAAGGTGAGCCTACTTACGTACCAGATCAAAAACAGGAAATTATTACCGGATTTTCCGGCCAAGCTTTACTAAAAGCCTTGGGGGGAAGCTTTGATCCACTGCTTGATCAGATAAAGGAAGGCAATATAAAAGGAATAGTGGCTCTGATAAGCTGCACTACCCTTAAAAACGGTCCGCAAGATCAAAATACTATAAAAGTAGCAGAGGAACTTATAAAGCGGGATATATTGGTTCTATCCGGCGGCTGCGGAAATGCCGGCCTACAACAAGGTGGGTTAACCACTTTGGATGCGGTTCAAAAAGCGGGGGCCGGCCTGCAGACGATATGCAACAAACTGGAGATCCCGCCAGTACTCAGTTTCGGCACCTGTACTGACGCCGGCAGGGTGATTAACTTAGTAACTCAAATTGCCCTAAATTTGAATGTAGACCCCTCCCAGCTTCCGGTGGCCGTGTCCGCTCCCGAGTATATGGAGCAAAAGGCCACTATAGACGCCGTGGGGGCGGTGGCTTACGGACTATATACCCATGTATCACCTACACCTCCCATTACCGGAAGTGACAAAGTGGTGAAGCTACTTACCGAAGAGGTAGAAGAATTAACCGGGGGTAAATTTGCGGTAGGAGATGATCCGGTAGAAGCGGTAGACAAAATAGAAAACCATATAATAGAAAAACGAAAGAGTTTAGGGCTCAAGTAACCTGGGGAGGTGAAAATCATGCCCAAAAGCAAAACAGCCGGCAGCAGAGTAGAAAAGCTAGAAGAAATACTAGCCAAATTAAGGTCAGAGGAGGACTTAAAACAAATAAAAGAGGAAGCGAAGGAATTTCTAAAATCTATAACTCCAGAAGAGCTATCCAAAGCCGAACAGCGATTGATAGCAAAAGGCCTAGACCCGATCACCTTACAGAAACTCTGCAGCATACATATGGAGCTTACTTCTTTAGAACAAACCCAGGGAAGAAAGCAACTAGAGAAAGGTCATCCTATAGATACGCTGATGCAGGAGCATGAGATCATCCTGGAGAAATTAGATAGGCTGGCCATAATCAAAGAGCAAATAGCCACCGCAAATGGATTTGAAGAATTAAAGGATGAGATTAAAGAAATAAAGGACATAGCCCATCACCTTCTGGAAGCAGAAAAACACCACCGCAGAGAGGAGGTGGCTTTGTTTCCCAGATTGGAAAGAATGGGCATAACCGGTCCTCCCCAGATAATGCGCATGGAACACGAGGAACTTTTGAAACAAAAGGAAAGGCTGGGAGAGTTAGTGACCAATTTGGGAGAAGTGGATTTTAAGGCCTTTAGGGCTGAGTTTACGGAATTAGCTGATTATTTGGTAACCAAGATGCGAGATCACATATTCAAAGAAAACAATATTCTGTATCCTACAGCTTTAAAAAGCATCCCGGAAACCGAATGGGAAGAGGTAAAAAAGCACGCCGATGACATCGGTTACTGCTGTTTTACTCCCCAGAAAGGTGAGCAGTAAACTCAAAACTGGTCGGGGAGACTGGATTTGAACCAGCGACCTCCTGCTCCCAAAGCAGGCGCGCTTCCAAGCTGCGCCACTCCCCGCTTGCTGTAAAGCTTTTAGTATAAGTCTATAGGCTGGAAGCTGCTTAGTCAAGCAATTTACAGGAGCCGGTTACCGTCTAAATGATTATAAGCCAGATCGGTGGCTACCCTTCCTTGCGGGGTCCGCTTGATGAATCCTTTTTTTAGAAGGTAAGGTTCATAGACCTCGGAGATGGTATCTTTTTCTTCCGAAAGGGAAGCAGCTAAAGTTTCCAACCCTACTGGTCCTCCGGCAAATTTACTGACGATAGTTTTAAGTATCTTTCGATCCAGGTAATCAAGACCGTGTTCATCTATATCCAGCATTTGAAGGGCTTTCTCAGCTATCTCGTAAGTGATAACTCCATCCCCTTCAACCTGGGCGAAATCCCGCACTCTCTTAAGAAGTCGATTAGCTATTCGTGGGGTACCGCGGGCCCTTTTAGCCAGTTCTTTGGCTCCCTCCTTTTCTACTTTAATGTTGAGCAAGTTACCGCCGCGGGCCACAATTTTTTCAAGTTCTTTATTCTTATAGAAACCAAGATGGAAGACCACTTCAAACCTATCCCGCAGCGGAGAAGTCAAAAGCCCGGTCCGAGTGGTGGCCCCAATTAGGGTAAACGGTGCCACATCCAGCCTTATGGATTGGGCGTTAGGTCCTTCTCCCAAGATGATATCTAATTTATAGTCTTCTAAAGCGGGATAGAGAAGCTCCTCTACGTTTCTTCTAAGTCTATGTATCTCATCGATAAAGAGCACATCACCAGCTGCCAGATTGGTGATGATGGCCGCTAGATCACCCGGTTTTTCAATTACCGGGCCGGAACTTCTTTTTATATTTACCCCCATCTCATGGGCAATTATGGAAGCTAAGGTGGTTTTACCTAACCCCGGGGGACCGTGAAGGAGAATATGATCCATCGGCTCTCCCCGCCTACAAGCCGCCTCCATATAAATGCGGAGCTTTTCCTTAATTTTCTTTTGGCCGATGAACTCATCCAGACTACCGGGCCGGAGGTTCCTCAACTCCGCATCTTTTCCGCTCATCTGTTGATCAACTACGGAATCTTTAGCCATCTTTTACCACAAAAAGCATAACATGGTTGCCTGATATTTTCAAGGCGTTGATCTATGCTACAGCTAACTGCTATAATTGTGTGCAAATTTTACCTGAAAGGTTGAATTGTGAATTTGAGAAAATATTTTGGTTGCTGAATTTTACCTAAGTGTACTTTTAACTTAAACATTCACGGTAGAAAACCCTGCCAAAATGAGGAAAAATTATAGCACTTTTTAACAGAAAGAAATGAATTTACACCCAGCGAAAAATAGAAGGGAGCTAACTAAATGGATGAAACTAAAGATTTGGGAGCCATTAAGCAAATTATCAAAAAAAGAAACCGTTTTGCCATTTCCTCTCATGTACGACCGGATGGTGATGCCATAGGAAGCCAACTGGCCTTAGCAAACGTCTTGGCAAAGCTGGACAAGGAAGTTATAATAGTGGATTCCGATCCCCCTCCAAACAATCTACTCTTCCTACCCCAAATAGATTGGATTCTGGATCCCAAGGAAGCAAAAGGAAAAGTTGAGCATATAGAAGTATGGTTTTTCCTAGACGCATCAAGCAAAGATCGGGTGGGTAAAGAGGTCCTTCATCTCGCCCAGGGTAAAACCATCATAAATATCGACCACCATATAGATAACCCCCACTTCGGGGATATAAATTTCGTTCAGGATATTGCCGCTACCAGTATGATTATCTATAACCTGGCAAAAGAGCTAAATGTGGACATAGACAAAAAGACGGCTACTTGCATTTACACGGGGATTGCTTCTGATACCGATGCTTTCAGAAATTCCAACACTTCCAAACAGGCCATGGCCATAAGCGCTGAACTTTTAGGAAAAGGAGTATCTGCACGAGAGGTAGCCATAAACCTATATGAGATAAGGACCCGCCAGCAGCTTAAGCTACTAGCCTATATTTTAAATGAAGCCCAGTTTTCGGATGGGATCATTTGGAGCGTCTTGCCGTTGGAAGTCCTGGCCAAAACAGAATCCAGCTTACAGGATACAGAATTATTGATAGAAAACTTGAGAGCAGTAGAAGGGATTGAGGTAGCGGTACTCTTTAAAGAACTAGCTACCAATAAGGTCAAAGTGAGCCTGCGCTCAAAAGACGAAGAGGATGTAAACGATATCGCCAAAAAGTTTGGAGGCGGGGGCCATAAGAAAGCGGCCGGTTTTGTCATGGAAGAGGAGTTAACGGAGGTTATTGAACGGGTAATCGATGAAATCAAGGTGGTATTAGGTGAAAAAGAGGCTAGATGAGTGGAAACCGGAGCCGGAAACTATAGTTACCCTGGGCACCTTCGACGGAGTACATCTAGGCCATAAAAAATTGCTGGAAGAAATGCGAAGGAAAGCCAAAAAGTATGGCCTAGAAAGCCTAATCTTTACCTTTGATCAACCTCCCAAAAACTATTTGGACGAAAAGTTAAAGCTTATCTTAGCTCCAGAAGAGAAGTTCGAGCTGTTGGAGAAAGCTTGCGATCACTTAGTTATTGCTCAGTTTGCAAATATCCGGGATTTGGGCCCGGAGGAATTTGTGGCCGGGATTTTAATAAAAAGGCTCAATATGAAAGCACTTATTGTAGGTAGAGATTTTAGGTTTGGAAACAAAAGAAGTGGAGATACGGCTTTTCTTAAAAAGTTAAGCCGGGAATATGATTTTAAACTAACCGTAGCGGAGTTTGAAGAAATGGATGGACAACCCGTTTCCAGCACTAGGATCAGAGAACTTATCCGCCGCGGGCAAGTAGCCAGGGCAAGAAAGCTATTGGGATACTTTCCTAAATTGCAGGGGGCAGTTATTTCGGGAAAGGGCCGAGGTCGATCGCTGGGTTTTCCCACCGTAAATTTGGCCATTGACAAAAGACTGGTGGCCCCAGAGCAGGGAATCTACGCCTCATATACCTATCTACCTTTCCACCATAACAAGCAGGAAAGCCTTTTCTATATAGGTAATAGGCCTACTTTTAATGAAAGCGACAAGTCATATGAAATTCATCTATTGGAACAGGAACCCAGGCAGGACTTTTTGGGGAAAAATATAAAGACAGCTTTAGTTTCGAAAATACGGGATGATCAGAAATTCCCCAATTCCAAGTCTCTTGCCAATAGAATGAAACAAGACGCACAAGTTGCCAAAAAGATCCTTCTAATAAAGCAGTAACGGCCTTTTCTTGAGTTTTCCCGTCTTAGGATCCACTTCGTAGCCAAAAGATTCCAGAACCACCACCCCTAATAAAACTTTATCAATAAAATCCGAGATCCAGACATCAAAGGGACTCTCTTTACCTTTTAGTTTTATCCATGCCCGACCGCGACTTACCTTAATTTCTCCTGCACCTGTGGAAACCAGTTCTTCATCCACGGGTTCAATACCTATTTCCTTAGCGATTCTTTCCGGTAAGGTGGTTAGAGAAGCTCCGGTATCCACCAGCGCTTTTACCTTTTTTGATTTCTTTTTCTCCAAATCCGATATGGTAATATTAACCCAAGTATGCCCCATGACTAATCACCTCTTACCTCTATGCTAATTATAAGTGTAAAAGATAGGTTAGTCCAACTTCACTACTTCAGCTTTATTCTCTGCCGGTGTGAGCTACCACTCTTTACGGAAGTTTTCTCCGGGCCTGATCATAAACATCCTTTCTATGACCAACCCATTAAGATATAAAGCAGATTTTTATTACTATCAATAGTGTAGATGATTCGATAATCGCCAACCCGTTTACTCCAATAACCACTCAATTTGCCCTTAAGAGATTTTCCTTCCAGAGGGTTATCTTACAAATGTTCGATAGAATTCTTTATGCGACTTTTTATTTGAGGTCCAAGACTCTTTACCTCATCCGCAGCCGCAGGATGATAACGGAGTTGAAAGCTCAAACTTACTGGGAATCCTTAAAGACTTCAAAGTGGTGTTTAGTTTCCGCCTTCCCTTCTTCTAGCTCCCTTTTCCTTCTCTCAAGCTCATTAACCAAGGAAGGATTACCTAAAACATCCAGGGTCTCCATTAAGCTCTGATAATCCTCATAGTTTAGCAAGACCACCTCGGGCTTTCCGTTTTTGGTAAGTATATATCTATCAAAGGATTCAGTAGAATTATGTATTAGTTTAAGTAAATTTCTCCGAGCCTCAGCTACAGATAGAGTTTTCTCACTCATTTAAATCACCCTAATAATGTACACAATAACGTGCATAAATTCAACAGGGTAAAATTAAGGTGAGTAGGCGGGGATCATGACAGTACATTGGCCAAGAATAATCGGCCAACCCACTTAACCTCTCACTACTCGTGTACTGGTTTTTGCTGATTGAGCCGATAGGAGCAAGGATTACGCCTACCATTATTTTCTTAGGAAACTAACATTCATTTGGACTCATTAACTTAACGTAGTCAAAGTTAGCTTCAAAATTATCCTCATATCCCCATGCATACAAGGCAACCATCCCCCCATTATAATAAGGCTCCATTAAAACCGTCTTGATGGGGTTACCATTTGCGTAAAACTTCATGGTGTTAGATGAATCGATCAATATTCGCAGCCGATTGGCTTTGGTTCCCTTATTAACTGCGTATGAATCATTCCAGTTCACTCTGGTTGCCCATTTGCCATTTACCTTTCTGCTCAAACTATAATTGCCGTCTTCCATATCACCCTTTTGCTTCTTTATCCTAGGTCAAAACAACCTGTTTTCCAAATTTTACCTATATTCTGGTAGTTTTAATAGAATCAGCAATTGGAAAGCTGAAGCCTTCCGCTACAATTCCTATTCCCTGTCCTGTCGGCAGGTATGCCTTGGATCGTGGCCATACATTGGCCAGGGGGAATCGGCCAATTTGGAACTAGAAACATTGACCGCATATAGGTTACCGTCCCAAGAACCAAAGTAGGCTACACCCTTATAAATCACCGGAGAGGATGTAACTCTATCCCCGGTGCTGATATGCCAGCTTTCCGTGCCGTCTGGAAGAACTGCGTAAAATTTGCCGTTTCCAGCCCCGAAATAGATAACCCCGTCATCACCTATAGCAGGTGAAGAATCCACCGGAGCACCGGCTCTAAACTTCCACTTTATCGTTCCATTAGGATTAATAGCATACAAATGCCAATCTCCCGAGCCGACATAGATAGTTCCGTCTTCACCGATGGCCGGGGAAGAATCAATCCAGGACCTTGCCGCAAACCGCCATTTCAAAGTTCCATCGGGCCAAAGAGCATAAAGCTCCCCATCCCAAGTGCCAAAATATATCGTCCCATCTCTATCTATGGCCGGTGATGAGGAAATGTTTGAACCTATAGGAACCTCATATTTCCACTTAATAGTTCCATCGGGATTGAAAGCATAAACCATCCCGTGCCCACGGGTTACATATATCGTCCCATCCGAACTTATGGCCGGGGCAGTTTTGATCCAGTTGCCGGTATCAAACTCCCATTTTTTTGTTCCGTCTGGATTAACAGCGTGGATTTCACCACTTCCTGAGTTGACATAAACCTCACCGTCTAAACCAACTGCCGGCGCTCCAACTACCGAGCCCCCAATAAAAAAGCTCCACTTCTCAATCCCGTCAAAACCGAGGGCGTAAAATTTATTTACACCGCCACCTATATAAAGACTCCCGTAATCGCTTAAAGTCGGCGCTGAACCTATCCCTGCTTTGGCCCTGAAACTCCAAACAGGAGAACCAGAGGTATCCAGGGCTCTGAGTTTTCCGTCATTGGAGCCAAAGTAGATAACGCCGGCCGGGCCAATAGCTGGCGAGGAAAGTATCGTATCACCCGTAGAAAAGGACCATCTTATAGTCCCCTCGGTGGTGGGATAAGAGGCAACTGTGGAAACAGAAATAATAATGGTTAGTAAGATAAGGATTTTTGTAAAGGCTCGAAAAACCATCTTACCAGATACCTTCTTATAAAGAGATTTCAACTACCTCGCCCTCTTCGCCTAGGACCGTGACGAAACATGGGCCAGGGTGAATTGGCTAATCCCGGACTAAAAGTGCGTATAGCATAGAGGCTGAAATTGCTGTCCCCTGAACCTACATAGATTGTCCCATCGGCACTAATGACCGGAGAGGAATAAACTGGCGCTTTGGTATCAAAGGCCCAGTTAAGGGTGCCATCTGGATTTAGAGCAAGAAGCTTTCTATCGTGGGATCCTACATAGATTGTCCCATCGGCGCCTACAGCAGGGGAAGAGCGTATACGCCCACCGGCTGGATAGTTCCATTTGAGCGTTCCATCAGGGCATAGAGCATATAAATTACCATCTTCAGAGCCGATATAGATGGTTCCATCGGGCCCAATGGCCAGGGAGGAGTAGATCTCTCCCTCTGTTTCATATTCCCATTTCTTGGTGCCATCGGGTTTAATGGCATAAACTTTGTGATCCATCGAACCGATATAAATAACTCCATTTTCACCGATAGCTGGGGATGAGTGACCTATTCTGTCTTCGGTTGGAAAACTCCAACCGAGGCTTCCATCTGGATTAAGGGCATAAAGGTTGCCATCATAGGATCCAAAGTATATTGTACCATCTGCCGAAACTGCCGGGGAGGAATAACTTCCGCCATCGGTCACAAAATTCCACTTAAGGGTACCATCCGAATTTAGGGCGTAAAACAGATAATCAGATGAGCTTATGTAAATGGTACCATGTGGTCCAATAGCCGGGGAAGCATGAATTTTGTCATAGGTTTTGTATCTCCATTTCAACGCACCATCTGGGTTTAACGCATAAAGATAACCGTCGTAAGAGCCAAAATAAATGCTACCATCCTCAGCGATAGCCGGTGAGGAATAAACCCATCCCTCGGTTGAGTATCCCCATTTCTTTGTACCATCAGGGTTTAGGGCATAGAGCTTGGTATTACCTGAGCCCACATATATCGCACCATCCGGACCTAGGCTAGGAGAAGAATAAACGTTCCCTCCGGTAAAGAAGGACCACTTTTCAGCCCCTACATCCACTCCTCGCAAACCGGGTGCCACGTAGAAAGAAAAAGACAAGCAGAAAATTAAAATAATCTTCAGGGAAAGAGAGAACTTATAAGACTTAGCTTTAATGATCATCGACCTCCTTTTTGTTAGTACAATACTGCGGCTGAAGCCTTCCGCTACGGATCTTGGCGTAGGGTCAATTATTAACCTAGATTTTTGCTGATGGGAACTCTTTACAGTTCCACCTTACCCACCACCATTCCCACAGGAAGCAAAGAAATATCGCTTAGTAGACTCTAGTTACTGCTTGGTTATATATTCCACTGCCCTTTCGGCTCAATAGGGTATCCATTTGCTCCCTTCTGGTGAACAAAATTATATCAAAGTACAACTTGAGTTCAAAGCAAGGGAGATAGAGCCCATTTTCCCATCTTGAATTCCGGCTGTCAGGAAATTATAGGCTAAATTTTGTGTTTAGAGAAAAGTTTGCAGCCTCCAGTCCCGTAGCGCTAAACATAGCGCTAATATTAAGTTTACTGTGCTGATCCAGGGATTTCTCGAAAGCGAAGTCAACTTTACTAAATCTAAGCTGACCATTCCATGTAGGCCAAGTTCCCCGTTCCCAGAGGGCATTAATTTCTAGCGTTCCGATCTGTTGAGAAGGTGAAATCGGTAGATTAACGCGGCCAAGCACTCGCACCGGCCCTATCTCCGGTACGAATTGACCCATTACAAGGCCATTTGAGTTTTTGAAGGACCACTTTGAAATGGAAGTAATCATATCAGAGCTATCAGGGACAATATTAGCATTCACATCTTCCCAAACCATGGTTAGCCAATTTGAAAGCTGTAACTCAACAAAAGGAGCACCTAATCCCGGGGTATTCCAATAGGCAGGATCAATTTCCAATGTCCCTGGCATATCAATTTTTAAAAAAGCAACCAAGCGACCCAGGTCAGACAAATCCAGGTCCAGGTTTATATAATCTTTAAATCCAGAAGAAAGATCAGGACGGAAAAGCAAATAATTATTTAGCGAAAGATCTTCAAACATAGAAATTCCCTCAACGGCTAGATATTCCATAGTAAGTTTAAACTCATTATCCTCACATACTTCCTCCCACCAAATATATTTTTTGATCGTCTTCATCGGTCCCCAATTTATCTCCTGCCAGGAATAATACGGACCCCACCATCCAGGGAAAAGGGTAATATCCCAATCGGCGCAGATACCAGTTTTGGAAGTTACCGTGATTCCCGAAACGGTTTCACCGCTGATTTCTAAGATACCTCCAAAGTGAAACTCTTGATCTGAAGGCTTGTAAGGATCGGGGCCAGTGTAAGGCAATGAGTATCCATCCGTTGGCTGAGGGAAATTGACATCCTCGAACAAAAAAGAATTAGTAAAACTGAGACCAGATATAGTTAGCTGGGCTGAAAACCGCTTCTTGACAAACATAAGCTCTCCTATTGGCCTACACTTATCAAATGGCATGTAGGTGGTAAAAGCACTTATATCCGTATAATGGACCGGCTTATAGAACGGACATCCTATATAAGGCACAGCGAAAGAAAACTCATCTTTTAAGTTAAAAGCCCCCAGGGTGGTTGACATTTTGGCAATATAATGCTCCATCCCGGCCACCCCTAAAGCCAGATCCTGAGAGAAAGTAAGCCCACTGAGCTCAATATCTAAGTTAAGTAACCCTTCGAAGTTTATGTCCATCCGCGCCGCTTGACTACTTGTAGTCTGAGGTGATACCCATATATCAAAAGTGAAATCACCTTCTACACTAGCTAAAGAGATCATAGAAAAACAAAAAGCCCAAACTGCGAATACCAAACTTATCCACAAAAATCGCTTCATTAAAATTCCAACCTCCTTATAGTTTTCAGATGAAAATGGTTAATCCACAAGCTTCTTCCGTTTACTTGGCGGCTCTCCCAGGTGGGATAAGTTATCCCACCTGGGAGGTATTATAACACTTCCAAAGATTTTCGTCAAATACCTAGCTCAACTTCCCCCTCTTAGGCAAAAAATAAAAGGGGCAAAAAGCCTATAGAG
>CAYUCE010000051.1:0-13107 GCA_964443275.1 uncultured Thermotogae bacterium | reverse complement strand
GGAAGTGGCGTGAGATAAGGCGGCTCCTAATACCAGAAAAATACCTAAAAGCATGGTGAATGAACTCTAAGATAATCGAGTTTTGAAGCGCAAGTGAGCCTTGCTTAAGTATCCGGTATCGCTTTTAAGCCAGGGCTGATAATTGTAAAGGTCATGATAGAAAGCCATGTCCCGCAAAGTGGCTAGCCTTTTGAGTGATGAAAACCCCCGTGTTATCTTAAGATAAATAGATATCTATAGTTAAATAATCTGGATTCCGTTCTCTTTAATATCCGGATTTCTTTCCACTCATCTTTTTAATATCAACCTTAATTATAGCTACGCTATCAATCTTTTCATCATCAAATTCGAAAGTTTTAAAACCTGCATAGTGACCCATAATAATATTCAAGGCTTCTTTTTTTGCCAAAAGGTCATGTATTATTTGAGCTTTTCCAATACCAATAACGCTCTTAAACCTCATACTCCATCTACAGGGGTTTTCATCTTCGACTATTTGGGTATCGATATCAAATTCAAAACAGATTTTTGGATTCTTCTTAAGTATGTCCATTTTCTTTCCCTCTTTTGCTGAATGAAAATATAAACAATTATCCTCATATCCAAAATTAAGAGGGACAACATAGGGCATATCATTAAAACTTAATCCCAATCTGCAAATAGATGCTTTCCTAATAATACTTTCGATTTCTTCTCTATCCTTTATTTCCTTCTCTTTCCTTATCATGGCTCCCCTTGATAATTGTGGTCACAGGGGTTCTGCTACTGGCCTCCACCTATTCCACCCGGCCACAGCGGTTCCATGTTGGCTTCCTGGACCATCTCTTCCATTTCCTTATCAGTAGGCGGCTCAGCGCCATCAAATCTATCGGCAGCATCTAATATTTTGGGTAGCAGGTCTTTATCGCCAGCAGTAACCAAGAAAAGGCCCGGGGCTGCTAACACCCAGTGAACCACTGGGTCAATATAAATTTGTTCCTCAAGTGGCTTATACCAGGTATTTCTGGTTTTCTCTTCACCGTCTTCCCAAAGCCGCTGGCCTATTGATTTAATTGTCTGCACCGCTACCTTGCGCTTTTCACACATCTGGATGAGGGCATTAAAATCGGCGGCATACTCAGGATTTTGCATCAAGGGATAATTATAAGGCAAAAGTACCGAGTCAAAATCAAATTCCTTTAGGCTTCTCATATGCATCTTAGGGGCTTTTAAGCTGTGACCAGTGACCCCAAGATAGTTGACTAACCCCTGGTCACGGGCCTTTATCAATGCTTTGAGCGCTCCATTGGCTCCGAATGCAGTTTCCCACTGATCTTCATTAGTTAAACTATGCATCTGAAGAAGATCGAAGCGGTCCACTCCTAATCTCTTAAGAGAGGTTTTGATTTCTCTCCAGGCACCCCCGTAAGTGCGCTCATGCACTTTGGTGGCCAAGAAAAATTCATCCCGGTGGTCTTTCATCCAAGGGCCGATCCTAATTTCCGAATCTCCGTAAGCCGGAGCCGTATCAATATGATTTACTCCATATTTTGTTAGCAAATCCAAGAGCTCGTTGGCTTCACTTTGGGCGACATTGAATAAAGCAAAGCCTCCAAAAATAGCAGCAGAACTTTTATGGCCAGTCCTTCCAAAATTCCTCTTTGATATCATAACCTCATCCCCCCGATTTGAGTATCGATTATGGATAGATTCTTTAATTACTTCCTACCCTATCTAATAAGAGGTGATTTTCCAAGGTTGAAACCCAAAATCCAAATACTCAAGCCAAGCAGTCTAAGCATATATAGATGGCCAGTTCTTAAATGACCAAGGTCATATATATGGAGGATAACAATTAATAGAATTTGGTAAGAAGTGCTACCAAAAATAGGTGAAAACCGGCTGGAAGATCAAACTTCACTGATAAGCAATAAGAATATTAAAGGAGCGTATATATCATGAGTGAGCAACTAAATCCATTTCAGATTGCTCAAAAGCAACTGGATAAAGCGGCCAAAAAGATGGGGCTGGACCCCCGGGTGCATGAACTGCTGCGTGAACCTCAAAGAACCTTAGAAATTACAATTCCGGTAAGAATGGACGATGGCGATACCAGGATATTTAAGGGATTTAGGGTCCAGTACAACGACGTCCGAGGGCCTACCAAGGGCGGAATTAGATTTCACCCCGATGAAACCTTAGATACGGTAAAGGCTTTGGCTGCCTGGATGACTTGGAAAACCGCAGTGGCCGACCTGCCCTACGGTGGAGGCAAAGGTGGAGTAATCTGTAATCCCAAAGAGTTAAGCGAGGATGAACTAGAGAGGTTGTCACGAGCCTACATTAGAGCTCTCGGGGATTTCATTGGGCCCCAAAAGGATATACCGGCGCCCGATGTATATACCAATCCGCAAATAATGGCCTGGATGATGGACGAATACTCGACTTTATTCGGCTACAACATACCGGGAAGTTTCACCGGTAAGCCCGTTCCTTTGGGTGGTTCACTGGGCAGAGGAGATGCTACCGCCCGAGGTGCCGTTTACACCATACGGGAAGCGGCCAAAGTGCTGGATATGAACTTGAACGGGGCCACGGTGGCCATACAGGGGTACGGAAACGTAGGGTATTTTGCCGCCGCCTTGATAGAGGAACTGATGGGAAGCAAGGTAGTGGGGGTAAGCGACTCCCAGGGAGGGGTTTATTCCACAAACGGGCTGGACACAAAAGAAGTTAAGGATCACAAAAACAACACCGGTTCGGTAGTGGGCTACAAAGGTGGGGAGGAGATATCCAACCAAGACCTACTGGAACTGGACGTAGATATATTAATTCCCGCCGCCATTGAAAACGTAATTACAGAAGAGAACGCCGATCGCATAAAGGCCAAGATTGTAGCTGAAGCAGCCAACGGTCCCACTACCCCAGGAGCAGATGAGATACTCTTTGATAAGGGTATCTTTGTAATCCCCGATTTTTTATGTAATGCCGGAGGGGTGACCGTATCCTACTTTGAGTGGGTCCAAAATATTGGCGGCTACTATTGGAAAACGGAAGAGGTACACAAGAGATTGGATACCAATATGACCAAGGCATTTAACGAAGTATATAATACAATCCAAAAAAGCGAGGCAATCGATCATCGAACTGCCGCCTATATCACCGCCATTAAGAAGATAAGTGAATGTATTAAACTTCGGGGCTGGGTTAAGTGAAGGCTTTGGCCACCTAGCATTTGCTGATAATTTAATAATAACCCCCTATCACAGCCGAGCAGTCAAAGTATTATTGACTCATTCATTTTGACTGCTCGGCTGATAAACTTTATAAATAACAAGTGATGAGGTCTGAACAGAGAAAAAGCTTTTCCAGGTTTCCTTCTCTACAGGAAATTCTGGAAGCTAGAATTAAGGCCATAGAAAAGAGCTTGACAGAAGCAGGGCAATCTTTTGAGTGTCCCTTTTGTGAAAGCGCATTAAATGAGGACTATATCATATGTCCTCACTGTCTTAAAGACCTAAAGACTAACTGCCCTTCCTGCGGCGAGCTGATCCCTATCGGTTCTACCTTCTGCGAATGGTGTGGAAACAAAATAATTTAAGCCGCTTTATTACTTTCATTGCTCAACATCACTCAACGGTAACTGACTTGGCCAGATTGCGCGGTTGATCTACGTCTGTACCCCTCAACACTCCCACATGATAAGCCAAAAGCTGCAGGGGAGGTGTGAAGAGTAAAGGCGTCAAACCCTTCTCTGTATGCGGAATTTCAAAGATATAATCGCCAATCTTTTCAATATCTTTGTTTATCTGATCGGTAAAGCAGATCACGATCCCCTTTCTGGCTTTTACCTCTTCAATATTTGAAAACACTTTATCGTAAACGCTGTTTTTGGTAACTAAGGTCACCACAGGCATCTTTTCGTCAATTAAGGCTATAGGGCCGTGTTTCATCTCCCCGGCCGGATACCCTTCCGCATGTATGTAGGAAATTTCTTTAAGCTTTAAGGCACCTTCCAGTGCTATAGGATAAAGCACATCCCTTCCCAAGAAAAGAAAGTTGGAGTATGAGTAAAATTTACTGGCCAGCGCCTTTATTTGATCTTCCTTGTCTAATAATTTACGCAGCAAACCGGGTGCTTTGCTTATAGATTCCAATCGCTTTCTTAATCGCCTGCGGTCAATTGTCCCTCTATTCAAGGCCAAATAAAGTCCCAACAGATAAAGGGCTACCAGTTGGGAGGTAAATGTCTTGGTGGAAGCTACTCCAATTTCCGAGCCGGCACGGGTATAAATAAGGCCGTCTGAAATGCGGGTAATGCTTGAGCCCAGCACGTTTACTACCGAAACCACCCCGGCTCCATATTCTTTAGCATCTCGCAGAGCCTGCAAGGTATCAGCGGTCTCACCGGACTGTGATATTCCTACTATTAGAGTGTTTTCGTCAATGTAGGGTTTACTGTAACGAAACTCAGAAGCCAGCTCCACAGATATAGGTAGATCCAGAAAGTCCTCCCAAATGTACCTGGCAGTTAGGCCGGCGTATCCACTAGTTCCACAAGCCACCAGATAGATATTCTTCACCTGGCGAATTTGGTCTTTGGTTAATCCTACTTCGTCCAAAAATATATCTTCGGTCTCCAGTGAAAACCTACCTCTTAACGTATCGGCAACCGCCTCCGGTTGTTCGTTAATCTCTTTTAACATAAAGTGTTTGTAACCGCCCTTTTTCGCCGCTTGGGGGTCCCAATCTATCTTGGTGGGTTTTCTGGCCTTCTTTTTTCCGTTAAAGTCAAAGACTTCTGCGCTGGCCGGGGTGAGCTTTGCCATCTCCCCCTCTTTTAGAAATATCATCTCTCGGGTATGGGACAAAATTGCCGGGATATCCGAAGCCAAAAAGTGTTCTTTATCCTTGCAACCAAGTATCAGAGGGCTGCCTTGCCTGGCAGCAATAATTTGTTGAGGGCATTCTCTAGCAATAACCGCTATGGCGTAGGCACCTTCCACCTGCTTTAATCCCTTCCGGACCGCTTGGGCCAAATCTCCCTCAAAATATTCTTCAAACAGATGAGCCAACACTTCGGTGTCCGTTTCGGAGACAAATTTATGCCCCTTGTTTATCAAATCTTCCCGAAGTCTTGAGTAGTTTTCGATTATTCCATTGTGAACCACGGCTAGATTTCCCCCACAGTCTGTATGGGGGTGAGCATTTTCTTCGGTGGGACGTCCGTGGGTGGCCCAACGAGTGTGCCCCAATCCCAGTGTACCCTCCATTTTCTTCTCCGCTAAGGCTCCCTGTAGCTTCTTGAGCTTTCCAGCTTTTTTTTCCACTAAAAGCTTACCGTCCTCCAACACCACTATCCCCGCCGAGTCATACCCCCGATATTCAAGCCGTAAAAGACCTTCTAAAAGTAAGTCCTTGGCTGGTCTTGATCCCACATAGCCAATTATTCCACACATATTCCCTCTCCTTGCTTTGATTTTACTTTAACTTTTTCTTGCCATTCTTACCACCGAAAATTCCTCTTTACCTGAATTTGGCAACTCCATAAAGTATAAAATATAGCTGGCTGAGTAGCAAAATATTTTGCAGGCCAAATAGGTCTTTGCTATAATGAATCCAACTCGTAAAGGAAAGGAGCATCAAAATGAGGGAAGCAATTGTAAAAGCGCTGCTTTTGGATCCTGTGCATAACACTCCGGTAATACTTCTTAAGGACCAAGACTCCGATATGGTCATGCCGGTGTGGATAGGAAGCCCTGAAGCTACCGCAATAGCAATGGAACTTCAACAGAAGGATTTTCCTCGCCCCCTAACTCACGACCTGCTTAAAGGGGTTATCCTATCGTTGGAAGCAAGCTTAGAAAAGGTTATTATCGACGGGATTCATGATGGAACTTATTATGCAACCCTATTTATTCAATCAAGGGATGGCACGATGCAGGAGATCGATGCTCGACCTTCGGATTCTGTCGCCTTAGCCCTCAGGATGGGATGTCCTATCTATATAGCTGATGAGGTCTTTGAAACTTCAGCTATAGAGATGCCCATCGCAGAAGAGGAGGATGTAAGCAAGGAGGAGTTCCAGGAATTCATCGAAAAAGAGATGAATCTCTCTGATTTTAAAAAATTTATCCAGTAACCAAAAAATAAGCCCTACAAAGCAAACTGGGCAAACTTGCCTAAATTTATCCTAAGGTTAATTCCGTAACCCCGTCTCCACCCTGGTAAGGCGGCGGTGAATAGTAATCTTGGATAAAAGGCTGGTCAGCCAAGTGTTTCCTTATCTCTCTTCTTAAAGTACCGGCCCCTTTTCCGTGTATGATGCGGGCTTTTTTCACGTCATTTAAAAGCAGCTTGTCTAGATATTTATCAACTTTGCGTATAGCTTCCTCAACGGTAAGCCCCCGGACCGATAGTTCCAGAGGGGGAGTAGAAGTGGAACTTACAGATACCTGAGGAGAAGGCCGCTCAACATCACTTGCTTTCGCCCCCTTTTGGGGAGCAGGGCCAAGATCAGATATTTTTACCGACAGTTTCACCCCTCCCATCTTTACCTCGATATTCTCACCGTCTTCTGTACCCTCTACTACCCCCACCTTCCCAATATCCTTTACCAATACTTCGTCTCCCACCTTCAAGTCTTTAATTTCAAGGGTGACAGTCTTCCGTCTTCTCTCCAGCTTGCTTTTCCCTCCGGCAAGCTTTTCTTCTATATCCATCAATTGACTAAGAGAAGCCTTGATCTTCTCCTCTCGACTGTCCTTTCGGGCTTGGGCAAGTAGCTTCTCTATTCTTTTTTTGGCCTCCTTTAAATAGCCATCCAAACTTTTCAGCTCCCCACTCAAAGCCTTCTCTTTTTTCTCTTCTAGTTCTCCTAACAGCTTCTGATATCTTTTTTCCTTTTCATCCGCTTCCTGCAATTTCTGTTTAAGCTTCTTCTCTTTTTGAATAACTTCACGTCTTTGTGCCTGTAAGTCCCTTATTATATCCTCCGCTTTAACCTCCCCATCGGATAGCATTTTTTTTGCTTGGGCCAGAATGTCACCGGGAAGCCCCAGTTTATCAGCAATAATATAGGCGTTGCTGGCCCCGGGTACTCCCTCCAGTATGTGATAGGTGGGAGAAAGGGTTTGGGTATCAAAATCAACCGAGCAAGACTTGAGTTGAGGATGCTGGTAGGCAAATTTCTTTAATGCACTGGAGTGAGTGGAGACAAAAAGTTTGGCTTTAGCTTCTAACAGAAAACCAAGTATGGCTATACCCAAACCCGCTCCCTCCTGTGGATCTGTTCCCGCACCCAGTTCGTCTAAAAGTACCAGCGTCCCTTCACTTACCTCCTCTATAATCTGCACTATGTTCTCCATATGGGAAGAAAAGGTGGAAAGGGATTGCTCAATTGATTGCTCGTCTCCTATATCACTTCTTACCTTTTGAAAAACGCAAAGTTTACTGTCCGGTGAAGCGGGAATCT
Organism: uncultured Thermotogae bacterium; assembly: GCA_964443275.1. Taxonomy (GTDB): domain Bacteria; phylum Bipolaricaulota; class Bipolaricaulia; order CAYUCE01; family CAYUCE01; genus CAYUCE01. The sequence goes on along the minus strand of CAYUCE010000051.1, from coordinate 5,654 downwards.
GTATACCGGATTGAACCATCAAAGTAAAAAGGCCCACCGTCTTTAAGCTTACCGTCTTCCCACCCGTATTTGGGCCGGTAATCAAAGCCCCTTGAAATTTATCCCCAAAGCTGATTTCAATGGGGACCACTTTATCCGAGCTAAGCAGCGGATGCCGGCCATCGATTAAATGCACGTGTCCTTCAGTATTTATCTGGGGAGCGCTGCAGTTTCTTTTAATTGCATACCTACCCCGGGCATATAGAGAATCAAGCAGGGCCAGTCTTCTTTGGCTTTCCTGTATAGCTTCCTTTCTTGCACCTACCTTGGAAGTCAGCGCCTTTAAAATTCTGATTTTCTCATTTCTTATCTCCGAGGCCAGTTCCCTTATCTTATTGTTTTCTTCGACTACCGAAGTCGGCTCCACATAAAGAGTCTGTCCGGTGGATGAATTTCCATGCACTACACAGTCTATATCATTTACAAAATTTTTCTTTATGGGAATAACCAGCCGGCTGGACCTTCGAGTTATTACTTTCTCTTGAATCAGGTGAGCATATTTGGAAAGATCAAAAAAGGAGTGCAGTTTTTCTCTAACTTCCTCTTCAATGCCCCGCTTTTCGGCAATCAATTTTTTTAGTGCAGGAGAAGCGGTATCTCTTATTTCCCCCTTTTCGTTAACTGTGGACCTTATCCTTCCCTCCAGCTCTGTAAAGACCTCTATACCTTTGGCTATCTCCAAAAGTTTAGGACATTCCTCACCTAACCCGAAAAGCTCTTCTTTGACTTTCCTGCCGTTCCTTAGTGCCTCCAAAATGGTCAGTAGATCCTCGGGGGGGAGACTAGTGGATTTTTTGCTCTTTTCTAAAATAGGGTTCAAATCCTTAATCAAGTCAAGTGCGAAACCCTCTGTTTCAATTGCCCACTTAATTTCATCCACCCGCTTTAGCTCATTTTCTATCCAATCCAAGTTTGTAGAGGGCTTTAACTTATCAATAAATGCCCTTCCCAACTCTGAGGATGCAAACTGCTTAATCTGATCCTTTATTTTTTCGTACTCTAGGTCTCTTAGGGTCCTTTGATTAAAAATCATTTAATTTTATCTGCAAGTTTTCAGCGGTTTCCTTTGCTTTTTGGACAATATCCTCAATTATTTCTCTAACCGGCCTTTCATCTTTTATCAGACCGGCAATTTGGCCAGCCATCAAGGAGCCGGTCTCCAAATCGCCTTCCTGTACGGCCCTTTTTAACCCTCCCCCCGCCAATTCCTCAAACTCTTCCATCGACTTACCTTCTTTTTCGTACTCTTGGAAGGTTTTGGTCATCTTGTTGGCAATAGCCCGCACCGGGGCGCCCAAGCTTCTGCCGGTGACTACGGTTGCTCTATCCCCGGCACCTATTATTTTCTGCTTGAACTGAGGATGGATTGGGGATTCATTAGAGACCGCAAAACGGGTACCCATTTGTATACCCTCCGCTCCCAACGCAAAACTTGCCGCCATGGCCTGGCCGGTGGCGATGCCTCCGGCTGCCACCACCGGGACCTTACATACCTCGCACACCTGGGGAAGTAGGGCCATAGTAGTCACTTCACCGATATGACCTCCGGCCTCCATCCCTTCTGCCACTACCCCGTCGATATCATACCTTTGAAGCCTTCTCACCAAAATAGTAGAGGGTACCAAGGGGAAGATTTTTATCCCTGCCTCTTTTAGCCTGCCGACGTACTTACCCGGGTTTCCAGCCCCGGTGGTAACCACGCTTACCTCTTTTTGGCAAACCACAGTTATTTTCTCCTCCACATCCGGGTCCAAAAGCAACAAATTTACCCCGAAGGGCTTATCAGTCGAATCTCTAGTTTTATCTATTTCCTCTGCTAACTCTTTAGGAGTCATTCCACCAGCAGCAACTATTCCCAATCCTCCAGCCTCAGATACCGCTGATACCAACTCTGCCTTAGAAACATGGGCCATACCTCCAGAAAGAATCGGGTATTTTATATTTAAAAGATCACAAATTCTGTTTGTCATTATCTTTCCTCCCCAACAATAAAAGCATATTAAATGAAGATAGGTGATTCAACTGATTCAGAAGTACAGCTTGGTTGAAACCGCAAATCACAGGAGGATGAGTGACAAATGACTTGACATAAGCGGAAATTTGTCTTATACTACGTACGTGAGTTGACCAAAACTGCTGGGAAATATTTTTGCATCTCCAAGTTCTTTAACTCAAAATCACCTTCACTTGTTTGAATCAAACGAACTAAGGTTTAGGTGGTAGATGCATTTTTTGAAGAAAAACGTGTTTTAGATTAATGCAATACGGGAGGGAATACAAGTGACCGAACTAGAAAAAAGAAAGAAAAATAACCCGGATGACGAAGAAGAGACTTACTACAGCTACGACAATGAAGATTACTATGAATATGAAGAGGATGAAGAACAGTACAACGAAGACGATGAAAGCGACTTTGATACTACTACCATACTTGAAAGTGATATAGAGACGCCATTTTCGGAGGATTTAGTAAAAGTTTACTTGCAAGAAATAGGTAAAATCCCGCTTTTGACCAGGGAAGAGGAGGTTGAGCTAGCCAAGCGGGTAGAGGAAGGGGATGAGAAGGCCAGGGAGAAGCTGGCTTTAGCAAACTTGCGCCTGGTAGTATCAATCGCCAAAAAACATAGGAATAGGGGGCTTCCTTTCCTGGACCTTATTCAAGAAGGAAACGTGGGGTTGATGAAAGCAATTGAGAAGTTCGATTACCGCAAAGGATACAAGTTCTCAACCTACGCCACCTGGTGGATTAGGCAAGCCATTAACAGAGCTATTGCCAATAAGGGCAGAACTATAAGAATTCCCACCCATATAATGGGATTAATAAGGGATATCTACAAAGCAGAAGAAAGTTACGTCACCGAGCACGGCGAGCCCCCAACCAACGAGGAACTGGCTGAAATCCTGGAAACGGAAGTGGGCAAAATTGAAAGAGCCAAGAAGATGTCTCAGTATACTCTCTCCTTGGAGAAGCCGATTGGAGACGATGAGGAAGGAAGTGAACTGGGCGAATTTTTAGAAAACGAAGAGGCAAGCTCTCCAACCGAAGAAGCCTTCAACGAACTGCAAAGAGAGAAGCTGATGGAGGCCTTAAATGAGCTGTCACCAAGGGAAAAGAGAATCCTGGAGCTAAGATACGGACTGGAAGATGACCATCCAAGGACTTTGAAGGAAGTAGGAAAAGTCTTTAACGTCTCCCGAGAAAGAATTCGCCAAATTGAAAAGAAGGCCCTAAGTAAGCTCAAGAGCATAAGGAAGATTCCCTCCAAACAAGGGTAATTTCATACCCAGCTTGGCACAGCACATTTAGGTATTTAATAGCCATCCCTAAATTATAAGCGATAACCGCTTCTCATCGGTGCCTTTATTGATCCTTTTATGAGATGGGCACCGGTGAGAAGCGGATTTTTATTTAGTAAGTTAATTACCGTCCGTAAAAACCTAGAATTGGGCTAACAGGGGAGCAAAGACTAATGCAATTATGGACATCAGTTTGAGCATTATGTTAAGTGATGGTCCGGCGGCATCTTTCATGGCGTCTCCGGCTGTATCGCCTACCACCGCAGCCTTATGTGCTGGGGAGCCTTTCCCACCCAGATTGCCAAGTTCAATCCATTTTTTGGCGTTATCCCAGCTTCCTCCGGCGTTAGCTTGAGTAACCGCCAGCATGAATCCGGCTCCAATGGCACCAAGCAGGAATCCGGCCAAAGCATACTTCCCCAAGATAAAGCCCACCGCTAAGGGAGCAAGGATGGAGATTACTACCGGAATGACCATCCGTTTGAGTGCACCGGTGGTGGAAAGAGCCACACAAGTGGTATAATCAGGTTCTGCCTCTCCCTCCCGCAGACCTTTAATCTCCCTAAATTGTCGCCTTACCTCTTCCACTATCACCGAAGCGTTCTCCCTTACCGATTCCATAACCATGGCGCAGAAGACAGCCGGGAGCATGGCCCCGATAAATATGCCTCCCACTACCGAAGGGCTCAGGAAACTAGATTCCAGCCCGCCCTTTACAAGAATTTGTCCTTCGACTCCTACCTCGGCAATACCCACTGCAAAAGCATAAGAGAGCATTAAAGCCAGGGCGGTAAGGGCTGCGGAGCCAATAGCAAAGCCCTTTCCAGTAGCTGCGGTTGTATTTCCCAAAGAATCTAGAGCATCCGTCTTTTTTCTGACTTCTTCGCCCAATTCAGACATCTCCACTATCCCTCCGGCATTATCAGCAATCGGCCCGTAAGCATCGGTAGCTAAAGAAATCCCCAAGGTAGAAAGCATCCCCACTCCGGCAATGGCCACTCCGTAGAAATTGGAAAATTTATAGGCAAAAATCAAAGCTAAAGCTACCACCAAAAGGGGTATCCAGGTACTTATTAAACCGTTGGCAAATCCTTGAATTATGGTAGTTCCCGCTCCTCCTTCCGCCGCGTTGGAAATCTTCCGGGTAGGGCGGTATTGATAGGAAGTAAAATAGTTAGTGCTTTCTCCAATTATAACTCCGGCCACCAGCCCGCAAAGAACGGAAAGGAAGATTCCCAAATCGGCCTCCAGATAATAGACGGCCAGCCAGGAGAAGATTAAGGCCAGGCCAGCGGAGAGAAAAGTACCCCCACGTAAAGCTTTAAGAAGTGCTCCCATATCCTCTCCTCCTGTTCGTACAAAAAAGGTCCCGATAATGGAAGCTACTATCCCTCCGGAAGCAACCAAAAGGGGCAGAAACCAAGCAGTGGGATCATCCATGGCCAAACCTACCGCCACGGCCACTGTAGAGAGGGTAATGGTAGCAATGATTGAATCTACGTAGGATTCGAAGAGATCGGCGCCCATTCCTGCTACATCACCCACGTTATCCCCTACAAAATCAGCGATAACCGCCGCATTGCGGGGATCATCTTCCGGAATTCCTTCCTCCACTTTTCCCACTAGGTCCGCCGCCGCATCCGCTCCTTTGGTATATATCCCGCCACCTATTCGAGCGAATAAGGCCACAGAAGAGGCTCCCATTCCGTAAGCGGGAATTATGCTGAGGAAGGCCGGATTTTTGTTAAAGATAAAATACAGGATGCATACTCCCAAAAGTCCTATTCCCACTACGGCCATCCCCATTACGGTTCCTCCCCGAAAAGCTACTCTTAGGCCGCTATTTAAATCCTCTTTAACCGCCACCGTGGTCCTCCCATTGGCCCTTATGGCAATATTCATCCCCAGATAACCAGCGGCCATAGAAGACAAAGAGCCAAAGATGAAAGCTACCGCCGTCCAGGGACTCATCGCCTGAGTGAAAAAACCTAACAATCCAAACAGAATAAATACGGTTATCACAAAGATACCTAAGACCGAATATTCCTGATGAAGAAAGGCAAGGGCACTTTTTTTGATTGCTTCTGATATTTCCTTTACCTTTCCCTTTCCCGGATCAGCTTTAAGGGTCAAAAGACCCGAGAAAATAGATTGAAAAAGAGCTAATATTCCAGCTATAACTGGGGTCCAAATCATGAATATAATCCTCCTCTTATTTATTTAAGCAAGTTTATAAAATTCATATTTTACTATACTTTTGCACTTTTTGAGTAAGTTGGATGAATGTCCTTGTTTTAGGTCCTAAAGGAAATAGGGAA
>CAYUCE010000050.1:0-13165 GCA_964443275.1 uncultured Thermotogae bacterium | reverse complement strand
TTATATTGAACTGGTTTTTCTCTAGCTTGTTATGATTGGAAGCATCTATCATTATCCCTACCCAATTGTCTTTTAGGAAATTGTCGATTAGGATATTGAAGTCTGCTTCTTTTAATAAAATACCGTGTTTTCCGTTTCCGGTAATTTCGTTTTTCAGTAACTGATTCTTATCAGATAGTTCTAATAAAAGCCCGTGTTGTTTACCTTGGCGGACTTTGTTTTTAGAAATCACGTTTTGATGGGAATCATCTAAGAATATGCCAAGTCCTATGCTATCTGAAATATAGTTTTCCTCTATATTGTTGTTAGGAGAGGAGTTTAGGTAAATCCCATATTCTTTACTTTCCTTTATTAAATTATTTTGAAGATCCATCTGTGTTGAGTCCCACAAATAAATTCCGGTTTTATTATTTCGAAGAGTGTTATCAATCAGTTTGATTTGAGAGGATTCCACTACGGTTATCCCTTCACTTCTGCTGGAGAGGCTTATATTAGATACCTTTATATTTTCACTCTTTATGAGGGCTATATATCCCGCTTTCCTAGACCCATCAATGGCCTTATTTTTCTCTTCCACTAAATAATAGATTGGCTTGTTGTTGATGAGGTTTGTGGAATCGATATTTTGTATAAAATGAGATGGCTTAGTTCCCCAAACCCGAAATGGCCAACCCTCTTGGTTTTTGTCCCATCTAATGTCGTTATATCTAAGCTCATTCCGGGGAGAGTTATCCAGGATTAGCCCGAATTTAGCACCTTTTATCAGGTTATTAAAAATATAATTGACTTCTGAATTGACCAGATGAATTCCGTAATTTAAGCTTTTGACAATCAAGTTCCCTCTGATTAAATTATTATCTGAATTCCTTATAACCAAACCTTTCCCATTTTTTTCCAAACTATTGGCCAATATCCTATTTTCCAAACCATTAGAGATGAGGATACCTGCTTTGTTGTTATTCTTTATGAGGTTGCTTGATATCTGCCCCCTTTGTACCCTCTCAAAAGAGATACCGTATTTACCTCCCTGAACGGTCAATCCCATTATTTTTACCCCATCGGCCCGTACCCTGATAACCGGCTGGTTTGAATCACGGGCTAGGATCTTAGTTGGCCCCCAGCGGTTAGATGTTGGGGGCCCGGTTTGGGTAGACTTTTTAGCGGATAGGGAAATAAGCTTTATCGGTTTATCTATGATCAAATTCGCTCGATAGGTACCGGGTCTAATAACTACTGTCCCCCCGGGTTTTGCATGGTCTATGGCTGTCTGTATCCCTTTGTAGACATTCTCCCCCTGATACTGGCTGCTTACGTAGTATTCATCCGGGGTCATTACTCCTACAAAAAGAAGTAAAAGAAGTGCGGCTGCAAGTGAAATATACTTGGTCATTGGTCACTCACCGGTTGGTTTTAATCCTTTTATTTGAATTATTCTTTCCATCATCTTTTTAAATACCACCCCCGAGGTGTATCCACCCCAGAACGGTTTTGTTTTTACCTCATCCAAGACCACTAAAGCCATATATTGAGGATCGTGTTGGGGAAGGAAGCCGGCAAAAAGTGAGAGATACTTACCCTCAACGTATCCCTGACCGGGTAGTGATTTTTGAGCAGTACCGGTCTTGGCAGATACTTGGTAACCTTGGATGTCCGACGGTTTACCCGTGCCCTCGGTTACTACATTCCTCATCATTTTCTTCATCAGGTCCATATCACGTACGGGAGCAATTCTTTCAGTTGCTGGTGTGTTTTTATTTGTATCCGCAATTTTCTCCTTTCCATCTACTTCTTTTATTAAGGTGGGTTTTACCAGCTTTCCACCGTTGGCGATGGCTGATACGGCTGAGGCTAATCGGATTCCAGTAACTGACACCGACTGCCCGATAGGAATCGACCCTATAGCCAGTTTAGACCACGTTGAGGAGTCTCTTAAGGTGCCACTTACCTCTCCGGGAAGTTCTATCCCCGTGAATTGGCCAATTCCTAGATCATGCAAGAATTGGTAAAGCTTCTGTTCACCCAATTTTTGAGCTACCCTGATCATTCCGGTATTAATAGAATGGGTGATAATATCTTTTAATCTTACCGCACCGTAACTTTTGTAATTTGCGTTATGAATAGAGTGGCCGGCGATTTTCAGGGGCTGGTCACCGCTTATCCAGTCGTCGGTGGAGACCGCGTTATATTTTAAGGCGGCCAATCCGGCAAAAATTTTAAATAAAGACCCCGGTTCAAATGGATAGGTTACCCCCAAGTTTTTGCGCTCGCTGGGCTGGGAGCTGGAGAAAGCATTTAGGTCATACCTTATATTTTGAGCCAGGGCTAATACTTCTCCGTTTTGAGGGTCCATTAGGATTATAAAACCTTGCTTTGCCCGATAATGGTTAACCCCCCAATCGATCATGGTCTCGGCAATATGCTGCCATTTGGCATCCAAGGTGAGGGTAATGTCCTTTCCGGGCATTCCCGGTTCTAACACCTCCTCTTGAACCGGGTTTCCGTAGACGTCGGTCACCATTAGAATTTGTTCAGCTTCACCTCGAAGAACCCCGTCCATTGCCAGTTCCAAACCTTCCAATCCCCGGTTGTCAAGACCTGCAAACCCTATTACGTTAGAAGCTGTGGACCCCTGTGGATAGACTCGTTTCCACTCCTCCCGATATATCAACCCCTGTACTCCTTTCTCTTTACATAGCCTTTTAATTTCCTCAGCCTTTTCTAGCCCTATTTTTCTAGCAATCCAGGTAAAATAACTTTTCCGATAGATCTTTTCGTCTAAGGCGCTTTTTTCTAGTCCTAATTCCTCATTTAAAATCGATTTTAAAACTTGCGGTTTGGTCATTCGGTAGTTGTCCAAAGCTATAGATACAGTCCTTATGTTTGTAGCCAAAACAATCCCGTTCCTGTCCTTGATTTTGCCTCTTTTAAGTTCCCGAGTAACCTCTCTTTCTTGAATCCTTTGGGCCAAAGCTTGCCAGCGGGAGTGCTCTAGGATTTGGATATCTACCAATCTCCAGGTCACTATCCCGAAGAATACGAGCAAAAGTGCGGATATGATGACAATTCGTCTCTTTACTTGTCCGATTTTAAATTGATCCATTTAAGCTCCTCAGGTTCTACCATTCCTATTTCTTCCTTGGCTACTTTTTCTACCCTTCCCAGCCTAAAAGCCTGATCAACCTTAAACTGCAGGGCCATCTTTTCATCTTCTAACTTTCCGACCTTTTTCTTTATATCTAACAATCTGCTGTTTAAATGGGTAATTTGCCAGGACTGCCAACTGTAAAAAAACAATAAAACAAAGATAAGTAGTATGATTGCCCCTATAGCTGCCTTGTGAGCTGTACTCAATTCACCCCATGTATTCGCCACACAACACCTCCCCCGCATACAAATTAGGGCCAGGTGAAACGAAAGATAAGGACAAAGGTTAAAGATACGAATGAATTAGGTCAGTTTGGTAGCCGCTCTCAATTTCCCGCTGCGGCTGCGAGGGTTTTTCTCAATCTCTTCTTGGGTGGGAGTGATAGGTTTTTTGGTCAGAGTTTTCATCTCCTTTACTTTATCGCATACACACTCCGGCAGGTCGGGTGGACAAATACACTCTGATTCCTTCTGTTTAAAGAAGTTTTTTACTATCCTATCTTCTAGGGAGTGATAGGAGATAACCACCTCCGTTCCCCCAGTTTTTAGTATCTGGTAACCGGCCTGAAGTCCCTTTTTTAAGTTTTCTAGCTCCCGGTTTACCTCTATTCGGATGGCTTGGAAAGTCCTAGTTGCCGGGTGTATATTCATCTTGTACTGGGCCTTTTTAGGTATGGCGGACTGGACGGCGTCTCGAAGCTGAAAGGTGGTTTTAAATCTTTCACTTTTTCTTCTTTTGACTATTTCGGTAGCTATCCTTTTTGCCCATCTTTCATCTGCGTATTCAGTCAATATTTTTATTAGTTTTTGTTTAGAATAGCTATTTACTATAGTCTCTGCGGTAGGCCCTTCGGCTTCAGGATCCATCCGCATATCCAATGGACCATCTTCCTGGAAGCTAAACCCTCTGTCCCTAGTTGCAAGTTGAAGCGAGGATAGACCTAGATCGAACAGGATGCCGTCCGGAGCTCCTACATTTAGATCTTTAATTATTTGCTCTAGGTGAGCAAAGTTTCCTTTGACAAAAACTGCACTTTTCCCATAATCGGCTAGCATCTTTTTTGCACGTGCGAGGGCCTCAGAATCCCTATCCACACATATAAGTTTCCCAGAAGTTAGTTTATTCAGTATTCCTTTGGCATGTCCGCCGCAGCCCACGGTGGCATCTACATAGGTACCGTCTTCCTTTACTTGTAAAAGATTTATAGCCTCTTCTAGGAGAACCGGAACATGCACGATTTCAGTTATCTAATACTTGGTTAATCCTTCTTTGTATAAAGTTTTTTGGACAGAACAAACCAACCGAAGCCGATGATTAAAATTCCACTTACCAACTGCGCCACCCTGATCGGACCTAACCACAGAGCGTCTCCTCTTATAAATTCCAGGGGTATGCGAATTAAAGAATAAAGGATAATATAGCTGGAAACCATAAATCCGTCTTTATATTTCTTTCCTCTAATCCACCACCACAAGAAAGCAAAGATTAGAAGATCCAGTATTAGTTCATAAAGCATCGCCGGATGTAAGGCTCTGGAGCCGGCCCAGGGCTGATCGGAGATAAGTGGGTATTCTTGGGCTGCCGGAGTTCCGGCCGGGAATCGAAACCATTTTAGCCAGGATAACCTCTCCAGAGTGCTCACTGAAAAGGGGACCCCGTAGGCATCACCATTCATAAAGTTACCAAAGCGCCCCAAAGCTTGGCCCAAAATCAAGGAAGGTGCTAGAGCATCTGCAAATTTCCAAAAGGATACCTTTTTCCAGCGGGCAAAAATTACCAGTGCTATAGCCCCCCCAATTAACCCCCCATGAATTGCCAGTCCCCCATGCCAAAGCTTTACTATTTCCAGAGGGTCCTGGGCGAAGGTTCTCCATTCAAATGCCACGTAGTAAAGCCTAGCCCCGATTATTCCAAAGGGGATAGCTATCAATACGAAATCGAGAATATCATCAAGGCTTAAGTCCATATCTTTTCGCTTTGCTTCCCGATAAACCAGGAATATGGCTGCGATAATAGCTATTACGTACATTAGCCCATACCAACGTATGGTGACCGGGCCTATTTGAACTAGTACTGGATGCATAATTGTCACTCCTTTTTCTGGCTGCAAGAATTTTTAAAATTATATACAATCCCGCTTATTCACACAAACTGATAGATGGTCCAATTGAGATAGAGCAGTTGCCAGTCTTATAATCTGTAAGTAATCATGAAGGCAGGTAAAAAATGTAAAGGTTATATGCCGTACCTATTAGCCATAATGTCTGGTGTTTTAGCTGCTTTGAGTCTGCCGGGGTACGATCTGGACTTTTTGGTCTGGTTTTCACCCCTCCCACTATTTTGGGCCCTAAGAGGTAAAAGCTATAAGCAAAGTTTCGGACTTTCTTTTTTGGCGGGGATCTTCTTCTTTGCCCTTCTATATAACTGGATCCCCATCCTTAGGATATGGGCAGGCCCCATAGTATTCTTAGGCTACCTGATACTCATCCTTTTTTCCGCCCTTTTTTGGGGCGTTTTTGGGTTGGCTTATTCTATCTTTAAAGATAGGCTTCGCCCAGTACAACTTGCAATAATTACCCCCTCGATATGGGTAATTCTGGAATACTTAAGGACAGTCGGCCAATTCGGTTCCACTTGGGGTGATTTAGGATATTCGCTTTACAAGAGGCCGATACTTATACAGATGGCCTCATTTGCCGGGGTGTGGGGAATTTCCTTTCTTATAGTCTTGATAAGCTATTTGCTTTTCTTATCCTTGAAAGATCGTAAAATTGGCTATTTTCTAAGTTGTATTGTAATTCTTTTGGTGGTAGGCGGATGGGGGTATTTTTATTCCCTTGACCAAAATATAAATGGCCAAAAGCTTCAGGTGGGCTTAGTCCAACCGAACGTAGAACAAGCTATAAAGAGAAGGAGCCAAAATACGGAAAAGTTAGTTGAAAAGTATCGTCAAGCATTGGAAGAATTGTCCAACAATGATCTTGATTTAGTCGTATTTCCGGAATCGGTATTTCCTTTCCTTTTATTGGATCGAAAGGAGGTCTTGGATATCTTCACTGATTTTGCCAAAAGCCAGCAGTTGTTTATGCTGTTGGGTACGGCCACCCGTGAGGCAAACAAGTTCTATAACGCGGCTATTCTAATTTCCCCGCAGGGCGAAGTTATTGATAAATACAGCAAGGTTAAGCTGGTCCCTTTCGGTGAATATCTCCCTTTCCGAGAGCTGATAAAGAGCTTAGGCCTGCCCACAGATCAAATAACCCCTCTTTTGGGTGATCTTACTCCCGGAGATGGTTTTCGGCCCCTTCGTTCAAGGCTTGGGTCCTTGGCTACTCCTATATGTTTTGAATCCGCTTTTGCCGGGCCGGTTAGGAAATTTGTAGACCGTGGAGCTGAGCTAATTATAACCATAACCAACGATGCCTGGTTTCTTGACTCCATTGCTTTGCCGCAACACTTTGCCAAAGGAGTGTTTAGGGCGGTTGAAAATAGGAGGTTTTTCGTGCAAGCTGCTAATACCGGAATATCGGGTATAATTTCCCCCGGAGGGCGGATAGTAAAAAGAGGCCTCGCCCAGGAGGAGGGGGTCATCCGGGGCGAGGTTGCTCTTGGTGATGAGAGTACTGTTTACAACCTATTAGGAGATTGGTTCGTTTTGTTGGCGGTCCTGATTTTAGTTGCTCATTTGATCTTTCTCACCTATGTCGGATGGAACAGCGGAAAATAGTCTTAACATTCTGTAGATTCACCCTGTGGAACAAGATACAAGCTTATCAGGGCACCTTATTCCACAGGGCAAAGGTTCTTGATCTTAAGTTATTTGTTCCAGGGTTCGTTTGCCGGGCTAAGGTTGTTGCCTAACGTTGCTAGCTGATCAACGCCGCCTGGATTATCCAGATCGCTGACATCTACCTTCCAGATTTCGTATTGGCCACCATCTTCTGACACAAAAGCAATCTCATCCCCGTTAGGTAGCCAGAAGGGGTCAAAGTTGTTGTCACCGTTGAGTCCGGTTTCGGAGGTAATTGATTTCAGATTCGATCCATCCGAATCTATTACATATATGTCGTTGTCTCCATCTTTATCGGAAGTAAAGGCGATCTTTGTTCCATCCGGTGACCATGAAGGGGTTGAAAATCCGAAGCCACTAAGAATTGAAAAGGGATCTGCTCCAAGGCCCCCATCATCAGAGCCGCTATCGTATATATTTTCTTGGTTTGATCCATCGGCATCCATCAACCATATGTCATGATCTCCATCTTTATCAGACACATAGACGATCTTGGTGCCATCCGGGGAGAAGACGGGAGCCAATTCCGTAGAAGCAGTCTGACTGGTTAGTTGGGTTTTACCTGAGCCGCTATTACTCATAACCCAAATTTCCCAATCTCCAGTCTCGTTGGACGCATAGGTGATCTTGCTACCATCGTTGTTCCAAGAAGGCTCTATTTGTGAATATGCAGTTTGAGTGGTCAAATTGACCGGTAGAGTACCATCCACTTCGGACTTGAAGATATCGAATTTGTTGTTTGTACCACTGCTACCATCGTCTCTATCTGATGCAAAGGCCAGTTTTAGTCTGGTGTTGTAAAGTAAAGCGGGGAAGATATTGTCAACGTCACTAGTTGAAGAAGTTACCTGAGCTTGGTTACTCCCCTCAGTATCCATCCTGTATATATTGTAAGAACTACGTTCGGAGGCAAAGTATATGCTGGCCGTTAGGGTATTAATTGTTACTTTATCCGTGTCTGTGTATCCATCGTCATCAGTTACTGTCAGAATGGCGTCAAAGACTCCCTGGGATTGGTAAGTGTGGGTAACGGTTTCTCCCGTTCCGGTATTTCCATCCCCGAAATCCCATTCATAACTGGCGATAGTTCCATTATCCGACGATCCGGACCCATCAAAATCTACTTCTAGTGGAGCCTCTCCTTCAGTGGGGGAGGCAGAAGCTACCGCAGTGGGCGGTTGTCTGGTGTCGATAGTTACCTGAGCGGTATCGGTAAGCCCGTCGTTATCAGTGACGGTTAATACAGCAGTAAATTGGTCTTCAGTAGTGTAAGTATGACTGGCGGTTTGGCCGGTACCGGTATTTCCATCCCCGAAATCCCATGCATAAGAGGCTATGTTTCCATCCGGATCGGAGGACCCTGAACCGTCAAAATCAACATCCAGTGGGGCAGCTCCGCTTGTCGGTGTTGCGTCTATTACAGCAGTTGGAGCCTGCTGTAAGAATTGTTGACATCCAACAAAGGTAAATGAAATCAAAATGAGCAAGGCCAACAGAAGTGGCCACTTATCCGCAAAACGCATATTAAAGCTTTTATTATTGGTCATCGAACCCTCCTTTAGGTCGCGCTTTAAGACTTAGGTACAATGTAGTAAAAACACTCCTAACTTATCTCTGGTTATCCAAACTAATTCCACTGTTTATAATCACGTTTCTACTCTCTTACTAGAAGGAATTGTGTCTGTCCCCTCAATTAATTTTGTCCAAGCCGGGGGTGACTTGTGTCTGAAAATCCCACCTCTAGTCCAAAGTCCTTAGTCTGATGTCCAGCACCTACTTTAATGTAACAGGGTATTGATCAAGCAATACTGAATTACTTCTAAAGTAGGTGCTGGAGAGTGGTGAGTCATGGAGCATAAGACCTGGGGTGAGGATTTTACCTGATGTATTTTCGATCAAAGAAAAGGATAGAACAAACTCCGCTATCAGATGTACTATAGCAGCGGAATGTACAAGCGAGCCTTATGTTATCATTATTTGGATGAGAAACTACTTCCTGACTGAGTTTAAGATCCGCGGACTGAAAGGCTGCGGCCGAGGAAACAGCAACTTAAGTATTAGCTTTCGACTTTGGATGTTGGTTTTACATCATTTCCTTTAGAACTTCCAGGCCTTTGGATAGGGCCTGGTTTATCTTGCCGGGTTCCTTTCCTCCACCAAAAGCCATACGGGGATTACCGCCTCCACCTCCGTCAATTATCTTGGCCATCTGGTTTATGATTTTTCCGGCATCAACTTGGGGGGTAAGTTCGTCGCTCACCTTACATACCAAGTGGGCTTGGTTTTGGTTTTTCCCACCTAGTATAACTATTCCTTTGCCCAATTTAGAAAGCAATTGATCTGCCAGGACTTTTAAGTCCTCAGCCGAAAATTCCGTTTCCGCACTCACCATTTTTATCCCCTTAAAGCTTTCGGCTTTCGATAAAAGTTCCTTTCTTTTCTGAACTAAAAGCTTTCCTTTCAGTTTCTCAACTGTTTTTTCTAAATCTTCTTTTTCTTGTAAAGCTTTTTTTACCCGGGATTCAAGATCTTTAGTTGAAGTTTCGAGCATTTTGGCAAGCTCTTCTAGTTTTTTTTCTCTGGTTCTTAGATATTCGATCAAGTTCTCTCCGGTGGCTGCTCTGATTCTTCGGGTGCCGGCAGCAATACCCTCTTCGCTTAATATCTTGAACCCTCCAATTTTGCCCGTGTTATCCACATGAGTCCCACCGCAAAGTTCCCGGCTGAATGTATCCGGTTCTTCGCCAATTTGTATTACTCTGACCTTCTCTTTACCTCTATATTCTTCTTCAAAATGGGCAATGGCGCCCATCTTTTTTGCTTCCGGATAGCTTTTTTCGACCATTTTTACCGGTAAATTGGCTAGTATAATTTGATTAACCTTATCCTCGATTTTCTCTATCTCTTCATCGGATAAACTTTGGTAATGATTAAAATCAAACCGTAAAGTATCCGGAGCTATCATGGAGCCGCTTTGAATCACATGATTTCCCAAAATATTTCTTAGTGCGGTGTGTAAGATGTGAGTGGCGGTGTGGTTTCTGGCTGTCCGTTTTCGCTTATCTAGGTCTATACTGAGAGTGCATTCATCACCTTTTGAGAAAGTGCCTTTTAACACTTCAACCTGGTGTAAAAATAAATCATCTTCTTTTTGCACATCCATAACTTTCGCTTCTCCCTCTTGTTTACAGTTGGTGAGTTTACCCGAATCGGCAATTTGACCTCCAGATTCGGCATAGAAGGGAGTTTTCTTAAATATAAGATAACCTAATTCACCCTTGTTTAGTTCATTTTGTCTTTTCCTAATCCCATCGGTCTCAACATATAAGCCGATAATTTCAGAGTTTAAGCAATAACTTTCATATTTGAATTCTGTAGGTGGGTGCTCCATCCAAGATTTGGCGGAGCTCGTTGAGGTGCTAGTTGCACCAGCTTTATGTAAAGCCCTTGATCGCTCCTTTTGCTTTTCCATTTCTTTTTCAAAACCTTTCATATCCACCTGAAGACCGGACTCCCCCGCCATCTCTTGAGTTAATTCCGGTGGAAAACCGTAGGTATCATATAGCTCAAAGACCTTTTCGCCGGGAAGAACGCCCCCCCTAACTTCTTTAAGTATCTGGCTAAATCTCTTTTCACCATCTTGCAGGGTTTCTCTGAAATTGTCCTCTTCACTTTTTAATATATTTTCAACTAATTCTTTTCTCTCCACGATTTCCGGGTACTGATCGCCCAATGTTTTTATCACTTGGGGAATAAGTTGGTGGAGGAAGTTTTCATCTATATCCAAATTCAAACCTTGTCGTACCGTCCTTCTCAGCACCCTTCGCAGTACATATCCCCGGCCTTCGTTTGAAGGTACCACCCCGTCTGCGATTAAAAAGACTAGCCCTCGTATGTGGTCGGCGATCACGTTTCTGGCCACTTGCTCTTCTTGACCCATTTTTCTTAAAGATAGAGCTTCTACTTTCTTGACGATAGGCTGAAAGATATCTGTTTCAAAATCGCTCTCTACCCCTTGCATAACGGTAGCCGTTCTTTCCAGCCCCATCCCGGTATCGATATTTTTCTTCTTAAGAGGCTCCAGGCTCCCATCAACTCCTGCTTCATACTGCATTAACACCAGGTTCCAGAGCTCATTAAATCGGTTGCAGTCGCAGGCTACACCTCGACAATCTGGCCCGCAGGAAAGGGGCTTTCCGGCGTCATAGAATATTTCGGTATCCGGTCCACACGGTCCGGTATCCCCGACCGGGCCCCACCAATTTTCATCCTTCCCCAATTTCTCAATTCTCTTCTTTGGAATACCTATCTTGTCCCTCCAAATTTGATAAGACTCTTCGTCCTCCCTATAAACTGAAACCCACAATTTTTGGGGAGGAAGTCCTAACTTTTCGGTTACAAACTCCCAGGCCAGCTCAATTACCCCCTCCTTGAAGTAGTCCCCGAAGGAGAAGTTACCCAACATCTCGAAGAAAGTATGATGGTAGGCAGTCTTACCCACGTTCTCTATGTCGTTGGTGCGAAAGCATTTCTGACAGGTAGCTGCCCGCTTGTATTTAGGTTCTAGTTCCCCCCAAAATATATCCTTAAACTGAACCATTCCGGCTGAAGTAAATAGCAAGGTTGGATCATCTGGAACTAAGGAATCGCTTTCTATTATTCGATGCTCTCTTTTTTCAAAGAAACTCAAAAATTTATCTCTTATATCATCGGCTTTCATTGTCTACCCCTCGTCTAAATGAAAATATCGAAAATTAACGTGTCGGGTTCGCCTGTAAGATGATCTTAGTCTACTAAATTTGTCACCTAATTGTAAATAAGGGATTTCACCGCTTGAGAGGATCATTCACCCTATCTGAAATCGAGTTACTTTGGGAAAAGTTCAAAAATTAACTTATTTCTTTAAACACCATCAACTCTTCATTATATAGTATATATTGGGCAAATTAGGAGTTGGAAAAGCTCTGAAAATACCTGACGGTTTAATATCGATAGCTTGGTTACAAATAGGAAAGGAGGCGAGGAAAGTAGGCGAGGAAAGTAGGTAGAAATGCAGGAAATCTGCACGAAAACAACTGTGTGAAAGGCTAGATGAATTTATTTGTGAGAATTTTGTATTTAAGAAGCAAGAGGGTTATCAACATTAAAGATTCAATCAAAGGCGGGCATAAATTAGAATGGCGAACAGGCCGCATATGGCTTCCGAGCTCATGACTGTAAGGGTAAGGTTCCTTTCTTTGATTCCACCGGTTATTTTCATGATAAGCTGAGGAAGACTTACCGGGAACTTTCTGGGACAATGCAATTTGCCATTTTCCGGATTTAGTTTACCGGCCCAACCGGAGCTGGGGAATCCACCGAGGGCTTTGAATAAGAAGTCGACAAAATAGGGGATAATAATTATGGCCCCAGCGGTTTCAAAATTACCAATAATTACCGCGGAGGCGATAACTGCTCCTATAGTAAGTGTACCCACATCTCCGATCATCGCTTTGGCTGGATACCAGTTGAAGTAAAGGGTGGCAAGCAAAGTCCCAAAGGTAATCAGAAGTATTAGAAAGGCTGTTGTAGAGTTTATGAGAAGTGATACTATGGTTAGAGAACCCACGGCCACTAATCCCACCCCGACTTCCATCCCGTTAAAACCGGCCAACATATTAACTGCATTTGCAGCACCGGTAATGGCTAAGGGTATTAACACCAGCGGATAAGCGATACCAAAGTCAATCTTTCCTACCAGAGGGACCCTTAACATGTGAGCTCCGGCCCTTATGGCCATCAGTGGTAAGGCGGCAAATAACGGAGTAATAGCTTTAATTATTTGGCTTATCTTTAGTAAGTCATCTAAAACCCCGATAAAGGAGACAATCAGAACTGTGGCTAGCACCGCAAGTATGGCCACAATGTCTATCTTGATATGTAGGAAGGCATTTGCTCCTATAGAAAGAATTAGCCCCGCCGATATGCCTACTACAATACCCAGTCCTCCCATCTCGGCAATTTGAGGCTGCTCAGGTTTGTGAAGATCCACTCCAGTTAACCCTGAGCATACAAGCAAAGGAATGATAACTTTTAGGGTTAGCCAGGTTACAGATATAGATATAATCGAAGCTAAAAAGTAAAACCAGATCGGTAACATATCGTATAAATTATTTATTTTAGATCAAGTTTAAGCATTTGTCTTTGGCAAGTAATTATTGCATAAAACGGACATTAAAAAATGCAGAGCA
>CAYUCE010000049.1:9509-13398 GCA_964443275.1 uncultured Thermotogae bacterium | reverse complement strand
TTTAAAAGCCATTGGTAAAATGGCCAATCTGGAAGATGGCCCTGCCCAACTTCCCCAATATGCCTGGGGAGTATCACAACGGTGGTATTTGGCCATTTGTAGAATGTTTCTATATCGCGGCTGCTTTGGCTGTGGGAAATCCAAAGCTGGCTGAACAGAAGTTAACTGCGCTAACTGAACTCATAAAGAGATCAAAAAGGAAACCCTTAACCTTTGGTTTCAATGAATGGTATCGCTCCCAAGACGGCCAACCTAGAGGCCAGGATTGGCAAACCTGGTCCGCCGCCATGTACCTTTACGCCGTAAGGTGCATGCAAGAAGAAAGCCCAATTTTCTTCTCAGATTTCTAAAAAGACAAGTGTCCATCTACCAATCCCGGTCCGGTCAAGGAAGTTGTGCAGCCCACCCGGTTAAAAGTTTCCTACTTGAGAAGGGAGGTAACTGCAAACTTGAACTGCTCACCTCTTTCTTTATAATTTCTAAATTGATCAAAGGAAGCACAGGCCGGGGACATAAGGCAAACCTCCGCCCCGGTCCTAAGAGCCAGCTTGATTGCTTGGGTAAAGTCATTTACATACACATAACTTTCATATCCTGTCCTTTCCAAGCTACGGGCGATGAGGTCGGCGGCTTGACCGATCAAAAAAACCTTTAGGATCTGTTTTTCTTTAATCAAGCAAGCTAACTTACTATAATCTTCCCCTTTATCCTGACCACCAAGTATCAAGGTAAGAGGACGGGAGAAGGAGTTGATGGCCGCTTTCGTTGCGTGGGTATTAGTGGCTTTGGAATCATTATAAAATTTGGTACGGTCGATTTGGGCTACAAACTCAATTCGGTGGGGCAAGGTCAGAGTTTTTCTTATTTCCATATCGGCCAAATTAATTGAGGGATCGATTATCCTACCGGCGGCCAAGGCGGCCTTTAAATTGGCTAGATTATGTGCTTTCATCCCTTCTGCATTTACACAGCTTGGCTCGATTTGATAATAAAAAATAACTTGCGGTTTTATTCCTTCGGGTAAATCAATGTCAGGAGATGTAATTAGGTAATCTTTACCGGTTTGGTTCCCGTAAATGCGGTGCTTAATCCGATAATAATTTTTAACTGATCCGTGCCTTTTTAAATGATCCGGAGCCAGATTTAATAAAACGGCAATCCAGGGACGGAACTTCTGGATAGTCTCCAGTTGATAACTGCTTACCTCTAAAACCACAATAGTGTCTTTAGTTATATCGTCCAATTCCCCAATAAAAGGATTTCCGATATTCCCACAAACTAATACCTCATAACCATTTACACGCAGAATCTCCCCTATCAAATGGGTAGTGGTGGTCTTCCCGTTGGTTCCGGTAACCGCAATAATTTTATCGGATTTGCATAATCTATAAGCAAGCTCGATTTCCCCTACTATCGGTATGTCTAATTTATGGGCTTTTTGAAGTACAGGATTACTTAACGGCACCCCGGGGGATAGGACTAATAGATCATAATCTAGGAGCTGATTGGAATGCTCACCTTCTTCGTAGGCTATCCCCCACTTTTTGAGCTTTTCTCTCTTCTCTTCTTCTAAACTATTTTTTTCAGACAGGAAAACAGAGGTTCCTTGTTTAGTAAGGTGGCCGGCCACTGCTAACCCTGTCTCCCCCCCTCCTAGGACTCCCACCCTTTTATTTGCTAGTTGTTTATTAATATCCTTCACTAAACCTTTTACTTACTTTGTTTTCTAAGATCATATCCCGGTCAAATCCCTCTAATTTTAGGTAAAAATCGACCACCTGATTAAGGACTTCTTGAAAACTACGGAAATCACTGCAGGTACGGAGAATCTCTCCTAACATTTTCCCCATAATCTTCCCTTTATCTTAAGGCCAAGGATATTAGCGATTCGGCCACCAATTCGCCTTCAACTGTCGCCTTTACTTGGACTTTATATAATCCCCCTTTTTCCCTTAACTTCTCAGTCCGATATACTATTGTATCGCCGGGTCTAACCACTTTGCGAAATCTGGCCTTATCTATACCTACCAAATAGCCTCGACGGTGACTGTTTTTGTTAGCTTGGCTTATCAGTATCCCTGCAGTTTGAGCCATGCCCTCCAGGATTAACGCTCCGGGCATTACCGGATCTTCAGGGAAATGCCCGGTGAAGTACTCTTCGTTTATAGTTACATTCTTTAAGGTCTTTACTCCGTCCTTTCCCAGTGAAAGTACCCGATCCACCATTAAAAAGGGATATCTATTGGGGATAAGCTCTTTTATATATTCGATACCTTTCTCGGTTATATCAGCTCCCTCCCCCGCTAACCGCCTGCTCAGTCTGTTCTAAGTACTGGTTTAGAAGTTCGATCACTTGATCCACTATCTCCTGACTCCTTTCGTTCATTCTATCGATGACTTTATAGGTCAGCACGTGGATGGGACTTTCGGTCTGTACCTTGTAGAAGTTTTCCCCGTACTTTAAAACATTATTCCATCCCTTCAGGTCCTCGTATTTCTCCAGAGATTTTACGTTTATAGGGGTCATCAGTGCATCTACATGTCGGGAGGTAGTTTTATAGGTAATTTTGTCTTGGCCGCTTTCTTTAAGTTGGTCTATAGCGGTCTTCAAAACTGATACCGCTTCTTGATCCAGTTCCTCTTCGGTTATCTCTACAAACTCCTCTGCCTGCTGGACCTTCTGCAAGGTAAGGGAAGCTCTAAGATAAAGAAGTACGTTTTTTTCCCGGGTTACCAAGTCGTAATTTTCCTCATCCGCTATCTCGTCCACCATATTTGATATTTGGGCAGCTTCAGCCTGGGTAAGTAACTGATCCATTTCCTGGTATTTTGCTTGAAGTTGTGATACCTTGGTTTGATACTCTTCTTCTGTGATCTCCCTGTTTTGGGCAGACTCCCTTAGCTTCTGAGCCTCTGCTTCAATCTTTTCTTTCTCTTCTAAAAATCTTTTTACCACTTCTTCAGTTCCCTTAAATTCTTTGAAAGCCTTTTCCGCATTTACGTATCCCACTTTGAGGACCGCGCCGTCCCCTGTTTGCTCTACTCTCTGGGCCAGCTCGTTTAATTCCTGTTTAGTAGCAAGCTTGCCTATCTGGGTCTCAAGTTGATCAACTCTATTTACCAACTCCTCGCTGGGGCCTCCAGTTGAAGCAAACCAACCGGCCACAAATCCAATTCCTAATCCTACTATAATTAAAATTATCAAATATGTTCTATTCATCTAAAGTACCTCCCTTTGAATAAAAGGTTATTTAAAACATGGGTCCCATACCAAACTCGATTTTTACTGCTTTTATCTTCCCCTTCTCTACCGGCCAAGCGAAAGCGATTCTTACCAGTCCCATGGGAATATTGGCTCGAAGCTCAGCTCCGATGGAACCTTTTAACTTTATTCCTTCACCAAATCCGGTGTCAACAAAGAAAGCTAGAGAAGCGGCTTCGATGAGCTTAATTCGATATTCGGTGTTTAGTAAATAGATACGGTCCGAATAGGCGGGGTTAATACCCCTTAAAGTATTTACCCCTCCTAGAGTAAACAGCTCCTGGGAGGGAAGGTCAAAGCCTATCTGGCCCATCCCTCTAACCGCTATATTCTGATCTTCCCAGGTGGGAAAATGATGAGTTAAATTGAGTGTCAATTTGGTGAACTCCGGTCCCACCACAAATCCACCCGCTTGCTCTAATTTTATTGCTTTAATTCCTCCCTGGGTGGGGAAGGTGGGATCTTCTCGGTTGTCATAGGTTATACCTCCAGATACGGTTCCGGTAATACCTGATTCATCCTTCTCTTCAGCTTGCTCAAACTCCTTGTAATAATGCTCATATCGAGTGCTTAAATCTAGAGTTGTGAAATCAGCAACCGGATAGCCTAAAGAGGCCTCCCCACCTA
>CAYUCE010000049.1:0-9409 GCA_964443275.1 uncultured Thermotogae bacterium | reverse complement strand
GGCCCTTTTGACCTGTGGATTCAAAATTAACGGACACATTTTTAAAGTAACCCAGTTCCTGTAAGTTTTGGTAAGATTCAATTAAAGCCTGCTGATTAAACACCTGACCCGGTTTAAGGGTGAGTTCCTTCTCAATCACGAAACTTTTGGTCCGTTCGTTTCCCTCAATTTTCACCTCCGCAATCACCCCTTCATAGACCCTCACCGCAAGTACTCCCTGATCCAGTTTTTCTTTTTCCAATTCCATTAGCCTGTACCCATCCTGCCAATAAAGACTATGGATCGGCTGCAAGGCTTTTAAGACCTGGTAGTTTGTAACCTTCTCTTCGGGGAGCTCCTCTACCTTCTGCTCTATGATATTTTTCGGATATACGGTGGCTCCTATGATCTGTATTCCCTTGATTTCGGCTGGTTCATCGATCATTTTATTCTCTCGTAAGTGAAGAATTAACTTGACCTTATCTATTTTGCTTCCCGCCGTTAGCTCCAGGTCAGATTGGTTCATCTGCTCAAAGAAGATGGAATTGCTTAGATCGGTGAAAGTCTCTTGCAATTTGGTAAGCTTGACCGGCTTATTAAGTGGTATATGAATAAATTGGCGGGCTACCTCTTCTGGCACGGTAGCCAACCCCCTTAACTCGATTTGTTCGATCTTTCTTTCAATAATTTGTATGGATAGTGTAGGACCGGTATTCACCTGGCCGATATCTATTAGTGCATATCCCTTTTCTTCGTATTTTTTAATTATATTTTTAAGACCCACCTCAAGATCCTTATTATTTAGAACTTCCCCTTTGGCCACCCCGGCATCTTCCAATATCTCTTTGATCTTACTATCTGATACTAATCTGCTAACTCCCAGTTTGGGGATCTTTATTCCAAATATTTCAAAACCGCTTCCGTAGTCTTGGTTACCAGTTATTTCAATACTCTCAAGTACCGGATTTTCAGTAACTTTAAAGGTTATTACTGCTTCCCCGTCCTCTTTTCTGTAATTGGGTACTACTTCCTTAAAATAACCCATATCATAAATTTTTTGGGCCGCCTGCTTCAGGTCTTCCTCAACTATCTGATCACCAGGGGTTAAATCGATAGTCTTTAGAATTTTTTTTGTAGATATTGCATCGTTTCCGGTGATCTTTATCTCTTCAACTACCATAGCTTCCTGCCCAACCATTGTCCATCCTAAAATCATTATTAAACAAGTCAAAATGAGAACAGGTGTAAAGAGCTTCTTCATTATATTCCTCCTTTAAGAATGTTCTCCTCTGAAGATCGATATTGAATTGCTTCCGAGACATGCTCCTCTCCAATAGAATCTGCTCCATCCAGATCAGCTATAGTCCTAGAGACTTTCAAAATGCGATTATAAGCTCTAGCAGAAAGAGAAAAATGGTCTATGGCTTTTTCTAAGATAGACCTCCCAGTAGAGTTAAGTTTGCAGTATTTTCTTATTTCATTTATCTTCATCTCCGCGTTTGAAAACAAGCTGTAGTTATCGCATTCTTTGAACCGATTCTTTTGTATTCTTCGAGCTTTACTTACTTTCTCCCTGATTTTAGGAGAAGTTTCACCGATTGGCTTTCCCATTAACTCTTCCTTGGTTAATCTAGGTACTTCGATAAAGATGTCCATCCTATCTAAAAAAGGGCCGGATATCCTTTTTCTATACCTTCTTATTTCATAGGGACTGCAGCGGCATCTTTTTACTGGGTCCCCTAAATGACCACAGGGACAGGGATTCATGGCTGCTACCAGGGTAAAATTAGTGGGGAAAGTGACGGAAAGTGACGCTCGGGAAATAGTGATTTTCCTGTCCTCCAGGGGCTGTCTTAGAGTCTCCAGTACGTTCCGGTTAAACTCGGGCAGTTCATCCAAAAAGAGAATCCCATGATGAGCCAGACTTATCTCCCCCGGTAAGGGACTTCCATGGCCCCCTCCCACCATTCCGGCATAGGAAATAGTATGATGAGGAGCCCTTACCTGGCGGGTAGTAATTAAAGGGGTGTTTTCGGAAAGAAGTCCCATGATACTATAAATCTTTGTCACTTCGATCGCTTCTTCGAAGGTAAGTGGGGGTAATATAGTAGGCAGCCTCTTAGCCAACATGCTTTTCCCTGAGCCGGGCGGTCCAATCATCAACACATTGTGTCCACCCGCTGCCGCCACTTCTAATCCCCTTTTGGCCTGTTCCTGTCCTTTTATTTGATCAAAATCGGCCCCATAAGTTGAGGAGCGGCCGAAGTATTCTTCCTCGTCAAACTCATAAGGACTTATCTCCAACTCACCTTCCAAATAGGCGGTCGCCTCCTTCAGGTCCCCTACCGGCATGACCTCCAAATCTTTGACTATAGCCCCCTCAGGGGCATTATCTATCGGAAGCAACGCTTTTTGGATACCCGCCTTGCTAGCAGCTAAAGCGATAGGCAGTACACCCTTCACCGAACGAAGTTGGCCGTCCAGGGAGAGCTCACCTAAGAGCAGATGATCTTGGTAACCCTCACCCTCTAATTGATCAGTTGATTTGAGTATACAGATGGCCAGTGGAAGATCCAACCCCACCCCCTCTTTCTTTACATCTGCAGGCGCTAAATTGGCGGTTATTCTCTTTGTGGGATAGCTAAAATCAGCGTTTTTAATTGCACTTCTGATTCGCTCTCTAGATTCTTGCACCTCCTTTTCAGGAAGACCTACTATCTTAAAGCCAGGTAGGCCCCTGGAAACATCACATTGCACTTCCACTAAAGAGGCCTCAATTCCTCGTAAGGCACCGCTAAGGCAGCTGGAAAACATCTCTTTCACTCACCACCGGAGAAAGCATCCTTGTAGAGTCGAATTTTGCCCTTGGAGATAGCAACTACATCGAACCTGATTGAGATTTCAGGCCTATTTTGAGCTATATAGTAGCGAGCAGTCCTAGTTATCCTCTGCTTCTTCTCCTCAGTAATCGCTTCTTCGGGGAGCCCATATTTATTACTACTTCTAGTCTTAACCTCAACAAAGACAAGATAATCCCCATCCCGGGCAACTATGTCCGCTTCCCCTCCCGGCCAGCGGTAATTTGTATGGACAATCATATACCCTTTCTTCTTTAGGAATTGACAAGCTCTTTTTTCACCGATTTCACCAAATTTAGGCACAGGTTTAACCTCTGACTCATGATCTGATTTGAAGTTAAAAAATAATAGCATATGAACTTGGATTACGTCAAGGCCCGGATACCTAAGCTTCCTTCCTCTTTCTCATTACCAGCCGGCTTCCAAACCGGAACAAGCTGATAACTCCCAGGCCTACAAAGATTAGCTCCATGGCCTTGACTGCGAAGGAGAAGGCTACCGCTTGGCCTTGAGAGATCCCCACCAGCGCAAATATGCCGATTCTACCCCCCTCAGCAATTCCTAACCCCCCCGGAGTGATCCAGAACAAAGAAGCCAAGACCATATTTAAGGCGAAGATTAAAGATAACTGTGGGAATGAAAAGAGCGTTTTTTGAGAATAGTAAAAGAACACTTGCGGCCTTAAGTAAATAAAAAAAGTGGAGGCCATAATGCCCAGGAAAGCAAGTAAGGTGGATTTGATATGTCCGGTGGCGGCTTTATGGATCTCTGATTCCATTTCTCTAATCTTTGTTACCGCTTTGGTTAAAAACCCCTTCCAGGGGAGGTATCGGGTAAAAAACCTTACTATCCGGGTCAGCCAGAAAAGCCGCTTCAGGAAATTAATAACCCCTAAAAATATTAGGGTGCCCAACAGCACGTTAATTACGATCAGGTTGGTCTTAAGGGATGATGGAATTTTTGGTGAGAATAGGGCGTAGAAGCTACCCAAGCATATGAATAGCAAAAGACTTATCGCTTCTAGTATTTTTTGGACAAATACGGTAGCAAAGAGCTTAGTTTTTGAGGTATCTAAATTTCTGGAAACCACATAAACCTGAACGGGCTCTCCTCCTACGTACATAGAGGGAGTTAAATAGCTAAAAGCAAAACCACTAAGCCTTGCTTTGATTACGTCCAGTGCAGGCGGACTTATCCCGTAAGATCTAAGTATAAGCCACCAAGATAGAATCCAAAAGAAGAAAGTTAAGAAAACGTTTATAAAAAACCCTACAAACCCTTTCCACCCTAGGGAAACTAGGCCCCCCACTATCTGTGCCCAGCCCACGAAGTGTAGGACTAAAAAAAGCGAGCCTATACCCAATAAGGTTGAAGCGATGAAAGTAATTTTGCCACGCCCGGACATTTAGACCACCTGAGAGCTTAATTTAATTTAATTTAATGCAAAGCAATAATTTCCGCAAATTTGGCCTATCTTATTATTTTAAAAGACTTCCGGAATCTGCTGCTGCCTTCTACCCCCTGCACCGGATCTATTTAAAAGCTAGATATATCCCAAACCTTTCAATCGCTCTTTAATTTCTTCTTGACCGTCTATTTGATTACCTCCTTTTTCTTTGTCAATACCCCCCTGACTGTAACATATCTCGTTTTCTTCTAAAAAGTTAGGTCGGAAAATTTCCGTTACTACCCTTCCATCCAGATCGGTAGGTACAGGCAGTCCCGCAAGGTAAAGTATGGTGGGCGGTAAATCAATCAGCTTTACAACCGGTTCGGACTCAAGTTCCTGGTGAGCCAAATTAGGTCCGTAACCTATTAAGATTCCCTCCATCTGGTGCCAGCCTGACCCGGCAAAGGTAGGGGAAATAATTTTATCGGAAATAAATTCGGAGGATCCCGAAGCCATATATCCTTCCTTAAAAGATACCAATATCTCCGGCGCTACCTCCAGTTGGCCCCCATGGTAAATCTCTTCCTTTTTAAACGCTTTATTTAAGATTTTCTCATTATTATAGGGGTTCTTTAACTCTCTTAATTTGGCAATCAGCTCTTCTGTGTAGTGATCCTTTTCCTCTTGCTTTATGATACCTTGCGGCTCACGACCGGCCATATTAAAGTATATCTGACCTATGTTTCCGTAACTATAGGCTATAGTCTTCTCCCAATCTATATTTCTTGCCGATAGAAACAGCTTGCTGGTGAGCCGATAGATCTGACCATGCTTTAGTTCCTTGCCCCTTCCTAGCAAGTGAAAACGTTCCAACCAAGGGAAAAGATTTTCCTGGGTAAAACTAATTTTCTCCAAGGTTCGTTTAAGGAGGGTAGCCGGATTTTTTTTAAGCTTCAGATAACCTTCCTTCCGCAGCCAGTTATTTAGATATACATTATAAAATAAAGATCCAAATCCATGATCGGAGATTAAAAGTATCGTATCTTGGTCAGACAATCTATCCATACATTCTCCTACAAATTCATCCGCTGACTGATATATTTCTAAAATGGGGTTTTTGGTGGGAGCTTGAGGAGAGTAGCGAGGTCTATCTACCTTATCTATAAGATGCCACATCTGGTGCTGAATAGAATCGGTTTCCATAAGATGGACCATTAAAAGATCCCAATCTCTATTATCCATTAAGTAAAGAGCCGTCCTCTCCCTCATATGTAAAGTCCTTTTGATGCCTTCAAACCACTTTTTTACTTCTAATTTACCTCGCCAGTGTTCGGGCATCGGTTGGTACTTCCCCACATTCTCCTCTAGCTCATTTGCTAACTCTTGTGGGTAGGTATAGCTTTTACCTTCCGGAGTTAATAAGCCGCTAATCTGGAAGCCGTTTATCTTGGAGAGAGGGTAGGTTACCGGAACTCCTATTATTCCCACTTTTTTACCTTCTCTGGATAACAGATCCCACATTTTCCCCTTCTTTATGGAATTGGAGTTAATTGGTGCTAGTTGATACCCTCCTTTTACCCTGTTCAGCCAGTCAAAAATGCCGTGCTTTCCAGGGTTAACTCCGGTCTGAAAGGTAGACCAAGCAGCACCGGTAATAGGAGGAATAGTACTTTGTAAGTTTCCATATACCCCATTAGACATCAGCTTGCCAATATTAGGTAATTTACCCTGATTAACCCATGGTTTAATTAACCTAAAGGTGGCTCCATCTAGACCTAGAATTAAAAGTTTGTTGGACATAGGAAAAATCAACTTAACAAAGATGAATAAAGATTTTCAAGTTCACTTCCTACTTTTTCCAGTCTATTCTCCTCGGCCAGTCTTTCCTGACCCCTGGCCAACCTTTTCCAAAGGGATGGATCGTCAGCCAAAATGGTCAAATTTCCCACAAAATCCCTTATAGTTTCCCCCTTCAGGCAGTTGACCCCATCCTTTAGCCAGCCACTGTACTCGGATAAATCTCTTAGAACCGGGGGAATCCCTAGTGAAGCCGTTTCCAGCAGTACCAGCGGCTGGTTTTCACCATAGGAAGGAAAGAAGAAGACATCACCTACCGAGTACGCACCCGGAGCATCTTCAAAAAATCCGGGCATCTTAACATTTGAGGGTCTATTGGCCACTCTCCGGTGCATTTTGGGATGAAAGGCGAGAAATTTATTCCATCTGTATCCAAACCACACGAAGTTTAATTCCGGCAATTTCTCGGCTACTTTTATAAAATCTATGATTCCTTTTCTGGGTATAACATTCCCAGCTGAGATGCAGGTGAATCCCTCCAAATTTAGCTTATCTCGATAATATTTTCTCTTCTCTTTCGAAAAGGAGAATCGGTCCCGGTCAATGCCGTTGCTAATCACACTGATATTCTCTAATCCTCTCTTCTCAAGCAAGTTTTTAGCATGTGTTGAAGGTGTCAGTATTTGATCGGCCTGTCCGTAAAAATAGTCCAAGTATCTTTCATAGATAGGGGCAAATAGGTTAGAGAAGGTAAAACTGTTTTTTAGGTCATATCTTCCGGTACTGTGAGCATGGACTACTACCACCTTCCCCGCCCCCTTGGCTTTTTTTAAGTAATAAAGTGATCGGGGGCCAAACCAATGCAGATGAAGCAGGTCGTAGTCATCGGCGGGATTGGTAGTGACCGATACTCCAGTTAGCTGTAAGGCTTTTAAATGATTCCTATAAGCAGTTTTGAAGCCGGACTTGGCTACCAGATCCTTAGACTCTAGATACAAGCATATTTTCATTCCCATTCAATAGTTCCCGGGGGTTTGGAGGTAATATCATACACCACCCGGGTCACTCCCTCCACCTCATTTGTTATGCGAGCGGAGAGTCTCTCCAAAAAGTCGTGGGAGGCCTTATACCAATTAGCGGTCATCCCATCCCGGCTTTTCACCGCCCTTAATGCTATTATATTCCCGTATCCACGTCGATCCCCTACCACTGCTACACTGCGAGCAGGTAACAAGACGGCAAAATACTGCCATATTTCATGATCCAGATCCGCTAGTTTAACCTCTTGGCGTAAGATGCTATCTGCTTTCTGCAAAGTACTTACCTTCTCTTTGGTTACCTCCCCGATAACTCTTACTGCAAGACCCGGTCCCGGAAAAGGCTGCTCATGAATTATATCAGCAGGTAAACCCATTTTCTCAGCCAATTCTCTAACCTCATCCTTAAAAAAGTCTCTTAGGGGCTCTAGGATCTCAAGATCCATATGCTCCGGTAAACCCCCTACGTTGTGGTGACTTTTTATCCTATCTGATCCCCTTGCCCCGGCGCTTTCTATAACGTCAGAGTAGATAGTTCCTTGCACCAGCATCTCAATTTTCTGGCTCAATTCCCTTGCAATTCTCTTGGCTTCCTTTTCGAATACCCGTATGAATTCCTCACCCACAATTTTTCTTTTCTCCTCCGGGTCAAGGACCCCCTTTAATTTACTTATAAATCTATCTTCAGCATACACTGTATGAAGGTTCATTCCCAAATTTTCGAAAACAGAATGTACCCGGCTGGTTTCACCTTTGCGCATAAGCCCGGTATCTATATATATCGGAAATAAACGGTCTCCTATTGCCTTATGCACTAAAGTGGCCGCCGTCGATGAATCTACTCCTCCGGAGACGGCGATGATGCAGTTCTTATTTTTCAACTTATTCTTAAGTTCTGAGATTTTTTCGGCCACTAAATCAGAAGGTTTCCAGTTTTGGCTAGCCCCGCATATATGGAAAGCGAAGTTTTTTAAGATCTGCTTTCCCTTGGGAGTGTGGGTTACTTCAGGGTGGAATTGAATCCCGTAAATATCTTGCCCCTCTTTTTTGATGGCAGCGTATTTTATATCTTTAGATTTGGCAAGCAAGATAAAATCGGCGGGTAACTTGTTTACTTCATCGCCATGACTCATCCACACCGTCTCTTCTTCATCCAACCCTTCAAATAATTTGTTACGGCGGTTGATTTGTAACTGAGCCTTTCCGTATTCCTTCTTTTCAGAATGTGAGACCTGGCCCCCAAAATCTTTGGCTATCAAGTGCATGCCATAGCATATTCCCAGAATTGGTACCCCCCATTTGTAGATATCCCGATTTGGAGTGGGAGCATCTTTTGTGTACACGGATGAAGGTCCTCCAGATAGTATAATGCCCTTGATGTCAGCAGCAATTTTTTGATTCCCGCCAAAGCTTCTTATTTCCGAATAAATCCCCAGCTCCCTAACCGCCTTGGCTATTAAACGGGTGTACTGGGAGCCAAAATCTATAATCAGTATCTTATCCACTTTCATCTCTACTCCCCCTCGCCCACCCCTTAATGGATTTACTTAACAATTGTAAATCTTTGGGTAAGATCAATACTGGCTTGCGAACTGACCAAGTTTAGTTAAGAACACCATTTCATATTGGAAAAGTTTAGCAAAAAAGCTCCTGCTTTTCAAGATCGCAAGTTTCTATCACTACCAGCTTTTGTGATTATCTGGTAAGCAGCTATACTCGTTATCTGAGTCTATTACCGCTTGCATATGGGGATTTTATCAATTAAAATTTGTTTTGCGGAGAGTGGCGCAGCTTGGCTAGCGCGCAGCGTTCGGGACGCTGAGGTCGCCGGTTCAAATCCGGCCTCTCCGACCAGGACTTCTCGCATAAATTTTTGATATAGGGAAGAGAAAAATTTGCCGCTGCGTGCTTTGCAAATGGCGGATTTTAGTTATAATGAACAGGACTGCACAAGAAAATAGCGGAAGTAGCTCAATGGTAGAGCACTGGCCTTCCAAGCCAGAAATGCGGGTTCGATTCCCGTCTTCCGCTCCAAGATAGCTACCAGTTCTCAGCTAAAACTTTAAAGCTAAAGACTAAAAACTGATGGCCAAGAGCTGAAAACTAACATGCGCCCGTAGCTCAGTCTGGACAGAGCAGCGGCCTTCTAAGCCGTTGGTCGGGGGTTCGAATCCTCCCGGGCGTACCACGTGAGGGGCGTAGCTCAAAGGTAGAGCACTTGGTTGTGGTCCAAGGGGCTGCGGGTTCAAGTCCCGTCGTCCCTCCCAATTTTTTGCGCCTGTAGCTCAATTGGAAGAGCGTTCGGCTTCGGACCGAAAAGTTGGGGGTTCGAGTCCTCCCAGGCGTAC
>CAYUCE010000048.1:0-14185 GCA_964443275.1 uncultured Thermotogae bacterium | reverse complement strand
AGAAAGGAGTATCCAATGCTTACAATTCCAAGTGGTGAGAGTACATAGGGTCGGGTCTGAATCCTGAATCCAAATTCTTTTTATCCAATGGGGAAAGTTCTAAATTGCCCCTCTTGTAAATAACTTCCTCTTTCGATTTACAAACCCCTGGCTATCGAACTGTATTCGAAGAATGGCATCTTGACTTCAAGCCAAGAAGTAAGCGATTGCTCCACCTATGGGGCAAAAGACTATTTGCATCCCATAAAATGGAAAAACTAGGACAAGAATTTCCTTTCCTGATAAAATTGGAAGGCTTCCGCTACGCATCTGGAATCGGTCTAAAGTTTAAAAAATTTGAAATTATTAAACCATGGTGAAAATGGTTGTGAACCTGCTTTCGACAAATTCAATCGGTACAAACTCAAAGGAGCTACGACACTAGGATTATTTACGGGAAATAGAGTAAATTATTCCTTAAATTCTCTTGGTCATAATCCCGTAAGATTCTTAATACCTCCCTTAAGGTGATTTTGAAACCCTTATCGTGTGTTCCAATGATAACACCATGGAAAACCTTACCTTGTTTGAGAGCATCTTCAACTAGGCGTTTAAAATCAATCAAATTAAACGTAACAATAGCACGTTTCTCATTAATAGCGTAATCGAAGATCTCTAAATCAGGAGTCTGCCTAAGACCTGCTTCTTGAGCACTTACAGCGTCATAGCCATGTTGTCGAAGAGTAGCAGCAAGACCATGGTGAACATTTTCATCTATGAGGAGTTTCGAAGCTTTTCCCATTGCTGTCGATATTGTTCTAACTGTTTTTCAGAAGGGTTGTTTTCTTCAATCTGCTTTTCTATCTCTTTTTGATAGTCATAATAATAGCTTAGGGCATCGTAGATTTGCGCCAAAGCCAGGTGAGGATAGATCTCTTTTTGAATTAATTCGGGAGGATAGCCACGTTTGAACCAGTCAGCGATGATCCACACCGGTATTCGCGTGCCCTTAACTATAGGGTTACCCCCACATATATCCTTCACTTTCACAATGTAAGGATGCTCCGTCTTTACTTCACTCATCGAAGATCGCCTCACCTTTTAGTTAAACATGTAACCACCATTTTGTCAACTCGGAAACGTAAATAGAGGCATCAGTAAAATTGGCAAGTTTAAAAAATTTGCGTCCCACCTATGAGCCATAAAACTATTTGCGTCTCACCTATGGGTCACAAAGTGATTTGCGTCCCACAAAAGCGAAAAAGTGGGTCATAAGTTTAGGTTCCTCGATGACGCTGGGCAGCGTAGTAGAGCATCCGCTACCTGCCTGGTGTCGGTGGTTTTAGATTGATAACTGAGGGCTGATTATGGATTAAAGCAGCTCAGCTTTGGCTGGTTTTCCGAAGATTTATCCCCAAATTCCCTTATAAAATCCGACACTGCAGTTGCTACTGTGTTGCCATGGAAAAAAGATGACTTGCAAAATTTCCCCCCGTTGCCTCATTTAAAAAAGTACACGAAACACCTTGACAAATGGGAATTATCAGGCTAAACTATAAACATAGTCAGGATTGTAAAGATTACAAATATGACCATAAACGTATGGAGGGAAATATCATGTCTGCAAAAGCTAAAAAGAGGATTCCTGTCTCGGTAGATCGGTGGAAAGAACTGGGTAAGTTAAAAGAAGCGGGACAAACTTATGATGAGCTTTTAAAAGAGATGATTCAAACATACAATCGCGCTCAACTAGCTGAGAAGATCCGAGCTTCTCGAGAGATGGATGAATCGGAATTAATACCTCTTGAATGAATTATAGGGTTTTCAAGACCAAAGAGGTCCAAGAGTTCCTTGATAATCTGGATAGTAAAAGTCAGCGAATTTGCAGTAAAAAATTTAAAGAAGCCCTTGTGGAAGATCCCTATCCAGGACGTGGCCTCGGTGATAAAGAAGAATTATTTATAGAGGGCGAAAAAGGCTATCGCCTACATATTGGACGAACATGGACTGCTTTTTATCATATTTTGGAAGATAGAAAACAAGTGCATATAGTAGAAATCCTGCCCATAGCTGAGGCTCATAAAAAATACGGGTATTGATCCCTCCGTAAGATGGGGATAAGAGGAGTTAAATCACTCTTCTCGTAAATGACTTCTTCTCCCGACTTATCAAACTATCAACTATCAACCCGCATCCGAAGAATGGCACCTTGATTTGCGCCCCCACAAAACGGGAAAAGTGGGACACGAACTACGAGTTTGTGACAAAACAGGCTGAAGCCTTCCTCTACAGGCAAGATATAAGGCCTCCCCAGATTAGGTGGAACCTCGTGCCTTCCGCTGCACATCTAATCTAGGTTTCCCGGGCTTCTAAATTCGCCTACCGAGGGGAGTATATCGCCGGCTTTAAATTGATAGGCAAAATATAAGGTTCCGTTGCCGTATTCCTGATTTATGGAATCTATCGTACGAAGAAGCTTCTCTCGCTTTCTTTGAGCTGGAAATAGAGACCGGGAAAGTTGATCTTTTTTTCTCAAACTGGATACCCTTACCCCGATCAAGGTCAGCCTCTGAGGGAAGTTCATGGTTTCCTTTATCTGATTGCAAATCCTAAAAATTCGATTTCCATCGTCGGTTTCCGGTTTAATGGTTAGCTGTTTTCCGTAAGTTATAAAGTCCTCATCTCGGGTTATCAGCTTGACTGTCCTTCCCAAAAATCCCTTTTTCCTAAGCCTGCGGGCTACCTGTTGACACAACCTAAATAGTATGGGCATGGCCTTTTGGGGAGTTCTTTTGGATCTAGGTAAGGTAAGTGAGTTACCTACCGATTTAGTAGGTTCTTTATGCCAGATGGGAAGCACCGGGGATGGATCTTTTCCCTGCCCCATTAGTTTAAGTCGTGAGCCTATCACTCCAAATTCCTTTCTTAACTTGGATTCCGGGCACCGGCCCAAATCATGTAAATTTTCAATTCCCAGTAAAGTAAGTCTCCTCTCAATCCTGGGGCCTATTCCGCACAAATCAGTTAGCGGAGTGCGCTTTAGTAAATCCGGAATATCTTTTTCCTCAATTAAGGTAACTCCATCCGGTTTGTCCAGATCCGAGGCCAGCTTGGCCAATAATTTGTTACCGGCTATTCCGATAGAGCAGGTAATCCACCGGCCTAATCTCTTTTGTATCTTATTTTTTATCTGCTGGGCGATGTCTCTGGGATCAGCATCTGGAGCAATTCGATCAGTTAAGTTCATAAATGCCTCGTCAATCCCGAAAGGTTCTATTCGGGGAGTGTATTTTTTAAGAATAGATAGAAACTGTCTGCTTAGCCAGTCGTATTTTGCTGGATTGCCGGGGATTAACAAGACCTGCGGGCAAAGCTTTCTGGCCTCCCAGGTATTCATGGCCGATTTTATACCGTACTTTTTGGCTTCTCGGGAAGAGGCGGCCACTACGCTGGTGATACGGGGCCTTCCGGTAACTACAATGGGCCGGCCTCTAAGTTTGGGATTGGCTTGCTGTTCGACGGAGGCAAAGTAAGAATCCATATCCAGATGAAAGATTACCCTCTCCATACTACTCCACCCATACTTGATCTAAATTCCACTTTAGTTTCTTACCGTCAAAGGATAATTGATAGACCTCCCCACCGGCGGAGACCGAAAAATGATGAATGGGAGCTTCCCCTTTAAAAGACCTATGGTAAAGGTTAATTTCATCTATCCGGTATCGTCTTCCTTTCCACACAAACCAGACCGGCTGGACCTGGTTAGAACAAAATTTAGCGCCTACTTGGACGGATTGGTCTATATCCTGATACATGATTATCAATTTATCTGTTCTTTTACCAGTGGTTGGCCATTTTCCTGATCACTCCGATTACTTTGCCCCTTATTTCTACCTCCGATGCCGGCTTTATGATAGTATCGTATTCGGGGTTGGCCGGCTCCAGATGTACTTTTTCTCCTACTTGGGAAAGTTTCTTTACCGTACCTTCCTCTTCATCTATTATGGCCACCACGATATCGCCGGAATCTGCGGTGGGTTGTTCCTTTACTACCAGCAGGTCACCTTTATGAATGCCGGCCCCCACCATAGAGTCCCCTTTGACTCGTAAGGCGAAAAGGTTTCCTGAAGCGGGGAACATATCACCTAAATTAAGCATTTCTTCAATATTCTCCACCGCCAGGATAGGGTCTCCGGCGGCCACCCTCCCTACCAGAGGTATACCCGCCTCTGTCCCAAAGAGCTTTTCCACCTTTTCCTTTACCAACCGGATACCTCTTGATTGCCGCTTTACTCTTCTTATCCACCCCTTTTGTTCCAGGGCTTTTAGGTGATCGCTTACCCCTTTGGTGGATTTGATAGAAAGCTTCTCCCCTAATTCCCGCAGGGTGGGAGGCCGGCCCTTTTCTTTTATGATTCGGTAAATAGCTTTAAGTACCTGATACTGTCTTTTGGTAAGATTGGCCGAGGTCACTTTGTTCACCGGGACAGATTATACTAAACATTTGTTTAGTGTCAAGGGGGAGAAGA
Source organism: uncultured Thermotogae bacterium (assembly GCA_964443275.1). Taxonomy (GTDB): domain Bacteria; phylum Bipolaricaulota; class Bipolaricaulia; order CAYUCE01; family CAYUCE01; genus CAYUCE01. The sequence goes on along the minus strand of CAYUCE010000048.1, from coordinate 9,677 downwards.
ATTCCGGGCGGTTATTCTCATAAGAGGTCAAGGTTGGAATCAAGGTGCGGTCAGATTTTTACGATTTTCAGGTAACAGAAAGGATCGGCTTTATCCGTTCAATATGGACTCTAAGGGCTCGACTTTAGGCTTCTTCATAAATTCTGGCCGGGGGTTCTTCTTCCTCAATCACTTTCTCCTGCCACCCTCCTTTAAGGAAGAAAGCTACCGAGACTAAAGCCGCCCCCACGTTGCTTAATACCATGGCCCACCACACGCCTCCGGCAGCCCAACCTAAATAACCTCCCAATAGATAAGCCAAAGGAAGCCGGAGAAGCCACAATCTGACCATGGTAAAACCCATGGAATACATAGTATGGCCAGCCCCCCGAAAGGCTCCCATCATCACCTGCAGGATCCCGGTAAAGGGAATGGAAAAGGCAACTAAACGGAAGAATTTGACCCCTTCCTTTACCACTTTAGGATCGGTAATGAATACTCGAACCAAGAAATCTGGAAACACAAAGGCTATCAGTGCTCCGGCCAGTAAAATGACCATAACCACCACCACGCTGGCCCAGGTGGCCTTGGCTGCTCTGTCGGGAAGATTTTTCCCCAGGTTCTGGCCCACCATGGTAGTAGTAGCCATGCCCAACCCCATGGCCGGCATCATGGTAAGTGAGATGACCCGATTTCCCACCCCGAAGGCACTTATAGTAGCGGTACCAAACATAGCCACGATCCCCATCATGACCGAGAAACCCAAAGCAGTGCTGGATTGACCAACCGAAGAGGGAATACCAATAGATATAATTCTTTTTATTACCGCCCAGTCGGGGAGCAGATGATGAAAGTCTAATTTTATCCCCACCCGTCCGGAAAAAAGTAAGTATATGCCGAATAAAGTAACTACCGCCCGGGAGATGACTGTGGCCGTAGCCGCCCCGGCCACTTCCCAACTCGGGAAGAACCCCCAACCGAAAATAAACAAAGGGTCAAGTACCACGTTTAACCCCACCGAAAAGGCCATTAATTTCATGGGGGTAACCGTATCTCCCCATCCCCTAAGCAAGGCAGTAAAAATAAAGAACCCAAACATCAAAGGCATACCGGTAAATATGATTTGCATATAACTGGTAGCTAGATCGATAACCTCGGGTGTTGCTCCCATCCAGCCTAGTATGGTTTCCGCCATCAGGTAGCCTACTGCCCCTAAAATGATAGCCAAGGAGAAGACAAAAAACAGGACCTGACCGGCAGTTCGGTGAGCCTCTCCGGTCCTATCAGCACCCTTATACTGGGCGACCAAAGCGGTCCCCGCCACTCCCATACCGGCTCCGATGGAGATGACCAAGAAGATTACCGGCCAACTTAAAGTAGGGGCGGCCAAGGCCTCCTTACCCAGCTTTCCCAACCAAAAGGCATCTACCACGTTATAGGCGGTCTGAAGCAAGTTAGAGAGCATGATGGGCCAGGCTAGGATCAAAAGGGATTTGACTATGGGGCCGTCGGTAAGATTGGGTAGATTTCTAGGTCTCAATTTATTACCTCATAAAAAGAAAAAGAACATCCGTTGAATTATAAAAACCTTATTTTAGAAAATATTCCTACTTAATTTTTGATTTTTCCTATTTAGAATTTAAAACCTCGACCATAGACTCATGGATTCGTCCGTTAGTAGCTAGAACTTGGCCGTGATAAACGCTAAATTTTTTGCCCTGAAAATTGGATAGTTTTCCTCCGGCCATCTCCACCACCAAAGAGCCGGCTGCCAGGTCCCACGGGTGTAGATCAAATTCCCAAAAGCCGTCCAATCTACCACAAGCTACATAGCTTAGATCCAATGCGGCTGAACCGGCCCGTCTCAAACCTTGGGCCTTATGTGCGAATTTACCGAAAAATTTAAGATTTTTATCCATCCTGCCCAGATCATACGGAAAGCCAGTGGCCAGAAGGCTATCGCCTAAGCTGTCCTTTTCGGAAACCCTGATTTTATTTCCGTTTAGCGTAACCTTCTTATCTCTTGTAGCCTGAAATATCTCTTCCCGTACCGGATCGTACACCACACCTACAATGATTTCCTCCTGATACTGCAAAGCCACCGACACCGAAAAGACTGGATATCCATGCGCGTAATTGGTGGTCCCATCCAGAGGATCGATAATCCATTTGTAGGGGGACGACTTCTCTTGGGAGACACTTTCTTCGGCCAATATGGCATGATCCGGCCACCTATCCCTAATGATATCCACTATCATAGCCTCGGACTTTTTGTCATATTGGGTAACTAAATCAATGCGGCTGCTTTTGCGATCGGCTTCGATTACCCGGCCCAAATTCTTGCCCAAGAACTGGCCGGCCTCTTTTGCCACCTCTAAGGCCGTATCTTCCAGCTTGGTTAAATTTGGAGATTCCATTTTTTAATCCCCTCCAGCATTCCAAAATGAGTAAGATCACAAGTTAAAGGAGTTACGGTAATATAATCCTTTTTAATTTTGATCAGATCACTTTGGGAATTGTGATCTTGATTTGTCGTTTTGCCGGTAAGCCAAAAGTACTCTTCACCAAACGGATCTTTGCGCAGTTCAAATAAATCGGCATACCGCTGTCTGGCCTGAGGGGTAACGGCCACTCCTTTTATCTTTTCCCTTTCCAGGTTAGGTATATTGACATTAAGACAAACCCCCGGGGGTATTTTTCTATCCATAAATTCCGCCAGCAGCTTTAAAGCTATCTGGGCGGCCATAGAGTATCTAAAGCCGGTTTGGTTTTCCCGGCCGGTAGGTACCAGGGAGAAGGCTGCGGAAGGGTAACCATCGATAGCTCCTTCCAGCGCCCCGGCTACGGTTCCTGAGTAAAAGACGTCAATCCCCAAGTTTCCGCCCCGGTTTATTCCGGAAACTATCCAATCCATCCCCCCTTTAGCCTTAAATAAGCCCAATTTGACCGAATCGGCAGGAGTACCGTTGGTTGAATAGCCGAAAAAGGCCCCGTTTCTGTTTACTTTTTTCATTCTAAGGGGATGGCGCTTGGTAAAGCCGTGGCCGGAACCGCTCATCTCCCGTTCCGGAGCCACCACCGTTACCGAGCCCAATTCTTTTAGTGAGTAAGCCAATGATTCAATACCCGGTGAATAGATCCCGTCGTCGTTGGTTATAAGTATCTTTTTAGGTTCCATCTTTATATGAATTTATGTAAAAAATAAAATTTACTCGCTGTATCCTAGCTCTTTCATCCTTATAAGCGCTTAGAAACCTGCTCCCTTATCGATTTTAAGTCTATAAACCTGGGAAAGATTCTTAAGTATGACTGTAATTTCTACCAAATCAAGCTGGGTCAAACAACTTTGGTAGAAAGAAGATTAGCTTTGAAAAGCGGTTTGTCAGATTCTGGTAAAGAAATCTGGGGGCACTACTAATTATCCCGTGCCCAGTAAACTCGTACGAACTTGTCGCCTTCCGACTGTTTTATGGAAAGCTCTCCGCCTTGAGCATCACTTACTGCCTTACCTATCCCTCGGGCCAGGTGTTCGTTGGTAACCGCAATCTCTATCCCTTCATCATCCTTTTCTACCCACATAATTCTCTGTAGGGGCCTCTGACTTTTGGCCTCCTCTTCTTGGTTTTTAACGATGTTTAATATTTCATCCTCTTTCTCTCTTAGATAATCACCATCTAAATGGACTATTCCTCCCGGGTATCTATCCTTGGTCCGACGGCAGGCCGGACAAAGTTCGCTGTTTGCTTTGGCCGGTAAATCATCAGTAGATGTCCACTTCCCGGCACTGTAGAGAAGACCACATTCTGGACAGACTGTGGGCTCGGGGTATTTTCGCCTCTCGTTGTAAGGGTTCTTGCTTTCATGACCGACATTCCCTCGTCTTTCCTCCACCAAATCTTACCACCTCATGGATCTTTTGCTAATAGAGCTAAGTTAATATATTGAAATTTCCCGAGTGGTTTCAACCACTGGACGGGGTATATTTAAACTCTATGAAATGAATTAATTCACTTTAACTTCTCACTTTGATGAAAACTAAAGCGCTTATTATAATTTGAATATATATGCCTAACGGAAAACTAAACAGCCAAATAGCATATCTGATCAGCCAAAACGTTATGGGAAGGCGAACTATAGCCCAAGTTACCGGCTATACGGAAAGCGTAGTTAGAACCCAATTAGAAAAGCTCCAGGACAAAGACTGGGTAAAGATGTCCAAGCAGGGAACCGAACTTACAGCAGAAGGTAGGAGGCGCTACCGAGAAGTCCTGGAAAAGGTAAAGGGTATTAAAAACTTGTGCTTAGGAAAGTTACGGGTTGATAAGTTCAATATGGCCTGCCGTATAGAGGTAGATGAGAAGCTAAAAACTTGGTCCGTTAGGGACCTGGCGGTGAAGGAAGGTGCTAGTGGTGCAGTCTTTATCTCCTGTATAAATAATCAACTAAAGTTTGCGGACAGCGAGCAAAATCTCTCCGAGCAAAACCCACAAGATGCAAATGCTATCAAAGAAGCCTTCCCGAATAGAAAAAGCGGAGAGCTGATCGCGATCGTCTTCGGACCGGATAAAGGAAGTGCAAACCAAGGTCTATGGAAAATAATTACAGAGCTTTTAGGGATGGATTGAAAAGTTGCAAAACTTAAGATAATGCCTCTGCTTTTTTGAAAATCAAACTTAGGAAAGAGAAATCTTTATTGCTGAATCCCCATTTGCTTTTAGATTATGCAAAAGATCTTCTTCCAAGGATACTTCCACCACTATTTTGCCTTTCTGATAATTTTCTTGATGGACTTCACCTATTTGGTGAAGTTTAGGAATTAAATCCGCTTCTGAATATGGTAATTGGATGGTCAATCTTTTAACTTTTCCCCCCAATTTTTGGGCTAATTTTTCCCGTAAGTCATCCAGGTTTAAGGCTTTGGATGCCGAAATTTGCACCCCGTCGCCAACTCGGCGCTCAGCGTTTGCCAGCCTGCGCTTGTCGTCCTGGGTTTCTATAAGGTCAATCTTATTAAAGGCAGTCAACAGCTTCGGCCTTCGTCCATTTTCAAATAGATCATTTAGTATCTCATTTACCGCCCTCCAATGGTCTGCCCAATTGGGATGAGAGATGTCCATTATGTTAAGGAGTAAGTTTGCTTCTTTGACCGACTCCAAAGTAGCTCTAAAGGCCGGAATGAGCTGGGTAGGAAGTTTTTTTATAAAACCCACCGTATCCACAAATAGAACTTCTTTACTGTCCGTAAGCCGGCATCTTCTGACCTTTGAGTCCAGAGTGGCAAACAGCTTATCCTCAACAAAAGAATCAGCATTACAGAGTTGATTTAAGAGAGTGGTCTTACCGGCATTGGTATAACCGATGATGGCTATCTCCGGAATCTTTCTTTTTCTTCTTTTCTTTCTTCTAACTTTCCTTTCCACCTTGGCTTTGTCCAGCCTCTCTTTAACCTTGTGGATCCTTCGCTCGATATTTCTTCGCTCCTTCTGCATCCGGGTTTCCCCTGGGCCTCGGGTGGCAATACCTCCCCCCAATCTGGCCAGGGCCTTCCCCCAACCTCTGAGTCTAGGTAACAGATACTCTAGTTGGGCTAGTTCCACCTGAAGTTTCGCCTCTTTGGATCTTGCCCGCTGTGCAAAGATATCCATAATTAACTGCGGACGATCGATTATCTTGGTTCCGATTTTATCTTCTAAGTTTCTGCTTTGAGCCGGAGTAAGTTCGTCATTAAAGATGACCACACTGGCCTTAGTTTTCTGAACAGCCTTGTGGGTTTCATCAGCTTTTCCTTCTCCTATAAAGTAGGAAGGATCAGGCTTTCGTCTTTTTTGAATAACCGTATTTAACACCCCTACCCCGGCGGTTTGACTTAACCTAATCAACTCCTCCATGGATTCACGCTCTTCCCAAGGCGCATCCCTTCCTAAATCAAGCCCCACCAGGATCGCCGATTCCCTCTTGCTTAATCTGGCCCTTCTTCCGATTCTATCTTCTATTAGCTTATCCATGTGATTTGATATTATCCGATAGTTTTCTCTTCAACGATTGCCCCTAAATCTTTTAAATTTCCGACCAAATGGTTGTATCCTCGATCTATATGGCACCCGGTATCCCTTACCGTGGTAGTACCCTCGGCCCCCAGGCCGGCTATCACCAAAGCAGCTCCGGCGCGAGTATCGGGGACCTGTACCGGGGCTCCGGTGAGTGTGCTCACTCCCTCGATATAGGCGCTTGATCCGGAAATACGTATTTTAGCTCCCATACAGTTTAACTCGTCAACGTGTGAAAATCTACTCTCAAAAACGGTCTCCTTTATTACGCTTTCCCCGTTGGCACAAGCTAGAAGAGACATCATCTGGGGTTGAAGATCTGTAGGAAACCCGGGATAAGGTCTGGTTTCTATTTGGGTGGATTTATAATTAGCTGTCCCTTTTAAAGAAACCTTCTGATCACTTACCTCTATTTCGGCTCCCACTTCTTCTAACTTCTCTATTAACGATCTCAAGTGGGGAGGATGGCATGTAAGTTCTATCTCCCCCCCAGTTATGCCGGCGGCTATTAAATAGGTCCCGGCTACAATCCGGTCGTGGATAACGGTATGCTCACATCCGTTTAACTTTTTTCTCCCCCGGATAACTATCTTTGAAGGTTCTACCTTTATTTTTACCCCTAACTTGTGCAGGAAATTTGCCAAATCGATTACTTCCGGCTCAAAAGCCGGATTGTAGATGGTCACCTTATCGGAGATCAAGGAGGATACTATCATTATATGTTCCGTAGCCCCCACCGAAGGATAACTCAAATAGCAATCCCCCCCTTTTAAGTGGTTGGAGTGAGCTTCCACAAACCCATGAGACTGCTTAATGTGGGCTCCTAAAGCTTTAAGCCATTTAAGGTGTAAATCCACCGGTCGGGAACCTATCACACATCCACCGGGAAGGGATACTCTTGCTTTCCCCAGCCTGGCCAAAAGCGGTCCTAACACCAAAAACGAAGCGCGCATCTTTTTTACCAGTTGCACCGGAGCTTCCCATTTTAGCTTTTCGTCCCCTATTATTTTATAGGTCCCATCTGCAATCTGTTGAACTTCTTTACCTAAAAATTCCAGCATCCGGGCGATAGTTTGGACGTCTCTTAAGTCGGGTACGTTTTTTAAGATGATTTCTTTTGGGGTAAGTAGAGTTGCCACAAAGATGGGTAAGCATGCGTTCTTACTGCCGTCCGCGATAAGTGAACCGGAAAGCTTTCTTCCTCCCACCAGCTTTATTTCCTTGGCCACATCTTCTTTATCAAACTTGCCTGAGTTCACTTCTCTTAACGGGTCGCTTTTGGTCTAAGAAACAAGGAAGGACCTCCTTAGCCGCTCTCCATCAATTTCATAAACTGCTCGTTATCCTTGGTAGCTTCCATCTTTTCTTTAATGAATTCCAGTGCTTGCTGTTTATCATTCATCTCGTTTATCATCTTCCGCAAGATCCATACGTTCTTAAGCTCACGCTCTGAAAGCAAGAGCTCTTCTTTTCTGGTCGAGGTAAGCTCCAGATCGATGGCCGGAAATATTCTCTTGTTATAAAGGCCTCGATCGAGCTGCAATTCCATATTACCAGTTCCTTTGAATTCTTCAAATACCACCGCATCCAATCTGCTGCCGGTATCAACTAGAGCCGTCCCTAGGATGGTGAGACTGCCTCCGTTTTCAATATTTCTGGCTGCCCCAAAAAACTTTTTGGGCTTATACAAGGCGGTAGGATCAATCCCACCGGACAGCAGCTTACCGCTTGACTCTGTGGTCATATTATAAGCTCGGGCTAATCTAGTTATACTATCTATAAGGATTACTACGTCATATTTATGCTCAACTAGTCTCTTGGCCTTTGCAGTTACCAGCTCTGCCACCCGGGTATGTTTTTCCGGCTTCTGATCGAAGGTAGCTGCAACCACCTCACCCATTTCAATGGACCTTCTGAAATCGGTCACTTCTTCCGGGCGTTCATCAATAAGTAAGATTATTAAATAAGCTTCCGGATGATTAGCAGCCAATCCGTGAGCGATGTGTTTAAGCAAAGTAGTCTTACCGGCTTTTGGAGGGGAGACGATCAAACCTCTTTGACCCCTTCCAATAGGGGCAAATAGATCCATAATTCGGGTGGAAATCTCCTCAGGCCGGTGCTCCAACTTAAACCTGTCACTGGGATGTAAAGGGACTAGATCGCCAAAGCTTACTCTCTCCCTAGCTTTCTCCGGATCCTGATAGTTAATCGCTTTTACCTTAAGCAGAGCAAAATACTTTTCGTCGTTTTTGGGGGGCCTGATCTGACCGGAAACTACATCTCCATCATTTAAACTAAACCGCTTGATCTGGGATGGAGAGACATAGATATCGTTCTTGCCGGGAAGACAACTCTTATCCCGCAGGAATCCATACCCATCCGGCAGTACTTCCAAAACCCCATCCGAGAACTCAAGCCCCTTCTTCTCAGTTTGGGCTCTGAGAATGGCAAATACCAATTCCTCTTTTCTCATCCGAGATCGACCGTTCACCCCAAATTTATCAGCTATCTCCCTAAGCTCCGACATGTCTTTCGATTTCAAGTCCGCTATGTCCATCAGCTAATTTCACCTCCCTCATCGGGTGCTGTGTCTATTTTCAAACTCTCTTTATTCCATCTTGTTAGTCGATACATTTTATCAAGCTCCAATGTTGAATATTACTTCCCACCTTTCTTTTAGGCCCTCGATCACCCTCAAAAGGGCTGATAGGCGTTTTTTACCCTACTTCTTCAGAATGGGAATCCAGTACTGAGATGGATTAAACTCCAATCGATCGGTATTTATTGAGCTTTCCTGAAATGTTAGGGTCTGTTTTTTGGTTATCAATGAGATAGTGTACAAGGAGAAAATTTAAACTTTGGTGAATACAGATTTTACTATGTCTGAATACATCTTTAAACGATCTAAAACACCTTGAGAGAACCCTCTTTTCTCTTCTTTCATCACATGGGTTACCCCACTTAATTCAATCCTGCCCTCTGACAATTTCTCTTTGCGGGAAAGTTTGGTAAGGGCCATTTCCACGCCAAAATCCATCTTTTCCTTTTTTCTCACCCGGTCCCAAATTTCCTTGGTCAGTACCCTCTGACCCGAAAGGTAAGGAGCTAAAGTTTGAGCTATATCCGTGTTAAGCCTTCCGCTCTTAAAAACACCTAAAAGCATATCCACGCCACTTTCCTCATAAGCCCGGATCATTTTATCCACATGGCTGGTCTTTAAACCCACCAAATCTGCATCCATGAAGAGCAAAATTTCATTTCTAGCCAGCTTAACTCCCCTGTCCAATGCCGCTGCTTTACCTCGATTTTCCGGCAAGGAGATTAGTTCCACATTGTACTTACGAGCTTTTTTCGCCGTGTCATCAGTGGAACCATCGTCGACTACTATAATCTGATCGATCCTGGTTGCATGAGTAAGCGGTTTGAGCACATCTTCAATTCGCCCACTCTCATTATAGGCAGGAACTATCACCGATACTTTCATGGAAATTTGGTGGCTTTTTTGGGTTGGCTAGCTAGTTTCGAAAATATTATACCAGCAAAGATATGAGATGTCAACCCTCGAATTGCCTCACCAAAAAAGTACTCCAAATGGGTTCGTTGCCTCAAATGAAAAATGTACTCGAAATGGGGGGTGAGGTATAGTTGCCT
>CAYUCE010000047.1:0-14448 GCA_964443275.1 uncultured Thermotogae bacterium | reverse complement strand
GGTCAGTCTCTTTTTTGGGCCAAATCCACCCGGTCGTGATTTTATATAAACTTTGGGCCATCTTAAACTGATTTTTTTAAGGATAGGAGCTAGCTTTGATTCATCATTTGAATCAACTAAAAGCTCCTTTTGTAAGTAAAAATCCGGCCTAAATATTTCCTCAAGTATGGGGCGGATGGAAGCCTTAAATATAGCCTTTAACTCCTTTGGAACTCCGGGCAGGCAGAAAATTCTTGAGTTTCCGTGTTCTAAGTACATGCCGGGAGCGGTTCCCACAGAATTGTAGAGAGGAACTCCCCCTTCTGGAAACATGGCCATCTTCTCTCTAGCCTCGGTCATGGCTGGACTATCTACTTTAGCGGCATCGGCTAACTTCTTATATCTTTTGACCACCATCTGATAAGCTTCCCGGTTTAACTCAAGTTTCCTCTCTAGACCCGCGGACACCGCCCGTAGGGTCATGTCATCCTCCGTGGGTCCAAGTCCTCCGCTAGTTATCACTATACATTTTTTGGATAGGGCTCGTTTTAACTCATCTTTAATTTTCTCCTCATCATCCGATATAGTCACCGTCTTCTTCACTTTACCCCCCAGCTTGGTAATCTGTGCACAAAGCCAATAGGTATTGGTGTCTTGCACTTGCCCCAGAAGAATTTCACTACCGATAGTTATTATTCTGACCGGAACCATAGATTTATTTTCGCTTTTTGATCTTTGGTAAAATTAAGCAGGTATCAGACACAAGAATTCAAAACAATCACCACGAGGGTTTAAAAATTGATGCTCACAATTTGGGGGTACGTATACAAAATCACCCTCCTTTACCTCCCGACTGCCTTCTTTGTCCTTTACAATCCCTTTACCCTTTAAGATAAAAACTTCATGCTCATGGGAGTGCTGATGATAGGGACTGTGCCCTCCCTTCTCAATAGAAAACATGCGCATTATAAAATGGGGAGCATTCTGCGTTTTTCCTATCAACACCCGCTTTTTTACCCCCCTTACATCTTCACTTTCCATCTCTTTTGGCTTTATCTGTTTATAATTACCTGTATGAATCATTTTTTACTCCTTTTAAATGTCGTTTAAATGGAATATGGTATCGCTCCTTTTGATTGCCTTACGGTTAGCTTTCCCCTTTAGGTTTTACAAACAACATCTTGCCCGCCTCCGTCTGGAGCGAACTTTTCACTTTAGCAGGGATTTTTTTACCAATAAATCGGCGGCCGTTTTCCACCACCACCATGGTACCGTCATCTAAATATCCCACTCCTTGACCAATTTCTTCTCCCTTTTCAATAACTTCCACTTCCAACTCTTGGCCGGGGATAAATTTTGGCTTTACTGCGTTAGCCAGCTCATTTATATTCAAAACTGATAAATTCTCCACCTTTACTACTTTATTTAGATTGTAATCCGTGGTTATAAGCTGAGCACCCAATTCTTTGGCCAGTTGTATCAACTTTCGATCTACATCTTGCACGTCTGGATAGTCCTTATTGATGGTTTCTACCTTTACCTTTTTACTCTTTCGCATCTGGTTAAGTATATCTAACCCTCGCCGGCCTTTTCGACGACGAAGGCTATCCGAGGAATCGGCAATGTTGTGAAGCTCATCCAAGATAAATTCGGGGATGATTATGGTCCCCTCGATAAATCCCGATTTTACCAGATCGCCGATGCGTCCATCTATAATGACCGAAGTGTCCAATAGCTTCGGGCTTATGCGAGTCGGGGAAGAGCCTTTTAGGTATTGGAAAGAAAAAATCGACTCCCCTTGATTGTGGCCAACCTTGAATCCAAGCAGGGCGAGAAAGAGTATAATTCCCCCTTGCCCAAGATGAAGCAGGGAACTATCCGGGAATAGTAAATCCAGGATGAGATAAAAAAAAAGCCCTACCAAGGCCCCCAGTAGGGAAGCGACACTTCCATGTAATAACTTTTCCCCTTCTCCTTGTAAAATTTGATTTTCAATTTTTCTGGATAAGCCTATTAAGATAAGGGATATGATTGCGCCTCCTGCGGCCCCTCCTATCAAGCTGGTCTGCTCGCCGGTTAAGCCCCCCAAAGGAGGCAGGAGTCCGCCGGAAAACGAAGCTATAGCTCCCACCACGGTGAAAAAACAAAATAATAATTGCTCCAACATATAAACCACCGCACGAAAAATGAATTATGAATTGATTATTGTTGATAAAATAGCTTAACATTTCTTGCCAATAATAGCAGATATTTGACGTTGATACAATAGCTTGCTATTATCCGGAAATGAGGTGGGGAAATAGAAGTGGAGTGGACAGTTAGAAAGATTCTAGATTGGACCAAAGATTATTTCCGCAAAGCCGGAATTAGTAATTCTCGTCTGACGGCTGAGAAGCTCCTTGCTCATTCTTTGGATGTAGATAGGCTGTATTTATATCTTTATCCGGATAGACCAATTAATAAGGAGGAAAGGGCCGCCTGCAAAGAGCTTATAAAAAAGAGAAAACGGGGGATTCCTACCCAGTATTTAATTGGCAAAGTTAGCTTTTTAGGTTGCGAGTTAAAGGTGGATACGGACGTATTTATACCGCGGCCGGAGACCGAAGAGATGGTGGAGAAAATTATATCTGAAAATCGAGACGACAAGGCTTTAAATGTGTTAGATCTGGGCACCGGTTCGGGAGCTATAGCTATCGCCTTGGCCAGATATCTAAATATCTCTCATCTGACGGCCCTAGATATCTCCCAGAAAGCCTTGAATGTAGCCCAGGACAATGCAAAGCGAAACAAAGTTCAGGACAGAATAAAATTTCTTCTCTCCGATTGGTTTTCACAAGTTAGCGAATCATATGATTTGATAGTCTCCAATCCACCCTACGTAAGCTGGGAGGAGATGGATAGGTTGCCGGATGAGGTCAAAGAAAACGAGCCACTTAAATCCCTAAACGGAGGTAGGAAGGGACTAGAGGAAATCAAAAAACTCATAAACTCAAGTTCTGATCATCTAAAAGATAGCGGCGAATTATGGATGGAAATCGGGCACAATCATTCTGAGGATGTCATGGACATAATAGCCAATTCCTCACTTAATAAAAGGGAAGTTAAATTTATAAGGGATTTGAACGGAAAATGCAGAATCCTGCGGGTAAGACCTGCTTAACATACTTTGATTATTCGTACTTCGCTTCTTCGAAGCTCTCTGCTTCGTAGAAGCATAGAAAAGAAGGTTGAGAAAGTTTAATGTCCCGGATGATACAAATCTCCGAACTTAGCTTTTATACGCCGGAGGGAAGAAGAATATTAGAAGATATTACCTTAAGAATCGATCGAGGGGAATTGGCATTCTTGATTGGAGCACCCGGAGCTGGTAAGACACTCCTAGTGAAGCTTATTTATGGTGAATTGAGACCCGATCAAGGGCAGATTTTGGTAGATGGCTTAAACGTGACCCGGATAGGCAACGTGAAACTTAAAAAACTCAGGAGGAGAATCGGTATGGCTCCTCAAAATCCAACCCTGATCATGCGAAAAACCGTCTATGAAAATATCATTTTCATCTTGAGAAGTCTCCAACAACCCTTAAAGGAGGCCAGAAGAAAGTCAGAAGAAGCCCTGAAAGCCGTTAGCTTATGGGATGTTAAGGACTTATCCTTAAACAATCTATCCTCGGCCGAAATCAGGAAATTATCCATTGCTTGCGGGATCTCAAAAGATCCGGTACTTTTGTTGTGCGACGGGCCTTTTTTTGAGCTTGACCAAGAATCCAAGGTGGAAGTCTCTGAGGCGATTAACAGAGCCCATGAGCGTAAACAAGTTACCTTGCTTGCTACTGCCCGTGCCCTTGATTTTAACGAAAATTCCCAGGCCCGAAGGATCTTTTTGCGGGAGGGAAAAGTAGTGGAGGAAGAAAATTGATCAGTTCAATTCTTTATCTTTTTAAGGAGCTTATTCTATCCCTTAACAATAAGGCCTTAACCTTTTTCGCCGCTTCAGTGGCAGCTATATTTATATTCTTAGGCTTACTAGCTTTTTACCAATTGTTGGGAAACAACCCAAATTATGTTGAAAAAACGGAGGTTTTAGCCATTTTAGAAAACGGGGCGGGTCAAGGTGAAATAAACGATGTCTATCGGTCCATAAGAGGATGGGCGGAAATATCGGAAGTGGAATTCATCTTCGCCGAAGAGACAGAACGGAACCTAAAGTTTTCACAGAATGACCTTGATTCCGATTACTTTAGGGTAGTAGTCAGTAATCCTGACTTGCTTGAGCAGGTAACCTCAAAGTTAGAAGGGATGGACGAAATTGTGGGTGTGAAATCTCACCAGGAAGGGTTTGTAGATAAGGTCCTTACCTTAAATTCTCAAACTAAAATCGGGGCTTACCTGATCTTGGCCTTTTTTTTGATTCTTACTTTTCTCTTGCTCAGAAGCTTAGTTAAAAGAACAGTTCAGGGATGGGTAGGGGAGCTTGAGGCACTACACTACTCTGGTGCCGAACGGCGGTTCGCCTACGTTCCATTCTTTATAACTACCACCCTTGCCGGATTGCTTGGAGGCCTAATCACGGTAGCCGTAATTTATCTGTTCCATAATTGGGCCATTGGACATCCCTATCAGGCGGGAAACATCCTGCCCGCCCTTTTAAACCCATCACTAATTTTGGGCTTGAGCCTCCGGGTAAGTATTTTCGGAGTCTTAATAGGAATACTTTCGGGGATTTTTAGTATAAGGATAATTAAAAACTTAAGATAAGCTAGATTAAAAGGATACCCAGGAGATGTTAATTAAATAAACAAACTTACCTAGAAGGGAGGTGGATTTTTGAGGGCTAACAGGTTATATGAGAAGCTTAAGGATGATGAGCCCACCATCGGAACCCGTATCCTAAATACCTGGCCGGGAATAATCGAAGTTATAGGTAAAACGGGTGCTTTGGACTATGTGGAATTTTCGGGCGAATATGCACCCTATGATTTATACGATTTAGATAATATGGCCCGAGCTAGTGAACTGGTCGGATTATCCACCATGATCAAGATGGATAGCTCCGCTAAAACCTTCCTGGCACAGAGAGCGCTGGGCTCCGGTATCCAAAACCTGCTATTTACCGATATCCGAACCGTGGAAGACGCTAGAGAATGTGTGAAGGCAGTTAGAGCAGAGACCCCAAAAACGAAAGGAACCAACCCCTGTGCTATGAGAAGAAACGTAGGTTATCTGATAGAACCCGGATCTGTAGAGTATGTAGAGGCCATGGATCAGGCGGTGGTAGCACTGATGATAGAGAAAAAACCGGCCGTTGAAAATTTAGAAGAAATCCTGGCTGTAGAGGGTATAGACATGGTTCAATTCGGGCCCTGTGACTACGCTATGAGTATCGGCACCCCGGGGCAAACTAACGGTCCCAAAGTGAAGAAAGCCGAGCGGAAAATGATTCAAAGCGCCCTAAAGGCGGGGGTGGCTCCTAGAGTGGAAATAAATCATCCTGGGGAAGCAGAAGAATATCTTGACCTAGGTGTACGTCACTTCAATTTAGGAATTGATATAGTAATCTTACATGATTGGTTGAAGAAAAACGCAGCTCGGCTGGGGGCAATAGTGACCGACTAAGGGAGGGGTAATTTTTTTAGCTATACTCAAAGACAGATTTAAAATCCTGTTCACCCTCCGCCCTATTGAGAGGGCAGTCCTAATTTTGGAGAAGATTGGGACTGTTGAAGTTAAAGATGCAATTGATAGAAGGTTACTTCTAAATGAAGTTGAGAATGGGAAATATGACGCTATTCTAGTGGGTGCGCGAATTCAATATGATGAGGAATTTTTCAACCGAGCCCACCACAGACTAAAAATCATATCCAGGATGGGGATAGGCTATGACAATATCGACCTCAAAGCTGCCACTAAATACGGGATAATGGTGACCAACACCCCGGGAGTAATGGCCGAATCAGTAGCCGAGCACACTATTTTACTAATGTTGGCTACCGCTAAAAATCTCCCTCTAGCAGATAAGGAAGTAAGAAACGGTATATGGAAATGGGAAAGATATCGCGGAACTGAACTTTGGTGCAAGACCCTGGGGCAAATTGGACTGGGTAGGATAGGTTACCTGGTAGCCAAGAAAGCCAAGGATGCATTTAACATGCGCGTTTTAGCCTATGATCCCTACGTGAATGAGGAAAGGATACTAAAAGCCGGTGGAAAATCGGCAAATTTGGATACACTACTTAAAGAATCGGATATAGTCTCCATAAACGCCCCACTAACCGAGGAAACACATCACTTAATTGGTAAACAAGAGCTGGACATGATGAAAAGATCGGCAGTTATCATCAACACCGGACGGGGCCCAATAATGGATGAAGAAGCTTTAATTGATGCCCTCCGGGCCAGCAAAATAGCCAAAGCGGGGCTGGATGTATTTGAAGAAGAACCCCCTGAACAAGACAATCCCCTACTTAAAATGGAGAATGTTGTGCTTACCCCCCATCAAGCAAGCAACACAAAAACCGGAGTAGAAGGAATGTTCAGTCAAGCTGCCCAAAATGTTCTTAAAGCCCTGCAAGGTGAGAAGCCAAAATACTTACTCAATGATGAAGTTTACAATAAAAACAACCGGAAAACCAGCTAACCCTTTCCCTAACTGAGCTTCACTCTAAAATAATCCTAGCCTGAATTTGACAAAATGAGATTTTTGTATTATTATTTTTTTCGAAATTGGTAAAACCGCTTGACAGACAAATGGAAATACAGTCAGATTATTAAGGTATATTGTGAGTAGAGAATAAATGCCATTTGAGAAGATAGAAACCAAGAAAAAAAGTGCATATATAATTGAGCAGATCGTAGGAGCAATACGTGACGGGGAATACAGTATTGGGCAGAAACTTCCCGCCGAACGCGAGATTGCAGAAAAGATGGGTGTAAGCAGACCATCTGTTCGCGAGGCTTTTAGTGCTCTCCAGATTGCCGGAATTATTGAGTCAAGATCAGGAGATGGAACTTATATAAAGGACTCAGGAAGCTGGTCAAGCATGGAGTCTCAAGCTTTGGAAATCTTGGAACAAGACGAAGATCCTTATGCTGTTTGGGAGGCTAGGGAAGGAATAGAATGTGGAATCGTCAAAATCGCTGTACAAAATGCTACCGCTGAGGATATTAAAAGGATGGAGAAATACTTAAAACAGATGCAAAATGCTGTAGAAGAGCAAGATTATAACAAATATTTTAAGTCAGATCGGGACTTTCATCTATCTATAGGTGAAGCTACTCATAACCCCTTCATCAAACAGACAATTCTTACCCTTGTAAATGTCATGAAACAAAGATTGTGGCAAGGGATAAAGCAAAAGTACTATTTAGAAGGAGAAGGGAATATAAAAGAATCTTTTGAAAATCATCAGAAGATACTTGAAGTTATTAAAGAGCGTAATCAAGAAAAGGCTGTCAAAATGATGTTAAATCATTTTGACGAACTGAGAGAGCATCTTGAGCAATAATGTACATTTTAAAACCAATAGGAGGTTGAATTATTGATGTCACTTACCCCTCAAGGAATTATCCCTGCTATGGTAACCCCCTTTGATGAACAGGAAAAAATCAATGAAACTGCATTACGAAAGCTCACCAATTATCTTATAGAGGGTGGTGTACATGGTCTATTCCCTGTGGGCAGTCAAGGAGAATTCTTTGCTTTAGAACCTGATGAGAAAAAGAGGGTATGGGAGATTGTAGTTAAGGAAACTGAAGGTAGAGTCCCTGTCTACGCTGGCACAGGAGCAATCACAACTCGTGAAACAATTAAGCTTACAAAAATGGCTGAGGATGTTGGAATTAATGCCGTTTCTGTAATTACCCCATATTTCATCAATCCTTCTCAAGACGAGCTATACAATCATTATGAAAATATAGCTAAAAACACCGATTTGCCAGTGATCCTCTATAGTAACCCAGGAAGGACAGGGGTCAAATTAGGAGAGGAGTTGGTTGTTAGACTATCCAAGATTGACAATATTGTAGGTATAAAGGATAGCAGCGGTGATATGACCCTTACGGGTGAATATATACGCCGAACAGGGGAAGATTTTGCGATCTTGGCTGGTAGAGATACACTTATTTACTCTACTTTGATTTATGGTGGGCAAGGATCCATAACTGCAACTGCCAATGCAGCGCCGAAAGTTGTGGTAGATATCTATGAAAAGTACATGAAAGGAGACCACGAAGGAGCACTAGAAGCTCAGTATCGTTTGGCTCCATTGCGAATGGCATTCGGATTTGGGACTTTTCCCGTGGTGGTTAAAGAGGCGCTCAACATGATTGGGATAGAGGCTGGCCCCGCAAGAGGTCCAGTGGGTGAAATGCGGGAAGAAAAAAAGGAAGAGTTGCGAGAAGTGTTAAAAGACCTGGATGTTTTATGAAACCAGTTGAGCGGGTAAAGCGGGCGATAGAGTTTAAGAACCCAGATAGGATACCAATTCAACACTTCTTTTCACCGGAGGCATTGCTTATCCATAGACAAAACTTAACGAATATCTTTGATAAATACCCCCCTGACTTAGGTCCCTCTGAGCTAAAAACCCCCTCTAATGGTAAAAAGTCAGATTGGCTATTTTCCAGGGAACTCAGCACTATTCATAACGCTGGAAGTACTTTTGAGAAGCAGTATTTAGATGAATCTATTTTGTATACCGATAGGTGGGGGTGTGTTCGGGGCAAGGGAACTGAGGGGAGGTATGTAGTAAAATCACCTTTGGAAAACTGGGAAGCTTTAAATAGTTACGAATTACCAGAACCTTATCCAGACAAGGCTGAATTTGAAAAGGAAAAAAGTAGAATTAGGGAGGAGAAAAAGAAAACAGGTCGTTATCTTCTGGGATACAATCCCTATAGGGAATATATATTCGGTGGTTTTTGCTTTTTTCAACGTCTCTATTGGCTACGAGGGATGCAGAATTTGATGCTGGATATCGCAGGAGATAGAAAAGAACTTCATGAGCTTACCGATAAAGTTCTGGAAACAGTCTTAAGGACAGTTAAGCAAACACTTAAGTTAGGTGTTGATGGTATTTATTTTGCTGATGATTGGGGCGGCCAGAACAAGCTTCTAGTTAATCCTTCATATTTCCGAAAAGTGTTCAAGCCACGTTACCAAGAGATTTTTGATTTAGTTCACCAGAAAGGTGCCCATGTGTTCTTTCACACTTGCGGAAATACCCTGGAGATAATTCAAGATCTGATAGAAGTTGGTGTGGATGTTATCAATCCTCAGATCCCGATTATGGATTTGGATAAAATGAGCCAACTCACCAAAGGAAATGTTTGTATTCTTACTGAGCTTGATCGTCAACAGATACTGCCCCACGGGACCCCAGAAGAAGTGAGAGCTCATGTAAAAGCCATTGTCAAACACTTTGGAACACCGGAAGGTGGAATTATTGGAAGAGGCAAGATTGGTGCGGATGTGCCCCTGGACAACATAGAAGCCATGTTTTCCGCCTTTTGGGAATAGATAAATGGGAGGTGGTAGATGAACTTGTAACTCTGATTAGAAGGAATTTCACTATATCTATATCAAAACTAAGGAGGTCAAAAGTATGAAATTCACCGCAAAAACTTTAATAGTTATAACGTTGGTTTCCATCCTTTTTCTTGGCGTTGCCACTTACTCTAGTGCTTTTGCGCCGGAAAAGATCACCATTACATACTCTGACTGGCAACTTGCACAAGATATTTGGGGGAGGATATTAAGAGAGTCCTTTGCGGAATTTGAAGCTGAACATCCAAATATTGAAATTGAAGATCAACCTGTAGCTTTGGGACAAATGCAAGCTCGGCTTTCAACTGCAATTAAGGGTGGTCGTGGGCCAGACGTTATGGCTATTAATGTACTAGCCATGCAACGCTTCATAAACGAAGGCTGGGTACAATCATTGGAACCGTTTATTGAAGAAGAGGAAGACTATTTGGATGATTTTTATGACATTACCCTTAAACCAACATCCTCCAAAGGAAATGTCTACGGAATTCCAATGAATGTCACAGCTATGGTCTTGGTATTCAATAGTAAATTGTGGTCAGAAGCAGGATTAAGCCCGTTGGATCCCCCTGAAAATTTCGAAGAATTTAAGGAATATGCCAAGAAGCTGACAAAGGACACAGATGGTGATGGAAGAATCGATCAATGGGGAGCCGGTTCACCATTTGCTGGAAAAGCAGGTTTTCAACTTAGATTTACTCCTGTTTTCCGTGGCTTTGGTGCATCTATACTTACAGATGATTGGAAACATTCTGCTCTTGATACTTCAGAAGCAAAAGAAGCCTTCAAATATCTCGTAGATCTCTATAAAGCAGGATATCAGCCACCTGGAACTATTCAGAATGATTGTAACGATGTACGAAGGCTATTGGCTCACAAAAAGGTTACATCGATTATTGGAACTATGTGGACTATCCCAGAAGTAAGCGGCATGAATCCAGACCTACATGGATGGAGAGTTTTAGAGATGGCACCGATACCAGTCAAAAAAGGTCTAGATATCAAAAAACATACTGTTCTCTACGAGAAAGCCTTGTTTATGAATCCAAATACCGAACACCAAGGGGCCGCTTGGGAACTAATCAAATTCCTTAATGATGAAAAGCGGATGCAAAGATGGTTCAACTTCCAGAACATGCCATCAGGCAGAAAGAGCGTCAATGAGACTTATCCTCCCATCCTCCAAAGTAAATACGCTCAAGTAGTAATTCCAGAAATCGAACGAGGAGACTTTGTACCACTAACTCCGAAGTATCCGGAAGCAGTCGAAGCTTTCAGAGGAGAGCTACAGAACGCTTTAACGGGAAGTAAGTCTTGGGAGGTAGCTCTCAACGATGCACATAATGCTGTTGAAGAAATTGTGAGTGGAGGATAAAACAGGAAGAAATACCATAATTCTAGGGAGGCATCCCACGATTCTTTTGATGGGGTGCCTCCCATTATGATAATCACATGACCAAGTACAGAAAGTATCAACCTTTTCTTTTCATAGCACCGGCATTTATATTGCTACTTTTGACATTGGGGTTTCCAGCTTTCGTAGCAGTTACCCAGAGTTTTGGTTTGTTTGTCGAGGGAGAGGGCTTTGGTGTGCAAAACTACTTTAAGCTTATCTCGGATGCTATTTTTAGTAAAGGTATTTATAATACAATTAAATTCGCCGGTCTTAATGTTTTATTTCACTTCATTTTAGGATTATCCATGGCTCTATTGCTTAATATGCAGATAAAAGCTAGGAGATTCTTGCGAATTATTGTGTTATTGCCTTGGACAGTACCAGATGTTATAGCGGGACTAATATGGAAGTTTATGTTTGCTCCACTTTCCGGGATTGTGAACGAGGTCTTATTCCAATTAAACCTCATTAATACCCCTATCCAATGGTTGGATGATCCTCAGCTTGCCTTATCAAGTGTTGCGTTTGCAGAAATTTGGCGCGGTTATCCTTTTGTAATGTTGATTTTGTTAGCTGGCCTACAAGCGATTCCTCAGCAACTCTATGAAGCTGCTGAGATAGATGGGGCATCTGTATTACAAAGGTTTCGATATATCACTCTACCTAGTTTGAAAACAATGATCATAATTGCTTTAGCTTTAGATACCATATGGGAATGTCGCCGTTTTGGGATTATTTATAATATGACTTATGGTGGTCCAGGCCACGCATCAGAAGTCCTTTCCTTGTTGACTTATAAACATTACTTCGAGTTCTTCAATCCAGGTTATGCAGCTGCTATTGCTATTGTTTTAGCGAGCATTATGTTTATAGTTAGTTTCCCATATTTACGGATTTCTATGAAGAGGGAGTGAATTCGATTGCCATCCAAGTCATTTTTATTCAATGGATTACTTGTTGCTGCTGTGCTTTTTATTATATTTTATAACCTATCGCCTTTCTTTTGGATGATTTCTTCCTCCTTAAAAACTGATTACGAAGTAAAAAGCTATCCACCAACACTCTTACCTCGAAAACTTACTTTTGGTGCTTACTCCAGAATTTGGTGGCAAGAAGACTTTGTATCTTACTTTATTAACAGCATCATTGTTTCACTTTCGACCGCTCTTTTATCTACCTTTGTAGGGTCGTTGGCTGGTTACGGGTTTTCTAGATTCTTTTTTAAAGGTAGAACTTTTTTGATGACGGTTTTTTTAGCCTCTCAACTACTTCCGGGTGTACTGCTTGTAGGTCCTTATTTCAAGATGCTTAGTCTAGTTGGATTATACGACACCAGAACAGGTTTGATTATTGCTCAAACAACAATTACTCTACCTTTCAGTATTTGGATGTTAAAAGGATTCATTGATTCGATACCTAAAGAAGTTGATGAGCAAGCTTTGGTTGATGGAGCAACCAGGTGGGGGGCGTTTTTCAAAGTGGTTCTCCCTAATTTGGCTCCAGGAATGGTAGCGACCATGATTTTTGCATTCTTACTTGCTTGGGGGGATTTACTATGGGCACTTTGTTTGATATCTTCCAAATCTCTTCAAACTGTAACTCTCGGTGTAACCCAATTAGTGGGTCAATTTAGGGTCCAGTGGTCAGAGATTATGGCAGCTTCAGTAATAGCATCTATACCACCTATTACACTATACCTGTTGCTGCAGAAATATTTGATTAAAGGCTTTACCGCCGGAGCAGTTAAAGAATGACAAAAAGTCAAAAAAATCTCTCTATTTTGACAGGCGAAAGCCTATATTGCTCTACTTGATATTAAAGAAGGGAAATTTATTAGATAACAAAAGATAGTAAGATTAATGAATTTGTGTTGCTTAAAATGACGTCAACAAAATGTTCAATGGAGGAGTTTATCGAACAATGATTTATAAGCAAATTAGAAATACTGACGTGAAGATTTCAATTATCGGTCTCGGCGGTCATGAATACTTACCCGATGGTAAATCCCGGGGGTTTAACGAGGACTTTGAGCTTGCTACTACAGCCGGCCATATTTTCGACGGCTTTGGTGAAGAAGATAGAAAAGAAGTTATTTCTATTGCGTACGAATATGGTATAAATTTTTTTGACGTTACTCAGGATTCCGAAAAAGAGGCATTGGGACGAAACCTTCAAGAAATTCCACCTCCTTATGAAATTTATGTTCAAACTCGACCTGAGGGTATGGTTTACACTTACGATAAATATAATCAAAAAATGGCCCAATATGATTCACTTAAGGATGAAGTCCATCGAATTCTTAATTTAATCAAAAGGAAAAGGATAGATTTCTTTAATTTTGCTTTTATGGAATCTGCTCTTCAGCATGATCCTCACTATCTGGACAAGATTTCTAATAATATAAGGAAACTTAAAGAAGAAGGATTGATTCGCTTTGCTTGTGCAGATACCTTCTCAGGTCAGCACACATATTTAGAACAAATAAAGGCTGGCTGCTTCGATGTTGTTTACATCAATTTTAATTTTGCAGATTATGGAAGCAAACGTAAAGTTCTGCCAATAGCTAAAGAAAATGGACTTACTGTGATAACCCGGGAAGCTTTTATGAAGGGTGAATATTTCAAGATGGCAGAAGAAGCAGGCTTTACCGACAAAAGTAGATTAGCCCAGATAGCTCTGAAGTGGAATTTGGCACATCCCGAAGCCACAAGTGTTATAGTAGGGACAGGTAACTCTGACCATTTAAGGAAGGATCTAGAAATCTTGGAAAATTTAGAGCTTTCTAAGGAGGAAAATAAGGTGATTCGAAAGATTAAACTGACAAAGAGATATAAGACTTATGAGCAGGAGAAATTAAAGCAATTTTTTGAATAGTTTAAGTAAGAGAATTTAGATCACTCTAGGAACAGTACTGGCTTGTGACAAGCTAGATATTTGATCTGTAGTAGAGAGCATATCTATGCAATTTAATATTATGAGAGATGGCTGAAGCTTTAAGTTTTATGGCGGGAGGCGAATAATTTGTCTAAGAAGAAAGTGCTTATTTTTGTGGAAGAGGACTACGAAAATAAAGAACTCTGGTATCCTTATCTGAGGTTACAAGAAGCAGGTTTCGGTGTTGATGTGGCGGGCAAAGAAGCCGGAAAAATCTATCAGGGAAAACATGGTTTAGATGTCGAGAGTGATGTAACTTTTAACCAAGTAGATATTGATAACTTTCGGGGTTTAATAATTCCTGGAGGTTGGGCTCCAGATAAACTGAGACAGTATCCAGAAGTAATAAAGCTAATTCAGGAAGCGAATGAAAAGGGTCTAGTGATAGGATCGATCTGTCATGGTGGATAAGTATTGGTATCAGCTAAAATTGTTAAAAATCGAAACCTTACATCCTACAAAGCAGTAAAAGATGATTTGGAGTTTGCTGGTGCCAATTGGATAGATCAGGCAGTAGTGAAAGACGAAAACCTTATTACCTCAAGGGTGTTTTTGGCAAAATAAAAATACACAAAACGGACACTAAAAATGCATAGGTG
>CAYUCE010000046.1:0-14467 GCA_964443275.1 uncultured Thermotogae bacterium | reverse complement strand
AAAACCACTTCCCTGGAACTTCTTCGGCTATAACTTGCGTTCCACAAGATCCAAAAAGTTCAATAAGAAGATATGTATAAGGCCTTTAAAAGCGGGTTATAAAACCTATTTGGGGACAAGAATCAGGCCGGCTGCTATGGGGTTATTTTCCCCTACTACTTGCCAACTGCCAGTATCTTTAAAAACCAAGGTGCTAGAGCTCCCACCGTCCATGGCAATAGCGTCCTTTACTCCCATTTGCTTGAAAAATTTACTTAAGTTCCAAAGGTCTAGTCCTGGGCTATAATAATTTTCTAAGACCACCAGCAGGATTAGTGTCCCGTCCCAGGTTACTCCCACCGCAGATCGGGAGGTCCGCCTTTGAATTATCGGACTATCCCCATCAAAATCTTCTTTTTCCGGATCTAATACGATTTGTCCATCCTTTATTAGCATGGGGCCAGCACTAACTGCCGTTTTTATATATGAATGAGCTTCGATTTGATATTCAATTTCCACTTCTGTTCCCCAGTTTAAATCGCTCAATTCGCTTTCTGCCCATCCGTGAGCCAGAATTAAATAATAGTCCCTATCCTCTCGAGGAACGGAACTGGTTTTTCTTTTCATGGTTACCTTTTGGTTTTTGATCCTTACTTCGGTTATCTCTCCCCAGAAGCCACTACTGGTTAAGAGCAACTTTCCCCGGTACTCAGGAGTATATAGGACTACTTGATTAGGGGAAGAAAGAGGATCAAGCGGGCTGTTTACCTCATCTAGTTTGATGTTGCCTGCAGGGGATTTTGCGTATAGTGAAAAGGAAGGGTTTATAAAAGCAAGTTGGCCGCTAAAAAAATCCCAGACTAAGCAAGGTCTCTTGCCATAAGTATAGGAAAGGATTTCCCAATCCTTTATTAGCAAACCTACCGGCATATTGTTTTGGGTATGGTAAAAATTGGCATTTATTCCTGCTATTCCTCCACCTCTGGTGACCATAGATCTTAACTTTTCTAGATAACCGATTCCATTACTGGGGATGGATGCTCTTAGAGAAAAATTTTCGCTGTAATGGGAGATTTTTAAATACCTTATTTGAGCGCCCTGGTAACTATCCTTATAGAACTGAATATGAGGATAGACTGTCTTAATTAACGTACCCGCCTGGGCTAAAGAAACTATCATGAGAAAGAGAAGAGAAACCACTGCTATTTTTATATACCTAGTCATTTACTTCTCGGTACCTTCCGTTTCTGCTGATGAATTTTCCTTTTCTCCTTCCTCTTTTACCCGGACCCTTACCTCGGCGTTAATGTCCTTATAAAGGTTTACCTTAATTAGATAGGCCCCCACTTCCTCGATAGGCGCCTCCAGATTAATCCGGCTTCTTTCTATCTCTTCTCCGGTTTCTTGCTTGATACTATCTGCAATATCTCTTCTTCTAACTGATCCGTAAAGTTTATTTTCGTGGGCTGGGCGTTCAAATTCCAAGATTATGGTATCCAATTTTTTCTTTAAAGCTTCGGCTTTCTCCTCTCTTTTTTGTAGAGTCTCTAACCTTTCCTCTCTTTTTTCCCTAAATTTTTCTACATTATGGGGAGTTGACTTTACAGCCAGTCCTTTGGGAAGGAGATAGTTTCTACCATACCCATCAGCTACTTCTACTACCTCCCCTACCTCTCCCAGCTTTTCCATTGATTCGGTAAGTAAAACTTCCATTAGAACCTCCTCAAGTTGATCCTCTTGCTAATAGATTTAATATCGGTCTCGGCGTGAGCGAAAATCCTTACTTGTTTTGTAATTTAATAACAAGGGAGCTATTCTTGTCAAACCCATTTGACAAGGGTTAACTTATTGATATACTTAATTGTGAGGTAGCAAAACATGGTGCACGCCTTAAAAAGTGACCATCGTACCCTAATTATGGGTGTCTTAAATGTCACTCCTGATTCCTTTTCCGATCCCGGTGAACACTACGAATTCGAAGAAGCCGTTGAGCATGCCTTGCAAATGGAAGAGGAGGGAGCGGATATAATTGATGTGGGTGGAGAATCAACCAGACCGGGGGCAGATCAGGTTCCCCAAGAGGTGGAACTGGAGAGGGTAATTCCGGTTATCCAAAAAGTTCGGGATGAATCTGATATTCCCATCTCTATAGACACCTATAAATCTCAGGTAGCCAAAGAGGCTATTAAATGCGGCGCAACCATAGTTAACGATATAAGCGCTTGTAGGTTCGACGAAGACATGAAGTATGTACTGGCCGAAGAAGGTGCGTCCGTTATACTTATGCATATGCAGGGAAATCCGGGAAATATGCAGGATAACCCGGTTTATGATGACGTTGTAAGGGATATAGTTTCCTTTTTGGAAGACAGGATCGTGGAAGTCACTAATGCAGGCGTTCCCAAGGAGAATATTATTGTCGATCCGGGCATCGGCTTCGGGAAGACACTGGAGCACAATTTGGCCATTATAAAGAGGTTATCTGAGTTTAAGGTCTTAGGTCAGCCCATTTTGCTGGGGACTTCACGTAAGTCCTTCATCGGTCAGATCACGGGGCGTGCGGTAAAGGAGAGATTGGAAGGGACCATCACCAGCAACGTCATCGGGGTCATTAACGGAGCGGACCTAGTGAGGGTGCACGATGTCTATGAAGTTAAGAGTGCGCTGACGGTGGCAGAAGCAATTTTGAGAGGTGGTATCAAATGAAGTTAGATGCAGCTAAATTCGAACGTAGGCCGGGTAAAATTTTCGATATAGATCAGGAAGGTCACCTAGATTCCCTGGATTACAAGGGCATAAGCTTGAAGCTAGACTCTCCTGTACATCTTAAGGGAGAAGCTTTTTTTAGAGACGATACTGTTTATCTGTCTGCCGAGACCAAGGCTAGGATAGTCAGAAGGTGCAGTCGCTGCTCGAAGGAAATGGTGGTTGAGGTTACCAGAAGGGACGATATCGAGTTTAAAAAGGGTGAACAGGAAGGGGAAAGGCTTTCTGCAGAGTTGTTCGTTTACGGATATTCTGGTAAACAGATCCAGTTGCTTCCTCTTCTGTCCAGTCTAATTGTCTCATCACTTGATCCCAAGCCACTTTGTAAGCCCGACTGTGCAGGGGTGTGTCCTCGATGTGGAGCAAATCTAAACCAAGAGGAGTGCAGTTGCCAGGAGGAGAAAACGATAGATCCCCGCTTGGCTAAACTTAAGGAGCTTTTGTGAAATCAAACTATAGGACTATTTTGGGAATTGATCCCGGCTTGGCCACTACCGGATACGGTATTCTTAGACAAGGAGAGGAAGTATCAGCGGCCAGTGGAGGGATTTATCCTCCCTGCGAGATGGTAGAAGCCGGTATTATAACTACGGAGCCAGAAGATACCATGCCCGCACGACTTCGGATAATTTATCAAGAGATTAAATCACTAATTGAAGAGCATAAACCGGATGTAATGGCGGTGGAAGAGGTCTATTTTAGCAATAATCAAAAAACGGCCATAACTGTCGCTCAGGCTAGGGGAGTAGTACTTTTAGCCGGATGCGATATAGAAGTTAGAAACTTTACTCCCCTCCAAATGAAAAAACAAGTAACCGGTTATGGAAAAGCTAATAAAAATCAGGTATGTGAGATGGTGAGGCGACTGCTCAATTTAAAAGCTATACCCCAATCCGATCATACGGCCGATGCTTTGGGGGTTGCTCTATCTTGCGGGATGGAGGGAAAGTTGGCTGCCCTTAAGAAAGAGGGCTTTAAACAGTAATGAAAAATTCCAAGCTTTTCGGTTTAGTAAGCCTAGAAGAACTGGAAGACAGGCTGCTTCTTGTCGATACCGGGTCACTGATCCACCCCGCCTTTTACGTACTTAAGGGTCTTTCTACATCGGATGGCTTCCCTACCGGGGCTATATATGGGTTTACACGTACACTTATAAAGCTGCTTCGGGAATTTCCCTCCCGGTACGTGGCTGCCTGCTTTGACCTTCCGGGTAAAACCTTCCGACACGAAAAATATAAAAGTTACAAAGCCACCCGGCCCAAGATGGATGAGAAACTGGTGGTACAGATTCCGATAATCAAAGATATAATAAAAGCTTTGGGAATCAGCATATTTGAGAAGACCGGCTATGAGGCAGATGATATTATCGCTACTTTGGCCAAAATCGCTTCCCAAAAAAATTGGCCAGTTTTTTGTGTTACCTCGGATAAGGATCTACTTCAACTGGTCAGTGACCAGGTTTTTGTGTTAAAGCCCGCCCGGTCGGACCCCAATTCTTCCTTTGAATGTATAGAAGCTAAAGAGGTTAAGGAACGGCTAGGTGTTTCTCCCTCCAAGGTGGGAGATTTTCTGGCTTTAAGTGGCGATAGTGCTGATAATATACCCGGAGTACCTTATGTGGGCGAAAAGAGGGCCGCTCAGTTGCTTAACAAGTACGATTCTGTTAAAGAAGTCCTAGAAAATCGCACTAGCATTAAAAACAGGCGGGTAAAGGAAAGTTTGGAAGAATCAATAGAAGATCTAAACTTGAGCCTTGAACTGGTAAAGCTTGATTATAACGTCCCACTTGATCGAGACCATCCTTTAGAAGATTGTAAGATTAGCCCGGTGGATAAGAAAGATTTGACCGAAATTTTCACTCAACTAGAATTTAAAAGTATTCTATCTGAGCTTGATCAAAACTTAAAGGATAAAGATAGCAAATAAGACCGCCGGCCTATAATTTTTTAAATTACCTTAAAAGATGTCCGATACTACTTTCATATTAAATCAAAAGCAACTAAAATCTTTTCTAAATCGGCTTGGCCAATCCGAGGAAATCGCCATCTGGCTTTCCACCTCGCCCCAAAGCTCTAACTTGGCTGCTATAGATTGTATAGGGATTTTAACCAAGTCGGGTGAATCTTTTTGTATCCCTTTTCAGGACTCATTACCTAAAGAGGAAATCAAGCTGGAAACAGAAGAAGTACTGGCTGAATTGGGCCCTTACCTTTCCAGGTCTTCATTGCGGATCATGGGCCAGGAGCTAAAGAAGGTTATCAAGGTTTTCAAAGCTTACGGAATAGATTTAGCAAATATAGCTTTTGACACCCAACTAGCCTCTTATCTGCTTGAGCCAAATAAAGATGACTTTAGTCTCCCCGCCATCGCCAAAAGGTTTTTATCCGCTGAAGTGGGTCAATCCGAAAATGCTGCCGATAGCTCAGCCCCGCCGATCTGTCGGAAGTGTGCGGAAAACGCAGAAATTATAATCGAGCTGAGCCAGGTTTTAAAGCCTAAGCTTCAAGATAATGGGTTACTAGATCTTTTCAACCGGGTGGAAATGCCCCTGATTGAGGTGTTGGCCGAGATGGAACAAAATGGGATCAAGTTGGATGTTGACAAAATCAAGGCTTTAGCCGGGGAGCTTGAGGAAGACAAGCAGGATATTGAGCAAGAAATCGACCATTTGGCCGGTGAAGAAATTAACCCCAACTCACCCCAGCAGGTAGGGTATATTCTGTTTGAAAAGCTTAATCTTCCAGTGATTGAGAAGACCAAAACCGGTCCCTCTACAAATGCCCGGGTCTTAAGTGAGCTTAGCTCACAGCATCCCCTTCCCGCCCAAATTCTTAAGTTCAGAGAGTTATCCAAACTTCTCAATACCTATATAGAGAAGCTGCCCGAATTCGTAAATCCCCGCACGGGAAGAATTCACACCACCTTTAATCAATCAACCGCCGCTACTGGGAGGCTCTCTTCTTCTGATCCAAATTTGCAAAATATCCCGGTGCGCACCGAAATTGGAAAAAAGATAAGAGAGGCTTTCGTAGCCCCGGAAGGGAAAAAGCTTCTAGGTGCAGATTATTCTCAGATTGAGTTAAGATTATTGGCTCACCTCTCTGGTGATCAGGAGATGATAAAGGCCTTCAGAGAGGGAAAGGACTTACACAACATAACGGCCCGCGAAATATTTGATGTGGAGCAGGATGAGGTAAATGGGCGGATGCGGGATGTAGCAAAAAGGGTCAATTTTGGTATTCCTTACGGGATATCCTCTTTTAGATTGGGAAAGGAATTGGGAATCACTACTGAGGAAGCGGACAGATTTATAAACCGTTACTTTCGCCGTTACCTAAAGGTGAAAAAATTCATTGAGAAATTGGTAGAGGAAGCGGAAGAAAAAGGATATGTGACTACTATATTAAATCGAAAAAGGCCTCTTCCTTTTATTAACAGCTCTAATTACCACAAACGAAGCTACGATCAGCGAAATGCTATCAACACACCTCTCCAAGGTTCGGCGGCCGACCTAATTAAACTGGCCATGCTAGATATCCATCAAAAGATAAAAGAGGGGATATTAAAGGGGGGTTTACTTCTGCAGGTCCATGATGAGTTAATCTTTGAGCTAGATGAAAACGAGGTCGGCCCGGCGGGTGAGGAGATAAAGGAGAGTATGGAGAGTGTGTTTGAGCTGGAAGTCCCTATAATCGTGGATATTAAAGTTGGGGATAATTGGGGAGAGATTTAATGGCCCTTGCCACTTGCCCGGCTGTCTTATTGGCAACATCTATCCACTTAATTTCGGGGTCGTCTTTAAACCAAGCTAGTTGCCTTTTCGCCAGGTGGCGGGTATTTTTTTTAATCTCTTCTCTAGCTTCTTCCAAGGGTATATCACCGTCAAGATAGGCGAAAATTTCTGTATATCCAATGGTCTTATAAGCCTGCATGCCCAGATCAAGTCTTGGTTTTAATTTCTTTGCCTCTTCTACCAATCCCCTTTCGAACATTTTATCTACTCTGGTGTCAATCCGCTCATAGAGTCTTTTTCTTTTCATTCGCAAGCCAATCTTTAAAAAATCGTATTTAAATTCTACACCTTCACGGTTTTGGAGCTCGCTTATTGGCCGATCGGTTTTAGTATACACTTCAAGTGCTCTTATTATCCTCTGTTCGTCGTGGGGATGGATCTTTTGGGCGGCCACAGGATCCACCTCCTTCAACTTCTCGTACAACTTTTTTGAAGGTTGTTCTTTTAGTTCATTCCTCAAATCCGGATCGGCTGAGGGGCCGGAAAAAAACTCATCAGTTAGGCTTTTTACGTATAAAGTGCTACCCCCTACCAGTATAGGATACTTATCTCTTGCAAGTATAGTCTCAATTGCATCTTTTACATCACGGCGAAACTCAATCACATCATAGGGTTCTTCTGGCTTTTTTATATCAATTAGATGATGGGGTACCTGGCGGCGTAACTTTACCGGGGGTTTTGCGGTCCCGATATCCATCCCTTCATAAATGGCTCGGGAGTCACAGGAGATTATTTCTGCCTGGCTGCTGGTGGCTAGTTTGAGTGCTACTTCCGACTTACCTACCGCAGTAGGCCCCAGGATAAGAGGGAAGGGATATTTACCGGAAACCATAAAGTTATAAGTCTTGGTTATTCGTTTGAGAGGAGCTCTCTAAATTTCCTAAGTTCCTCTTTGCGGCTGGGATGTTTTAACTTCTCAATGGCTTTAATTTCGATCTGGCGCACCCGCTCCCGGGTGATATTGAAAACTCTGGCTACCGCTTTTAAGGTGCGGGGGTGGGAATCATCCAAACCGTATCTTAGTTTGAGTATTTTCTTTTCCCTGGATTCTAGCTGATCTAGAGCATTCCCCAGCTCGTCCTTTAAGAGCATTCCGAAGGTTTCTCTGGTCGGAGAGAGGGCTTTTTCATCTTCAATGAAGTCACCTAAAGTACCGTCTTCTTCATCCCCAATGGGTTTTTCCAAAGAAGTTGTATAGGGAGAGACATTTTCTACCATCTTTACCTTCTCTACCGGCATGTCTAACTCCTCGGCCAGTTCCTCCAGGCAGGGGGGTCGGCCGCATTCGGAAAGGTATTCTCTTCTTACCCGATTCATCTCTCGTACCGTCTTTATCATGTGAACCGGAATTCTGATAGTTCTGGATTGGTCGGCTATGGCCCGGGTTATAGACTGGCGTATCCACCAGGTGGCATAGGTCGAAAATTTGAATCCCTTTGTATAATCAAATTTTTTCACTGCTTTTATCAATCCTACATTTCCTTCCTGGATAAGGTCCAGAAAGGATAGCGCCCTTCCCATATAATTTTTGGCAATTGATACCACTAAGCGTAAGTTAGCGTTAATCAGCTCCTCTTTAGCCTCCTGGTCACCCTGCTCTATTCTCTTGGCTAGCTCTACTTCCTTTGTGCGGGTTAGAAGCTCCATCTTTCCAATGTCCTGCAGGTAGATTTTTACCGGATCATTGGAAGTGGTTCCCGCGGATACCTCCTCCGGGTCATCTAGGTCATCAAAATCATCAGCTAATTCCTCTTCTGGTAATGGCGAAAAGGAATATAAATCTTTTTCCTCCGCCCCGTTTCCGGTTAATTCTTCATCCGTCTCAGGGTCCATATTTTCCACACCCCCCGTTATTGCCTCTTATTTCTTTAAGCTTTTGCTTTTGCAGGCGAGATAAGTCCTGGCTTAGTTTATTGATCTTTTTTTCGTCGCCTTTCTCCTCTGCTTGTTTTAAGCTCTGATGTAAATGTTCAATATTGCGGTTTATACAAGCACACCTTAACTTGGAGATATTATCACAAATAGCTTTTTCCTTATCGGTAAAGAAATCCCTCTGGCTTAAGGTCAGATGGGTTATGAGGTTTTCTTCTTCAGTGTCCAGTTCCTCTAGTAAGAGGTCAAGATCAAACTGATCTCTTGATTCATGTATTTCGTATATGGTATCCATTACACATTCGTATTTTGTGAAGTCCTGGGGTTCAAATTCACTTTGCAACCGGTCAAGGGTTAGGTCCCCAGAGAACAGGAAATAAAGTAGGTAATCTTCTGCCCACCACTCATCCGATTCACCGTCATCCGATTGATCCGATTTGGCGGGCTGGAGACTGAAATCGCTTCTTTTTACTGCCATCTTAACGTCTTCATAAGGAATTTTCGTCAAGCTTGCAAGTTCTTCGATTATCTCTTCGGTTAAGCAAGCGCTTTTGATATTTTTTATAAACTTTTTCGCTTCTGATAGGGCCTTTTCCTTGCCCTCAACAGAACCTAAATCATAACTTTCTTCTAGGTGGGACAAAAAGA
Organism: uncultured Thermotogae bacterium; assembly: GCA_964443275.1. Taxonomy (GTDB): domain Bacteria; phylum Bipolaricaulota; class Bipolaricaulia; order CAYUCE01; family CAYUCE01; genus CAYUCE01. The sequence continues at coordinate 5,409 of CAYUCE010000046.1, read as the reverse complement.
AGCGGTGAAAAGGCACTGCCTCTTTCAAGAATTTCTCAAATCCCCTTTTTCCTTCCTTCTGCAAGATATCATCCGGGTCAGATTCTTTAGGAAGTAAAGCCACTTTTACTTTAAGACCAGCGTTTCTTAAAAGAATCATTCCCTTAAGGGCTGCTTTTTGACCGGCAAGGTCCATATCGTAGGTTATTATCACCTGGTCAAAATATCTTTTGATTGTATCCACTTGCTTTTTGGTCAGTGCCGTACCCATCTGAGCGCATGCGTTTTTAAAACCGATTTTGTGGGCGGCAATGACATCCGTGTAACCTTCCATTAAGATGAGCTGATCATTATTAGATTGCCGGGCGAAGTTCAGTCCGTATAAAATAGTCCCCTTTTTGAACAGGGGGGTGTTAGAGATATTTAGGTATTTAGGACCCTTTTGAGCTGAATCTGAGCTTTGGACGGGGAGGGAGCGGCCGGCAAAGCCTATTATATCTCCCATTATATCGTAGATGGGAAAGATAAGGCGGTCTCTAAAATAGTCATAATATCCTCCCTTACTGCTTTTGCTTATCAGACTCAATGTCAGGAGATCCTCTTGTTTGAGTTTGTTAGGTGAGTTTGGTGAATTTCCACTTTTGCTCCATTTGATTAAATTATCCCATCCGGGTTGAGCATACCCCAGTTTGAAGGCGTTTACAATCTGTTGGGTAAAGCCGCGGCTTTCAAGATATGATTTTGCTTTTCTTCCTGATTTGCCCAGCAGGTTGCGGTGGAAGTACTCCGCTACCTGTTTATTTATCCGTTTTAATTTTGAACTTCTACTGGTCTTTTCATCCTTTCGGCTAAGCCTAACTCCCGCTTTTACCGCCAGCCTTCTTACTGCCTCCGGGAAGTCGATATTTTCAATCTTCATCAAAAATTTGAATACGTCCCCGCCTTCGCCGCAGCCGAAGCAGTGAAAGAGGTTCTTCTCCGGGCTTATAGTAAAAGATGGATTATCCTCCTGATGGAAAGGGCATTTGGCACGGAAGTTTTTTCCGCTCTTTTTAAGTTTCAAATATTGGGATGCTATATCCTTTATATTTACTCTTCTCTTGATTTCACGAATCTCTTCCTCTGTGGCCATCACTTGTACCTGTAGTTTAAAAGCAAATTTTTAAAAGAATTCACACCACCAGCACTTAGTTTTATGTAACACGGTATTGCTTCGAGCACTACCCAGTGCATCTAAACTAAGTGCTGGTCTTTAGCATGATACCAAAATAGCAACCTAGTTTGCCAAGTTGGGTAAACTAGAATTCTAGAAATACTCTCGCTTTTTTTCATCACTTTGCCGCATCTTCCAAAGCTTAAACCCACATCTTAGATTGATTTGATGATTCCATCACTTATACGAGAAATGTTATGGCAAGCTCTTGTTTAGATTATACCCATAATGGTGGGACTTTTAGACATCGAATTTATCTCATTTACTGCCACTTTGATCTGGCTATGGTGACTACAAATATCTTTTCGTAGCCACCCTCCTTTAAGACCCTGCTTGCTTCATTGACGGTAGCTCCGGAAGTGTAAACGTCATCTATCAGCAAAATATTCTCCTTCCCGCTACCTGTGCATCTAAAGACGCCTCTTACGTTTTCCTGTCTTTCCGCTTGGGAAAGACCCTTCTGAGGTAAGTTTCTTTTCGCCTTCTCTAGGGCCGGAACTACCTCTAAGTTCAGCAAATTGGCTAGATCGGAAGCCAGAAGTTTGGTCTGGTTAAAGCCTCGTCTTCTAAATCGCATTTTAGATAGAGGAATATAGGTCATACTCGAAAATTCAGATGGTATATCCGAGACAACATCTTTCAAAAGCAGTGACAGTTCTCGGGAGAGCTCTTTCTCTGCCCGGTTTTTAAAGGCTCGGATTAAATCTTTTAATGGCTCTTGGTAGTAACCATAAGACCTGACTAGGTCGAAATATCTTATCCGGTTTGCACAGGTTTCACAGAGGTCGACCAGTGGATCTTTTCCTTTTAAAGAGGTTCCACATATGCAAAAGGGGCCTTCTACTTTTTCAATTCTAGATTTACAAGCTTTGCAAAGGTAAGCACTCTCTTTTTGTTTCCTAACTTCAAGTGGTTTCTCACAAATGTAGCAGTGAGGGGGGTAAAGCAAGTGTAGGAAATTTTTGACTGATTTTTTGTAATTTAGGGTGATACCCACTGTTTATATCCTCACTACAGTTCTTCTACATCCCTTCTTTTTCTGCTCACCCGATAAATGTTTGGATTCTTAGCTTCCAAGTACACGTCCCCACCCAGGTAGAGGACCGGGGTTAGCTCTTTGGCTTGCAGATATTTACCGAAAGCATCTTCATCGTAATGAGCGGCAACTACCTCACCTACAAACCAGGTATGATCACCGTAACTTTCCTCACTTACTAATTTGCACTCATAAGCAGCGTAGGCATCTTTTAGAAGGGGTGAGTCAATTACTAAGGGTTCTTCTTTTTCTATATTAAATTGGGAAAACTTATCCGTATTCTTGCCACTTACCCCTCCCACTGCGGCCACCTTTTTGACCTGGCTGAAAGGGAGAAAGTTAACCGCGTATTCACCGGATTGGCTTATTAACTTGTGAGAAAACCGGGGTGGAGCTATGGAAACCCCGTACATAGGGGGGTTGTGGGAAAGTGAACTGTGCCAGGCAACGGCTAGGCAATTTTCCGCTTCCTCTGATTTTACGCTCACTATGGCCGTATTGCGGGGGTAATGATAAGAAAAACGACTTACTTCAGTGGTCCTTATTTTCCCCATAAGCTACCTCCTTTTTTATATTTTCTTTAAAGGATCAACCTAAAAGTAGGATAGGACAGGGTATATCTTCAATAATCTCTCGTTTGATTTTGCGTTTAAACATACCCAGCACACGCCGATCCTTTTTTTGCTCCCTTCCTAAGACTATCAAATCGGCATCAATTTTTTTAGCCATCTTTACAATCAGCTTTTCCAGACTACCCGAGTTACTGTGACAGTGAAGCCCTTTTAACCTATCTTTGAAGTTTTCCTTACATTCCTCCAAGAACCTTGCAGCATCTTCGTTCAGTTGATCCCAAGTTTTTACCGTTTTCTCCACCTTGGTTAACTCTTTCTTACCTATTTGTACTTCCTCCGGCTTCTCCTCCATGCTTACGCTGTGCTTTCGGGTTTCATCCACTATATATTCCAAATATAATTGGGCATCCAATTTCTCCGCCAAATCGAAGGTTATGGCCGGAAGCCTCAAGTTGAAGGTTAGATTGGAAGGAAAGGCAATTATTTTGTTAATATCCCTTCCATTTTTCTCTATCCACAGGGGGGGAGAAATCCATTCAAATATCTCGTAATCAAGCAGGGTGGCTCTTTCAAAGCTCATCACTATTAAGTCAATTTTCTCTTCCCTTTCCTTACAGAAATCCAGGATGGTATCCGTATATTTACCTTCCCTAATTTCCCAGGAAGTTATCTTGATATCCTGTTTATTGGCTATTTTTTCTGCCTTTTCGAAGAATATCTCTCTTGCCCGGTCCTTAATCTCCTCAACTACTTTGTCCTCCGTCTTCTCCCTATCTTGGTGGGTCATGGTGTACTCCAAGGATGAGTTCATCATCTCCATAACTTTCTCTTCTACCACGTATAGGATGGTGATCTTACTTCCAAAATGCTCACTTAGCTCCACTGCCCTTTTGATCGCCGAATCTGAGAAATACTCAGAGGATATAGTTACCAGTATATTTTCAAACATCCTGTCACGTCCTAATTAAGACACAAATTTACCTGCATGTTCATTATATTCAACTTCTTACCACAATCCAATGAATCTCCAGTAGGTTATGGAAATTAAAAGAAGCACCGCCCCGGTGACCGCCACCAGCCATATACCTGATTTTAAAAGATCTCGAGGGGAGAAATACCCCGAGGAGTAAGCGATAGCTACATTGGGAGAGGCAGTTACCAACATAAAAGCTCCTCCCCCGGCCAAAGCGATAAGAAAGGAGGTGGCAATTGGGGAAAGCCCGGTGATTCCACCGGCTAAAGCTAAGCCTACCGGTAAAAGCAGTGCCACGGCCGCCGTATTGCTCATGGCCGAGGTAAGTAAAAATCCGATAAGTAAAATGATTATTAGACCTAGGTAGGGGCTGTCGCCGGATAAATATACTATGCCCCCGGCCAGCCACTCACCGGCCCCAGTCTCACCTATGCTTACTCCCATAGTTATTGCCCCGCCGTACAGCAAGATTAGCCCCCAATTTACTCTCTCCTCCACATCTCCCCAATTTACGATGCCCAGTGGGAAAAGTAAAGAAGCACCGATAATGGAAATGACCGCCACTCCCAAGGTCTCCGATAGGGTCATCCACATAAGGATGGTGATCCCGTATACTGCTAAAGTAAGCTTTCCCTCTCTTTGCATCGCTTCCATTTGCCCGCTTTCCTTGGCCATCTCCGCCCTAGCTTCTTTTAGGTCATTTGCGTCTACCTCGGGCGGGAAAAGCTTCACCAAGATCAGCCAGGCTAAGGGAAGCATTATGATCACCGCCGGAAAGCTCATCTTTATCCAATCCAGGAAAGTCACACTATACCCCAATGTTCCTTCTAGGAATCCTACAGTCAAGGGGTTTCTGGCTCCTCCTAACAGGGTGCCCCAACTGCCAATGGAGGTCCCGTAAGTAAGGGCCAGCATGGTTAGGATACCGAAGTTGCTCTCTCTAGGGACTAGTTCCATGGAGATTAGAATATGCATTAGAATGGGTAAAAGGAGTGCGGCAACGGCGTGCTCGGGGATACCGAAAGAAAGGGCTGCTCCTACCACCATTACTCCAAACACAAATCGCTTAGGGCCGTACTCAAAATAGGTAAATGCCTTCAGGGCTGCCCTTCGGTGCAAATTATGCTTATCGATGGCTGCGGCCAAAGTAAGCGAGCCTAATAGGAAGAAAACAGCCTTATTTCCAAATGAGGAAAAGACGTTCTCCGCACCGGTCACCCCCAGCAAGGGTTGCAGTATCATGATAAGGAGCCCGGTGGCCGGTAGGGGTATCACTTCGGTAATCCAAAGTACTACCGCCATTAGTAAGATGCCTATCATCACCTGTCCATCCCAGCTTAATCCAGAGGGGGTAGGTAAAAGGAGGGCGAGGATTACCGGAAGGGAAGCAAGAGTTAAAATTGCGGTCTTTTTCCAGTTTATGACGGACATTTTCATTTTTTTAGTGAAGTTTTTTTCTGCATAAATTAGGTGCTGATATCGTGGGCACTTGGTGGAGCCGGTGAGAGGACTCGAACCTCCGGCCTGCGGTTTACGAAACCGCTGCTCTACCGCTGAGCTACACCGGCCCATGATTTTTATTATAGGGTATCATAAAAACGTAGGGTTGGGCCTCTGTGCCCAACCGAAACATGCC
>CAYUCE010000045.1:10130-14955 GCA_964443275.1 uncultured Thermotogae bacterium | reverse complement strand
AACGCAAGTTATAGCCAAGAAAGTTCCAGGGAAGTGGTTTTTCGTAGCGGATGGCGCAAGGTTCCATGGCTTTTATTTGGGCATCCCATATAAGGGTGGAACCCTGAAGGCTCTTCTCCGCTTCTGCGAAGCTTGCGAAGCAGAGAGCTTCGAAGAAGCGTAGTACGAGAATATAACATCCATGATCGATCTTTTGCTTCTTTAATGATCGAAAAGCTCAATAATATAACCAACTTTGGAGGATAAAACTTCGTGACTGTTAGAGGAGGCAGGTTATGACAAAATTTTTAAAGTTCTTGTTTGTACCTTTGTTGATTCTAGCCACGTTAATGGCTTTTTCGCTCAGTGCGGGAACCAAATTTACCCACAAGTACCGGGTGGTCATCGATCCCGGACATGGGGGTTTCGATCCCGGCTGCATTGGATACTCCGGCACAGAAGAAAAGGATATTATATTGACTATCTCAAAGATGATCTATACCCAATCCACGGCCGAACCGGAGATAGAAATCTATCTCACCAGAAAAAGCGACCGCTACGTAGAGCCCTATGATAGGGTTGAGTACGCCCATCAGCTGGCGGCTGACCTTTTCATCAGCGTCCATGCTAACGCCCATTCACTAGAATATGTCAAAGGTGTAGAGACTTTCATAGCTGAAGAATTAAATGGTTACCAAATAAACGAAAGCAAGAAATTAGCGAAAGCAATTCAAAAGAATCTGGTATACAGAACACAAGCTAAGGATAGAGGTATTCGCCAAGCCCCCCTGTTTATCAGGAAGGCCCACATGCCTGCCGTGCTGGTTGAAGTTGGGTTTTTAACTAATCCCTCCGAAGAGGTAAAGCTTAAAAGAACCAGTTACCAGAGTCAAATAGCCGAAGGCATCATAGCAGGAATTAAGGAATTCTTGAGAGTTTACTGAAAACATTAAAACTTCCCCCTTTAAGTTCAGATGATATCTTACCTTTGGTTATTTCGGAAAGTAGAGATTTCTAAGCATATCTCCGGCTTGTTTTATTTATCGATCTCCCATTATACTTAGACCTAGATCTTTATTTTGAGCAGATCTTCAAAAAAATAGAGGGGAATTGTTTAGTGCTTAAGAGACATCCAAATCAAGAGAGCGTACAAGTCACCGCAGAAGATAGGAAAAAGACCGAACAGATCCTTAAAAGTTTCAACGAAGGTTCCACCCCTTTGATATCCATCCTTCAAAAGATGCAAGATAAGTATGGATACCTTCCTCGCCCCGTCCTTTTCTATCTAGCTGAGAGGTTGCGAATTCCGATGAGCCGCATTTGGGGTATTGTAACTTTTTATTCCCAATTCGATTTGCAACCGGGTGGAGAACATATCATAAAAGTCTGTCAGGGCACAGCCTGCCACGTCCAAGGGGGTAAGGCTATTTTGGAAAGTGTAAGAAGACAACTGGATATAGCTCCGGGGGAAACTACCGAAGACGGCACCTTCAGCTTGAAAAGGGTAGCTTGTGTGGGATGCTGTGCGCTAGCTCCGGTTGTGGAGGTTGATGGAGAGGTACACGGCAATATGACCGTCACCTCAGTGAAAGACTTGCTCACCAGGCTGGGCAAATCTGAAGGGGAGTAATCAGGATGGGTAACACAGTAAACAATAAGCACACCATAATGGTCTGTGAGGGTACAGGGTGTGTTTCCTCTAAATCACCTCAAATTTATGCAGCATTAAAGAATTCCCTTGAAGAGTTGGGATTAGAAGAGGATACTGAAATTAAATTTACCGGTTGTCATGGGTTTTGCCAGCAAGGGCCTATCGTAGTAGTCGAGCCTGAACACATCTTTTATACCCATGTCCGAGAGGACGATGCAGCCGAGATTGTCCAATCTCATATAGCCGAAGGCCAACCTGTAGAACGTCTATTTTATCGAGACCCTTCTTCAGATAAGCTGATCCCTCACTATCCTCAGATTGACTTTTACAATAAACAAAAAAGGATCATACTTAAAAACTGTGGCCATATAAACCCGGAGAACATTCATGATTATATCCACAAGGGAGGATATCAAGCTTTGGAAAAGGTACTCCGGGAGATGACCCCGGAAGAAGTGATTGAGGAAGTGAAGGAATCCAACCTTAGAGGCCGAGGCGGAGCAGGTTTTCCCACCGGGATCAAGTGGGAATTTTGCCGCCGGGCTTCGGGAAGTAAGAAATACTTAGTATGCAATGCTGATGAAGGGGATCCGGGTGCTTTTATGGATCGAAGTATATTGGAAGCAGATCCGCATAAAGTTTTAGAAGGAATGGTAATTGCAGCATACGCCATTGGTGCTGAACAAGGTTATATCTATGTTCGAGCGGAATACCCCTTGGCTTTAAAGAGATTTCGTAAAGCGATAGGGGATGCTCAAGAGCAAGGTTTTTTGGGCAAGAATATTCTAGGATCAGGAACCAAGTTTCATCTGGAGATAAGTGAGGGGGCCGGGGCATTTGTTTGCGGTGAAGAAACCGCCATGATGTCCTCCATTCAAGGTAAAAGGGGGATGCCCAGCTCAAGGCCTCCCTACCCGGCTAATTCCGGCTTATGGGGAAAACCAACCAATATCAATAACGTAAAGACATTTGCTTCCATCCCTGCCATTATCTCCCAAGGAGGGGAATGGTTTGCCGGTTTAGGTAGCGAAAGTAGTGGGGGAACTATGGTATTTGCATTAACCGGCAAGATTGCTAACTCCGGTCTGGTTGAAGTTCCTATAGGAACTACCCTCCGGGAAATTATATTCGATATCGGAGGAGGAATCCCCAACGGAAAAAAATTTAAGGCTGTCCAGACTGGGGGACCGTCCGGAGGTTGTATCCCCGCCGATTTACTGGATCTACCCATAGATTATGAATCACTGCAGGGAGCAGGTTCTATTATGGGATCCGGGGGGATGGTGGTGATGGATCAGGACACCTGTATGGTGGATGTAGCCCGCTATTTTCTCTCCTTTGTACAGGAAGAGTCCTGTGGAAAATGCACTCCTTGCCGGGTGGGAACCAAGCGTATGTTGGAGATATTGAATAAAATTACTCAAGGAAAGGGAGAAGAGAGCGATCTGGAGCTTTTAGAAGAAATTGCCCAAATGGTAAAAGAATCTTCTCTGTGCGGTTTGGGCCAGACTGCTCCCAATCCGGTGCTTACTACTATAAGATACTTTAGAGATGAGTATTTGACCCATATCGAGGATAAAAAATGTCCGGCCGGAGTTTGCGTAGATTTGGTTACTTACAGAATAATTGAAGATAATTGCCGGGGCTGCAACCAATGTAAGGACGTCTGTCCGAGCCAGGCTATAGAGGGTGAACCGGGAGAGGTGTATGTAATAGATCCTGAACTTTGCGAAGGTTGCGGCCTATGTGCGGAGGTCTGTAAGTTCGGTGCGGTTAAAAGAGTGTGAAACTCTACACTTTTTACTTTTGGGTAAAATAATAAACAGAAAAGGGGCTTTATGAGCGTAAAACTTACCATTGACGGTAAAAAGATAAAAGTAAATGAGGATTCTACCATCCTAGAGGCAGCTCAAAATGCCGGTATTGAGATACCCACCTTATGTTACAACCAAGAACTGAAACCTTTCGGTGCTTGTCGAGTCTGTCTGGTAGAATTAACCGAATCCGGTGAACTGGTGGCTGCCTGCTCTTACCCGGCAGAAGAGAATCTGGTAGTAGAGACCGATAATCAGCGGATAAGGAATTATCGCAAATTAAACATCGAGCTGCTACTTTCCGATTGCCCTCAAGATTGCTTAATTTGTGAGCGGAGTGGTAACTGCAAATTGCAAGATTTGGCTTATCAGTACCAGGTAGATCGTAATTGTTTCAAGGGAGAAGATTATGAAGCCAACCGCTACACTGTGGATGAAGGCAACCCCTTTATTATTCGTGACTATAACAAATGCATCCTGTGTGGAAGCTGTGTTAGAGTTTGTGAAGAAATACAGGGACGTTCCGTATACAGCTTTTCACAGCGTGGATTTAACACCAAGATAGCTACCCCGTTTGAAATTGACCTGACGGACACAAATTGTGAATTTTGCGGCCAATGTGTAGCTTTGTGTCCTACCGGTGCCTTAACAGGCAAAAATGAGAAATTCCAAGGCAGGGAATGGGAATATAAAAAAGTAACCACCATCTGCCCGTTCTGCGGGGTGGGCTGTCAACTCGATCTTAACGTACGAGACGGCCAAGTGGTAAAAGTTACATCTGATGAAAATGCAGGGGTAAACAGGATAAAGCTCTGCGTAAAGGGAAGGTTTGGGATGGACTTTATCAACAGCGGTGAGCGCCTGACTAGCCCATTGATAAAAAGGGACGGTAAATTTGAAGAGATAGATTGGGAGGAAGCTTTGAGCATAACGGCGGATAAATTGACCCAGATCAAAGACCACCACGGTTCCGACAGTCTGGCCGTCCTTTCTTCGGCCAAGTGCACCAACGAAGAAAACTACCTGATGCAAAAATTTGCCCGAGCGGTATTGGGGACTAATAATGTCGATCACTGCGCACGCCTTTGCCACGCTTCTACAGTGGCCGGGTTGGTAAGGGCCTTCGGTAGCGGAGCAATGACCAACTCCATTCACGAAATTGCAGATACAGATTGTATCCTGGTTACCGGATCAAACACTACGGAGACCCATCCGGTAATCAGTTTGTTTGTAAAAAAGGCGGTAAAAAACGGAGCCAAGCTAATCGTAGTTGATCCCCGAAAAATCGAGCTAGCCCAAATAGCGGATCTTCACCTACAGCAAAAACCCGGCTCCGATGTGGCCTGGCTAAACGCCATGATGCAGGTAATTTTGGAAGAAG
>CAYUCE010000045.1:0-10030 GCA_964443275.1 uncultured Thermotogae bacterium | reverse complement strand
GTAAATCCGCTGCGGGGCCAAAACAACGTGCAGGGGGCTTGCGATTTGGGAGCGCTGCCCAATGTATATCCCGGCTATCAATCGGTAGAGAATCCGGAAATCCGCACCAAATTTGAAAAGGGGTGGGAAGTAGGACTTCCTTCAGAAAATGGCCTTACGGTAGTGGAAATGATGAACGCTGCCCGAGAGGGCCACCTGAGAGGTATGTATATAATGGGAGAAAATCCCATGGTGTCCGACCCGGATATACCACATGTCAAGGAGGCTCTCAAATCACTTGACTTTTTAATCGTCCAGGACTTATTTATGTCCGAGACAGCAGAATTTGCCGATTTGATACTCCCTGCGGCTAGCTTTGCCGAAAAGGAGGGAACTTTTACCAATACGGAGCGAAGAATTCAGCGGGTGAATCAAGCTATTGATCCTGTAGGTGATTCTCGCCCCGATTGGCAGATTATATCCCAAATGGCCGGAAAAATGGGCTATCAAATGAAATACAGGCATCCCTCGGAGATTATGGATGAATTGGCCGCCTTAACCCCTATATATGGAGGTATTAGATACCATAGACTAGAGAAAACCGGCCTCCAGTGGCCATGTACCGATGACGACGATCCGGGCACCAAATATTTGCATAAAGGAGAGTTTGCCCGCGGCAGAGGCAAATTTCACCCGGTAGAGTACAAAAAGCCGGCTGAGCTGCCGGATGCTGATTACCCACTGGTCTTAACTACCGGCCGAGTCCTTTATCATTTTCACACCCGCACCATGACCGGCCGGGTAACCGGACTTGAAGAGTTGGTTTCGGAAGCTTTCGTGGAAATCAACCCCGCGGACGCCAGAAAAATAGGAATTAAAGATGGGGAAATGGTCAAGGTTAAATCCAGGCGGGGTGAGATCCTAATCAAGGCAAGCTTCAGTCAGGGAATCTCCCAAGGTACGGTATTTATCCCTTTCCATTTTGCCCAGGCGGCTGCTAACATGCTCACCAATCCGGTTTTGGATCCGATTGCCAAGATACCGGAGCTTAAAGTCTGTGCGGTTAGTATCGAGCCAGCTAAAGTTGATATAAGCAAGGATTAATAGCATCTATAAATAAAGTGTGATGAACTTTAGGCTCTCTTTATGCCTTGGGAGGCGATAATGCCGGTGATGGCTGAATAGACGATACCCCGACTGTGCCCGGAGGCATCGCCGGCCACGTAAAAGCCGGGCTTTGAGGTCTCCATCCATTTGTTAACCGGGTATCTGGTATCGTAAAACTTGATTTCCGGAGCATAAATTAGGGTGTGATCGGAGTAAAGCCCTGGTAAGACTTTATCTAATTTCTGCAGTCCTTCCAAGATATTTACCACGATCCGATGAGGAAGAGCCATGGAAATATCTCCCGGAGTGTATTCAGCCAAAGTTGGTTTGACCAAGGCTCGCCTCAGCCGGCGATCGGTAGAACGCTTACCGGATTTTAAGTCCTTTAAACGCTGCAGGATGGGCCTGTCCCCTCCGATTCGAGTTGCCACCTCTGCTATAGCCCGTCCGTATCTGGTGGTATCTTCAATGGGATCGGTGAGTTCAACGTGAGATAAGAAGGCAAAATTGGTATTTTCTGTCTTACCTTCCGGCTTAGCGTGCCCATTTACTAAGGTAAAATCTGGATGTTTTTCCCTTATTACAAATCCCCGGTGGTTGGTACAGAAATTTCTTACCTGGTCATCGTAAGTATCAGTTAGCATCCGGAATTTGGCATCCCGCATCACTTTTGCTACCGGTCTATAGATCTCAGCCGGAAACTCCACCCTCACTCCTACGTCGATGGGACCGTATTCGTATTTAATCTCAAGTTCTTTGGCCTGCTCCCTCAGCCAGTAAGCACCGGTTCTTCCCGGACAGGCAATCACAAATTTGGCCCTTACTTCCCGGCCCTCACAGATTAATTTGTATGGCCGATCGGTATCCCGGGTTTTTAGTTTTAACACTTCGGTGTCAGTAAGAAATTTGATCCCTTTTTCTTTTAAGCTTTCCACAAATTTTTGGGTGACCGCTCTTACTTTGGAAGTTCCCAAAAACTTCTGTTTGCCGCTGATAAATTCTATACCCGACCGGCTGGCTTTTTCTTTTAGCTTCTTAAGGTCGGCCGAATTAACTCCCGAATATTCTTCGGTGGCTCCGTAATTGATAAAAGTTTGGTCCACGATATCCAAATATTTTTGAATCTCGCCCCTATTTCTGTTGAAGCTGTGAGGATCACCACCTATGTCCGGGGTAAGGTTGAGCATGCCACTGGAATAGGCACCGGCTCCACCCACTCCGTTAGTGACGCTTCTTCTCCGGCCCAGGTCTTTTCCTTTTTCAATTACGACTACCTCAAGGTCTGAATCGGCCAATTCATCCGCAGCAAATAGACCGGCAGGACCGGCTCCTATTATGGCCACATCGGTTTTTATCACAATTTCACCTCATGCTCAGGGGGAGTTAACCCTTGCAATTATAGGCTTGGACAGACTGAAGTCAAGCAAGTATGATGAAGCAGCGAGGGAGAAATTTTCCTCTCCTAAAAGCAATATCTATCGATCAATTAGTAGAATGCGCTTGTTTTTGGTAACATAAATGAAAATGCAGAGTGAAAAATGCAGAGTGAAAAATGCAAAATGTATAAAGTAAAATGAAAAAGGTAAGGATAAAATAGTTAAGAAAATCTATTTAGCGAATAAAGGAAAATAATCCATGAACGATAACTACAAAGTAGTGTATAGATGTTGGAATGAACCGGAAGCACAGATGCTGAAAGGACTGCTGGAATCTTACGGGGTAAAACCCAGATTGGTCTCCCACGTCCCTCACTCCGTTTACCCGTTTAACGTAGATGGCCTGGGTGAAATCAGGATAACCGTCCCCCAGGAATATGAAGAGAAGGCTAACCAGATAATCGCAGCCTACCAAGACAAGAACGGCCAGCCCAACAAAGAAGAAAAATAACTATGCCATTTGGTTTTTGGAAGGACGATAATAGCCAGCCCACCTACGTAGACGATAGACTCCGCATGGTGAAAAATCAGCTAAAGGGTAGGGATATCACCGATGAGCAAGTCCTAGAAGCCTTCCGAAAGGTCCCCCGCCATTTGTTTGTACCGGAGGAAATGAGGGATAGGGCCTACGCGGATTATCCTCTTCCCATCGGAGAAGGTCAGACCATCTCCCAACCCTACATAGTTGCTTTAATGACTCAATCACTTAATCTACAGAAAGACGATAAGGTACTGGAGATAGGTACCGGGTCCGGTTATCAAACCGCCATTCTAGCTGAACTTGGAGGCCAAGTTTACACCATAGAGGTATTTGAAAGCCTATCCCGTAACGCTCAAGCTATTCTAGAAAAGCTGGGTTATGCTAATATTCACTTTAAGATTGGTGATGGAACGGTGGGCTGGGAAGAATACGCCCCCTACAGGAAGATAATGGGCACCGGCTCCGTACCCAAAGTTCCCGGTTCACTCCTAAATCAATTAAACGCTCCGGGTAGACTGGTCATCCCGGTGGGCAGCCGGCGCGTGCAGGAGCTACTGTTAATTAAAAAAGACGGGGAAGGGGATTTGGAGGAAGAGAAACTGTGTCCTTGCAGCTTCATCCAACTAAAAGGTAAAGAAGGATGGTAACCGTATATTAAAAGAAAATCCTGTGAATACAGGATGGCTAAATTGACTTAAGCGCCTTTATAATCCGCCAAGCTGCTTTCCCATCCCCGTAGGGATTTTTAGCTTGAGCCATCTTTTCATATTCTGACTTGTTAGTAAGCAAATTCTTTGCTTCCCTATAGATCTTGTCAGGGTCAGTACCTACCAGCTTGGCAGTGCCTGCTTTTATCCCTTCCGTTCTCTCGGTAACTTGCCGGGTTACCAAAACCGGCTTTCCCAAGGCGGGAGCTTCTTCCTGAATCCCTCCAGAGTCAGTTAAGATAAGGTACGATCTATTCATTAAATATACGAACCGTAGGTAAGAAGGCGGCTCTATGAGATGGATATTCTCGATATGGCCTAGAATCCGGTTGACCGGTTTTCGAACATTGGGATTTAGGTGTACAGAATAGACGATTTCAACCCCTTCCTCTCCGGCTACTTTGGCTAATCCCCGGCAGATATTTTCAATACCTCCCCCGAAGCTTTCCCGGCGGTGCCCGGTAACCAAAATTAACCGGTAGTTTCCCGAGATGGATATGGAATTACCAAAAGCCGCCATTTCATCTTCGACTTCCGGTAAGGTGAGCTTCTGGGTGGCCCAAAAAAGCGCATCTATTCCCGTATTTCCGGTCACCCAAATGTTTTTGTCTTTAACGCCTTCCCGGTGTAGATTCAATCGGGCGGATTCGGTTGGAGCAAAATGTAAATCGGCCAGATGATCGCAACAAATCCGATTGACCTCCTCTGGAAAGGGGTTGTATTTGTCGTGGGATCTCAATCCGGCTTCTATATGTCCTACCTTTATCTTTTTGTAATAAGCGGCCAATGAAGCAATAAAGGTGGTGGTAGTATCACCCTGCACCAAAACAACGGCCGGCCTTTCTTCTTCCAACAAATCACCCAGAAGCCGAATGATGGAAGCAGTAATATCGAAGAGAGTTTGATCATGGGTCATAATATCCAAATCTCGGTCAGGCTCAATAGCAAAGACTTCCAAGACTTGATCGAGCATCTCCCTATGCTGGGCGGTGACGCAAACCCGGTAGTCAAAACCTTCCTCTTTGAGCGCCTTAATCACCGGGGCCATTTTTATGGCTTCCGGTCTGGTACCAAAAATGGTAAGTATTTTCATATTCTTTTGAGAAAATTTAGCTAACTGTCTTTTTCATTTTTCACTTTGCATTTTTCACTTTGCATTTTTCACCTCAACCTTCTTCACTATCTCTTTTAGATCTTGAGACCTCGACTTATCCATCACTAACAGAGCATCTTCAGTATCTACAACTACTAGATTTTCTATTCCTAAGGTTGCAATTAGTTTATGCTCCAATTCGCTGTAGATGATCGAACCTTCGGTTTCTACACCCAAGTGTTTCCCATCCACGGCATTATGGTCACTATCTTTTTCCATTAACCTTTCCATCTGTTTCCAGTCTCCGACGTCATTCCAATCGATATCCGCAGGTATCACCACTGCATTTTCACATTTTTCCATAATCCCGTAATCGATAGAGGTTGATGGCAAATCTTTATAAACCTGCTGAATAACCCGGTCCCTTTCTTCGCTTTTTAGATGAGCCTTTATTTTTTGAAGTCCTTGATAAAGCTCCGGCAGCAAATTTTTGATGGCTGTCAGTATCTTGTCTACCCGGAAGATAAACATACCGCTATTCCAGAAATAACCACCTCCTTGTAGGTACCGGCAAGCGGTTTCTTTGTCCGGCTTCTCCACGAAGCTTGCCACTTTAAAGGCCTCATTATTTAGTTTAGTCTTCTTTGAGGTAAGCGGGGCGGCAGCTTTTATATACCCATATCCTGTAGCCGGAAAGGCGGGTGGAATCCCCAGAGTTACTATGCAATTACCCTCGCTGGCAATGGAACTTGCGTCTTGAAGGCAACCTAAGAAGGCTTCCTTTTTCCCTATAGTGTGATCAGCGGGAAGCACGGCCATAACTGCTTTTTCATCCATAATTGATATAAAAGTTGCGGCCAGACCTATCGCCGGGGCAGTATTTTTAGAAGATGGTTCACCAATAATGTTCTGCTTGGGAAGACCGGTCTCCGCAAGGGTTTGATCAATATATTTTTTACCAGTCACTACATAGATAAGATCTTTATCTACAAATGAGGCTGATCTCTCGTATGTCTTTCTAAGAAGGCTTTTTCCTCCTATTTTCAAAAATTGTTTGGGCCTTTCCTCCCTGGATAGCGGCCATAATCTCTTGCCTTTTCCCCCGGCCAGAATCACTACGGTTCTCATTTTAAATCTCCTCTCATGATTAACTGTGAACTACGGGCGCAATAAGTTCGATGAATTAATTTAGATTAGTCTAACAGATGAGAATTGCTGAGGCAATTTCCGTCTATGGTTGTTCACAAGGCCATTCGATATTAAGCCGACTAAACAGCGATCTTTAACATACAGATACTTCATCAGAAGTTCTGAGTTTGATATAAGCGAGAAATCAAGTCACAGGTGAACAGAAATTTACATGATAACGTAGGGCATTTCCTCCGAGATTCCCTCGGATACCCAATCGACAAGGTCAAGAGAGGATAAATTTTTCTGACGCTGGCGAATCTGTTTGACGAGCGAAAGCGAGGAGTTATGCAGCGAGGAAGAAAATTTTATCCTCTTCTTCCCAAATAAGGAGCACAGCAAAATGGCTTCTTAAGAATACGGAGGCTTACATTAAAACTTCAGATACTTCATGGAGATGGTTGAAAGAAATGCGGATTTATGGTATTAAAAAACGGTTTTATCAAACGACAGTGGCTCAAATCACTGGCAAAAGGAGGCCATATGAAAAAAGAAACGGTAAAAGTAGAGATCGGGAATTCGACCTTGGAGCTCATCCGAGGAGATATCACTGCCCAAGAAACGAAAAGTATAGTCAACGCAGCAAATAAGAGACTTGCCCCGGGTGGAGGTGTAGCCGGTGCCATACACAGAGCCGCCGGGCCCGGGCTTTGGGAAGAGTGCAAAAACCTGGGCGGGTGTGAAACAGGTGAAGCCAAACTTACCAAAGGACATAACCTGAAAGCAGATTTCGTCATCCATACTGTGGGGCCGGTTTACAGTGGTTCAAAAGACGATCCGAAACTTCTGGCTAGCTGCTACCGAGAAAGTCTAAAGCTGGCAGAAGAAAAGGAGATAAAAAGCGTTTCTTTCCCGGCTTTAAGTACCGGCGCCTTTGGATATCCCATCCAGGAAGCCGCAAAAGTAGCTCTACAAACGGTAATTAATTATCTAAAGGAAGGCTCCAATATCTTGACGGTGCGTTTTGTACTTTACGGGAAAGATTCCTTCCAGGTGCATAAAGAGACCCTGGAGGAGCTAGAAAAAGTAGATAAATAAAATAGCTTAAAGAAGATAAACTCACCCGCCGCAAACTCGCTTTCCCCTATATTTAAAGCCATAAAGTTGGTTTGCCCTCTTTGCAGCCAGGGTATTATAAAGAGGCCACTTTTTCATAACTTTTTCATCCTTTGCCAAACGTCGGGCAGCCTCCAGATTTTGGCAGAAAAGGTCCCAATCTTTTAGGCTGTCTTTGGCATAATATTCGGCGTAATCCACATAGTTTTCCAGAAAATGGGGTGCCAGTTGGATGGATTTCTCAAAGTGCTGCTTAGAAGCCTCTCGATCTCCTCCCAAAAATCCCGGCACCTTAATTAAAAAGGAGGCCAAAGCCCGATGTGGACCCGCTCCTAAATATCTTTCTTCAAGCTCAAGCGATCTTTCAAAAGAAGCAAAAACATCCTTCATTCCACCGGAAAGTGCGACCATCCAATGATAATCAAGGTAGCTACCTAGATTATTCCCGTAGAAAAAGATGGCCGATACATCAGTAGAAGAACCCAAAGCCGCCCGAAACCCTTTTCCCTGCCCCACATATCTAAAATTTGCATCTAACCTTAAGGCTTTTAGTGCATAATCCTTTCCTTTGGCAAACGCGCTTTCCTTAGCCGATGGATCACCTAGGTAAGCAAAAGCCAGTTCAAAATATGCCTGGGACAGACGATCCAACACGTGCTCTTTGGCCCCAACTTGCCCATCTGGAACTAAGGAGAGGGCCTTTTGGTAATTGCTGATGGCCTCTTCAAGCCTTCCCCGATACGTGCTAAAATCAAAATTGCCACCGCTCCACCTTTCGTAGGCCACATCCCCACCTTCGATTAACTGTTGGAAGCCGGATGCAGAGGAAAATCCAATAAAGAAAACTAACCCCAGAAAGGCCAAAATTAACGATAATAACCTAATCGCTTTCACTCGTTCCTCAACTCCTTGCTGATTCTTTTGGCTATCGGCTCCTTTACGTAACCATTTTCTATGAACCATCTAACCGCCTTTTGTAGGGCCACCCGGGGAGGTGTTTGCGGCAAGCCCAATTTATTAATAGCTTTGCTTGGATCATAGTACATATAATGTTTAGCCATCCTTACACTGTCCGGAAGAAACTGGGGTTTCTTGTGAGTTACAAATCGGGCGAGAAAAAGATTTATATATGAAAGCCCCAAGACTGGCCAGTAAGGCAACCGTACTCTAGGCGCCGGCAAACCGGTGATATCGGAAAGCATATGAAGAAGCTCTTTCATACTCATATTCTCCCCCCCCAGAATATAACGCTCTCCAACCTCGCCCTTTTGTGCAGCTAAAACGTGCCCTTCGGCTACATCCTCCACATCCACCACGTTCATCCCGGTATTCAAATAGGCAGGCATCTTTCCATTTAGAAAATTCAGGATGACTTTGCCCGTGGGGGTAGGTTTGATATCCCTTTTACCTACCGGAAAACTGGGGTTTACTACAGTCACCGGCAGGCCGCTTTGGGCAAATTCCAAGGCCACCTGCTCGGCCAGATACTTGCTTCTTTTATAATGGCTTATTAGTTCACTTGGGTCGGCTGGGGAATCTTCATCCACTGGCCTACCTTCCTCAGCGGTCTTTAGAGTGGATACCGAACTAGTGTAAACCACTTTCTCTATACCAAATTCTTGACAAGCTTTGAGCAAGCTGCGGGTTCCCTCGATATTGATCCTGTAGATTAACTCCGAATCGGGCGTCCAAAAGGAATACAGTGCGGCGGTATGAAAGACCAGTTGACAACCCTGAACTGCCTTTCGAAGTGAATCTGGGTTGAGTAGATCTCCAAAAGCTTTCCTCACCTGCAGGCCGGAGATATTTTTGGTATTGGAGGATTCCCGCAGCAAGACTTTTACCTTAAACCCATGATTTAAGAGACTTCTTACTACGTTAGACCCTATAAATCCGGTACCGCCGGTTACTAAAGCTTCCATAGGTAAGGGGTACAAAGATATAATCTAACTGGAGTCATGAGAGCAAGCAATAACTTCTAGTCCGAATCCAACCCAGTTTAAGGCGATACAATTATCTCCCGCCCATTCTTTTTAATTTTCCCTTCCTTTTCCAACTCAATAACAGATCGAATAGCGGTTTCCTGGGTCACCCCAACCATGTCAGCCAATTCTTTCCGGGTGAGAAAGTCAATGTGCTTTCCTTCTTCCGATGGGTAACCGAATTGGGCCAAATCCTTTATCATGGAGTAGATACGTTCTTTTGCCGACCAATAGATCGTCTTCTCTAACGTCTCATCCCGGGCCTGCAGTTCCTCGGAGATAAGATCACACACTTTGATAGCTAAATTTGGATTGATTTTTAGGTATCGCCGAAAGTGTGCTTTTAAAACCTGCTGAATCTCACAAATCACCAGTGCCTTGGCCTGACAGGGTTGGTTGACCGCGTCCTCGGAGAGATGATAGGTGGAGAATATATCACCAGGGGTCAAAATATGATAGGTAATGATATTACCTTGTATGCTTCTCCTGGACTGAGCTACACCTCCACTCTTTATTCTATAGACTCGGTTATCGGGCTGGCCTTGATCATAGATAATCTCCCCAGGTTTGTACTTGGCGACCACTCCCTTGTCGGCGCACAGATAATCAAAAAGATTAGCAAAGCTTCTAAACTTCTCTTCTTTGTTCATAACAGCATATTTGATAACAACTGTCTTGACACAGTCTATTTTACCAAAAAATGAATTTTTAGATCAAAATATCTGGGTCGCCGAACAACAAAAACACTCTTTAATTGGCCTAGATACTACCCCCGTGTACCAGTCTGATTTTATCAAATTTTATCCGGGGATGCGAACAATCACTTGACAGGAGCTCGGTTAACAAACTATATTGTTTTGACAACCTACTTATTGAGCTTTTTGTTTCTTGTGGAACGCAAGTTATAGCCGAAGAAGTTCCAGGGAAGTGGTTTTTCGTAGCGGATGGCTTCGGCCTTCCGGAGCAGCCGAAAAGGCTGTAACCCAGCTGGTGAGAGTCCA
>CAYUCE010000044.1:0-14956 GCA_964443275.1 uncultured Thermotogae bacterium | reverse complement strand
GGGAACAGGGTTTTGTCTTGAAAGAGAACTTGTCTTTCTGAAAAATCTAGGCTAGCTTTATCCTTGATGATGAAAAAGGTAAGCCGGCGGAGATTCTAGGCGTAGCTCGAGACATCACTGAGCGAAAATATGCAGAAGATAAACTACTTGAGGAGAGAAATAAATTAGAAGAATTGCACAAAGCAGTGGATCAATTGCAAAGATGTGAGAAAGAGAACAATCTATGGGATCAAGCCCTTCAAGCTGCAAAAAATATCCTAGAGCTTGATCTGTGTGTCTTTTACATTGTGGAGGGAGATAAGCTGGTTCCAAAAGCTGTGAGCAGAGAAGCATACCCCGAAGGTATTAAAGAACATGGTATAGATGAAGGTGTAGCTGGGAAAACGATGCGGGAAGGCAAGACTATCCATGGTAAAGATATAAGAGATTGGGAGGAAGCAGAAC
Source organism: uncultured Thermotogae bacterium (assembly GCA_964443275.1). GTDB lineage: Bacteria > Bipolaricaulota > Bipolaricaulia > CAYUCE01 > CAYUCE01 > CAYUCE01. The sequence goes on along the minus strand of CAYUCE010000044.1, from coordinate 14,512 downwards.
CAACTAGAAATGATCTAAGATCATTTGTTAGTATCCCCATTGGCGACATAGGAGTATTGCAAGCTTTTTCCACTCGGAGAGGAACCTTTGATAAGCAAGATGTGAACTTAGCTGAGATTTTAGCCGGTCACCTGCGAGAGGAGGTAGCTAGAATCAGGTTGGAAGAGAAACTGCGCCAGCAGGCCATCCGGGATCCCCTTACCGGCCTGTTTAACCGACGTTACTTTAACCAATCGCTTGAAAAAGAAATAGAGCGAGCCAATAGATATAACCATCCTTTAGGTTTTTTGATGCTTGATATAAATAGGTTCAAAGAAATTAACGATCGGTATTCTCATCTGAGGGGGGATAAGGTATTAAAAGCGGTAGCCAATTTACTTCAAGAAAATGTTCGTGATGCCGATACAGTAGTAAGATATGGCGGAGACGAGTTTTTAATTATATTGCCGGAGACCGACGGGGAAACAGAAGAGATAAAAGGCAGAATAAGAAAAGAGCTAAATAAGTGGAACCAAAAGCAGGATATTCTAGATTTCCCACTCACCTTGGGCATCGGTTCATCTTATTGGGATCCGGGTAGCGATATGACCGTAGAAGAGGTCTTAAAGGAAGCAGACCGAAGGATGTATGAGGATAAAAATAATAGATAGACTGCTCAAAAATAAGTTATTCCAACCCTGATTGAGCTTTTCAATCACTAAAGAAACAAAAGATCGATTTACGAAAAACCCCTTCCCAAGAACTTCTCGGCTATAACTTACATCCCTTTATAAATAAAAAGCTCAATAAAGAAGAACCTATAGAGCGGATAGTCAAAGATGTCTAATACCTTTTCAAATGTGGTATATTATAATTGCTTACATTGGTAAGCATTATAAATAGATGCTTGCCATCGTTCTTTAACAACTTGACCTAGTCGAAAAGGCAAACCTGCGGAAACGCGGGGACGCAAAGCCAAGGGCCCTAAGCTTGGTTCTTAGAGTTCATTGAGTTCTTTGGGTTCATAGGGTTTAAAACGCAACAAACGCATAACGCAATGAACGCTAAAACGCCAAGAAGGGTAGCCGGACTACCGAAAAACAGGTGAAAATTCGGTCCCGAAAAGGGTAAATCACCCGAAAGGGTGAGGCACAAAGTCACGACCCTCACTTTAGGTACTAGGTACCAGGTCTTAGGTACTAGCTAAAACCTAAGACCCAAGCCCTAAGACCTAGAGAAGGGCAGCAGAACTGCCGAAGGACCAGATGAAAAAGTTAAAAACTGCAAGATCCTTAAGTCTAGGGATAAGTGTACTCTTAATAATACTTCTCACCACGTTTACCTTACTAGCAGCAAGTGATTCCGCCACAGTTACTGTAAGTTGGAATATTCAACCATTTGTTGCCCTTTCCATTAGTTCAAATTCTACGGAATCAAGAACTGTCAATTCCGTTTATTCCGTTCCTAAGCCAACAGAGGACGATTTGGAAAGAGGCTATATTGAGAAAAAGAATGCTATCAAACTCGTAGCCAGAAGCAATACAGGATGGCAGGTAAGTGTAAGAGCTTTAAATTCAACTATGGGAACAAGCTTTGATGGAAGCTATACAAAGCCTATCGAGGATTTTAAGCTCAAGGTTGGGAATGGTGGGTATCTAACTTTAAGTACTAATGATAAGGTTTTGGTAGAAAGTCGAAATGGAGAGCATGAAATTGGAGTAGATTACAAAATAAATTTCGATCAATACGAATACAAATCGGGAAATTATCAAGTGGAACTTCTTTATACCATAACTACTAAATAGGAAGTTATTATGCGAGTTAAATCAAGACCTTTGACAGGCGAACTTGAGTTTGAATCTACCACATTATATATGATCATAAATATGGATACATGGGTCAATGCCTTGTTCCAGGTTTTTATGAAACGAAAACCGGGAGTTTATCAAAGCCTAAGCAGGATAAAAAAGAAGATTCAAGAGCTAAAAAAACAGTGTGATGAACGCGGTCTCTATATGTTAAGAGGGCTTTTAAATGATATCCCCGAAGAAACGTGGGAGGTAGAAGTAAGTTTAATCGGTGATTTAAAGAAGATTGGTGATTTGAAAGATCAAATATATCCTGGAGGTGGTAGTCAGGAGGAAGAAGCTGAGAAAAGTTCTGAATGGATAAGCTCATCAACGGCTGATTTGCAAATCTCACTGGCAAATCAGCATCCGAAAGCATCTACAGGGGCAAACCGCTTGAAAGGGCGGGGCGCAAAGTTACGGCCTAATAGGAGACGAAAAAGGCAAACCTTGAGCGATCAAGGGACGCAAAACCACGAGCCCACATCTTTAGGTACTAGGTATCAGGTCTTGGGTATTAGCAAAAACCTAACAGCAAAATCCCAAATCCTGAATCCCAAATCCCTAAGGAAGGGTAGTCGGGTTGCCGTGGCTCCTGATGGTGGCAGAGCTGCTAGATGCATGTTCCAAACCATTAGGAGGTGCTTTCGATGAGAAAGCTAGCAGTAATAGTACTGAGCATAGCATTGATGTCAGCTTTAGGAGTAGGGCTTTTAGGAGAAACGGATAATCCAGTGGTATCCTGGAGTATGAATGAAGGCGGTTCATGTTGGATTACTTTCACAGGACACGGTGATGTTGACCTGGGTGATGCTACCGGGGGTAGTGAGACATTATCGTCCACGGGAAACGGTCTAAGCATAGATAATAACTGCACAAGTGGCATAACTTTGACCGTTGAACCTAATGCGGTAAGTGACCCTTATGAGACCACTAGTGATGGGAGTCTTCCCAATGAAGCCAGTGTATTTGATGACTTCAAATGGAAGGCAAGTAACGCCCATGCCCAGTTTAGCATCGCAACGGGCATGGATAGTTATCACCCATTTGATGACCTAAGTGATGAGGATACAGTGGGAAGCACCAGCAATCCAGCGTCAGTGAATGTGGACATAGATTACCAGTACGTCACCGATCTAAATGACGTACCCGGTAGTTACAGTGTAACCTTGCTTTACACGGTGTCTTCTAATTAGCTCTAAATCCTAAGGTAGATGTAGTAGTGCTTAAAGGGAGGTAGTTTCGAACTACCTCCCTCTAGCTTTTAATTGGAAATTGATGAAGAGTTGGAGAATGGAAGATTAAGGTCAGTGTCCTAAATTACAGACTAGTCAGGGTTGAATCGTTAAAATTAACCTGTTGACTGACGGAAAAGATATGATATAATTTATTCAAGATATATCCATGTATATGCTCACATGGATAATTATAAACTATCATATTCGAAAGCATCTACAGGGGCAAACCGCTTGAAAGGGCGGGGCGCAAAGTTACGGCCTAATAGGAGACGAAAAAGGCAAACCTTGAGCGATCAAGGGACGCAAAACCACGAGCCCACATCTTTAGGTACTAGGTATCAGGTCTTGGGTATTAGCAAAAACCTAACAGCAAAATCCCAAATCCTGAATCCCAAATCCCTAAGGAAGGGTAGTCGGGTTGCCGTGGCTCCTGATGGTGGCAGAGCTGCTAGATGCATGTTCCAAACCATTAGGAGGTGCTTTCGATGAGAAAGCTAGCAGTAATAGTACTGAGCATAGCATTGATGTCAGCTTTAGGAGTAGGGCTTTTAGGAGAAACGGATAATCCAGTGGTATCCTGGAGTATGAATGAAGGCGGTTCATGTTGGATTACTTTCACAGGACACGGTGATGTTGACCTGGGTGATGCTACCGGGGGTAGTGAGACATTATCGTCCACGGGAAACGGTCTAAGCATAGATAATAACTGCACAAGTGGCATAACTTTGACCGTTGAACCTAATGCGGTAAGTGACCCTTATGAGACCACTAGTGATGGGAGTCTTCCCAATGAAGCCAGTGTATTTGATGACTTCAAATGGAAGGCAAGTAACGCCCATGCCCAGTTTAGCATCGCAACGGGCATGGATAGTTATCACCCATTTGATGACCTAAGTGATGAGGATACAGTGGGAAGCACCAGCAATCCAGCGTCAGTGAATGTGGACATAGATTACCAGTACGTCACCGATCTAAATGACGTACCCGGTAGTTACAGTGTAACCTTGCTTTACACGGTGTCTTCTAATTAGCTCTAAATCCTAAGGTAGATGTAGTAGTGCTTAAAGGGAGGTAGCGCAGCCAGATGATTGCTATCTCCCTCTTTTATTTTCGATCTTAGGCTGTTAAAGGGCATAATTTGATATGAAGCGAGTGCTTAATCTGTTTCGAATTATCACACTAGCTTTTTTGCTATTACTTATATTTTTTTATTTGCCTTTCGGTATTACGGTAAGCCAGATGGATTTTTACCTAAATATTCCGCCAGGTACTCAAAAAACTAACACCTTCAGTATCGAAAATGACGGCTCCGATGAAAATGAGATAAGGGTTTATCAAGCAGATTGGAATATTAAGCCAAACGGTGAAAACATATATTTAGAACCCGATATGCTCTCCAGGTCCAATGCGAACTGGATTAGCATCAGCCCTCGGCAATTTACCTTACAGCCGGATGAGACAAAAGAGATCAGAGTCTCTATCAAAGTGCCCAATGGTATCGAAGGTACTTATTGGTCGGTGATTCTGGTGGAAGGAGAGCCAAAAAAAGTCAAAACTGAAGAAGGAACTACGGTGCTGGTGAGAAAGAGATTTGCCATTAAGGTATTTGTAACTCCACCGGGGACGGCCAAGAAGGAAGCCAAGATAACCAATTTATCAGTAGGAGGATTAAACCCTCTCACAGTAACGGTTGATGTAGAAAACGTTGGGAATAGTTACCTCCAACTGGCCGGTGAAAGCAAAGTAGAGATACGAGATGTACGTGGAGAAACTATCGAGGAGATGAACATTGATAATATCCTCTTATTACCGGGAGGAGAAAGGAGGCTCAAACTAGTGAGCAGTCGGGGAAAAGGGGATTTGCTCTCTCCCGGAGACTATCTAGCCTTAGCCATGATCGATTATGGTGGCCATGTCTTGAGTGGTAAACAAGCTAGATTTAGCGTTGAAAAGCTGAATTTGCAGCCGGTGGAAAATTCAAAGAATCCTCCCCAGGACTTGGATGGGGATGGATTTTATGAAGATATAAACGGGGACGGAAAACTAACTACTGAGGACCCCACCCTCTTAGGGTTCAACCTAGATAGTTCAGCAGTTACCGAAAATTGGCGGGCTTTTGATTTTAACAATGACGGCGCCCTTGATTTTAAGGATGTTCGGACTTTAAAAGAGATGATAAAGGCTGAGTAAGATTGATATAAGCAAAAAGGTGGGGCGTCCATCAGCCGACAAAAATCACCCATCTTACAAACCCATGTTAATTATTCCCACCCTGTAATTCCTTACCTCTCCTACCTAAATCTCTTAGTCTAACTAAGTCTAACTAATTGATATAAGTATTGACTGCAATTGATATGAGCCAATGGAACCGCAATCTAATCGAATGTTGTGGTGAGCATCCAAGCTCATCAATTGCTCATATCAAGCAACTCAAGAAACCCAACAAGAAACCCAAGAAACCCAAGAAACCCAAGAGGTGAGGTAGATGAACAGTAGGAAAATAGTCTTTCTGGTTGTCTTCTTATTACTCTTATTGACCCTAACCTTTACCTTCCAAGCCCTGGCTGTAGATAAAGCTTATCTCCTTTTTGAGGAAGGAGAGGTGAAGGCGGGAGAACAGACGAGCTTGAAGCTAACTTTGGAAGAAGCACCTAAAGGCATGCAAAGGTTCGATATTCAAATAAAGCTGGATAAACCGGGAGTAGCGGTAATTGAAAGTGCTCAGTGTGAGGCTTTGCCTCAATCTTACTGTCAGATCAAAAAGTTATCCAGCGAATCTATCCAAATTAAGGGTCTGGATATTGAAGATACCATCAAAGCTGGAGCAAAGGATCTGGTGTTAGCCTCTCTTACATTTGAAGGGGTAAGTCCCGGAGAAGTGGGGATAACCATAACTGTCAATAACTTCTTTAATGACCAAAGCGAATGGGTGGAGCCTTTGCTAACTCACGGGTCTTTGACCGTAGTTGGGGCAGAGCCAGAACCAAAACCTCCAGTTGCCAAGGCGGATGGTCCTTACTCTTGTACTACTGAGGAGTTTGTGAAATTGGATGGTAGTGAAAGCTTGGATGAAGACGGCAGTATCCAATCTTGGAAATGGGCGCTGGATGGTAAGCAGGGGGCGGGCGAGACGGTACAATTTGATTGTTCTACATTAGCTCCGGGAGAGTATAAGGTCACTCTGACCGTTACTGATAACCATGGGTTATCTCATTCTGATAATACTTCTTTGACCATAGAGAAAAAACCGGTTGAAGAAGAGGTTGAAAAACCCGAAGAGAAAAAGAAAAAGGAGGAGCCCGAAGAGGAAGAAGAGGAAGAACAAGAGGAAAAAGAAGAGGAAGAGACCGAAGAGATAGTAACTGAAAAAGAAATCGAATGGAAGGTGATCTCACTACAGCAAAGGAAACTGCATGAGAAAAAAGAAGTAAAATTGGGCCTTTTTATTTCCAATTTGCCTGATGGTTTTAGGCGTGCCGATATAGAGATCTCACTTACAGAACCAGAAGTTGCTCGCTTAGTGGGGCTGGAAAGTGCTGTTGTAGATAACAAATTTCTCGAAGTGGTAAAAAGTTCAGCCAATCTTTTCCAATTTAGAATTGTAGATGTTTTGGATCAAATATCGGGGGAAGTAAAGAATTTGAAGTTGGCCGATATCCTGCTTGAAGGCATAGCGGCTGGACAGACTCGGGTGGGGATTGGGGTTAGAATCTTTACCGATGATAAAGGGATAGAAGTAACTGATTTTTACACTCGGCCCGGCTGGTTGGAAATAAGGATAGTTATAATTGGTGATTCAAAAGCTCCGCCCCAGGATTTAGATAACGATGGTTTATATGAGGATATCAACGGTGACGGGAAATTGAATAATCACGATTTGGTGCTGTTTGGCTTCTATTACGACAAACCGGTGGTAATAGAGAACGCCGACATGTTCGACTTTAGCGGTGATGGACAAATAAGCTTTGCTGATGTTAGGTCCTTGCATGAGCTGTTGGAGGCCAAATCATAAAATCAGGTTTCCACCTTATTTGGGATGGCTGCGGCCTTTCGGTATAGAAACAGCAATCTGACCAACTATTGTCAACAAAAATTTGCCTAGGGTTAATATTTTCTGGATTAGCCTTTCTCCTTTTCTTTGTCCCTGCTTTCTCACAAGTCCAGGTAGAGAGCCTATCACCGGCTAAGACCGCCCGCCCGGGAGATTTTGTCACTTTAGTATTTTCGGTTCATAATACAGGTGGAGCAGAAGATACTTTTGAATTCACCCTCTCACTACCAGACGGTTTCAATCTCTTGGAAACTCCCGGCTCACAGACCCTGGCTTCGGACCAAGAAAAAAGTCTCTTTATCACCGTTATCGTCACCCAGAGGGCCGAAGCCGGGAAGCAAGAAGTTGAGTTTACTGCTACTTCCACTACCGATCCTACCGTCTCTGATCAGGTCGGAACCACTGTTACTGTAAAGGAAGTGCCGGGGATGAAAATAACCTCTCCCTCCAGCCAAAAGGCTGATCCCGGGGATAAACTTACCCTGGAGTTTACTATCCAAAATACCGGAAACACTTCCGACCGGGTGCAAGTGGTGGCTAGATCCAGGAGAGGATACGAAGCTGAGGTTTCTAAGCGGGAGATCGAATTACCCCCCGGCGCAACTAAGAAGATTTCTATTGTGGTAACCATACCTGAGGAAGCGAGCGCAGTTAGAGATTGGCTGATGGTTAAATTAAAATCATTAATTTACCCCGATGTAACTGAGGAGGCCACCGTAGTTATTACCATACTTCCCCCCTATCCCCAAGCGGTGGGAACCACCTTATATTTGGAGGTGCCCACCGAATTTAGGCAACAGATCCGGGGGAATCTTCCGGATGGTGATTTTAGTATAACTGACATTCTAAGTGGTGCCGGGTCCTTCGGAAAAGAATATGAAAATAGCCTTACCCTTAAGCTTTCTGTCTCTAATTTGGTAAACATCGATACTTGCTTATTTGATCTTACCACCCCACAAGCTCGGTTAGCCATAGGCGATATAAGTTTGAGCTTTGGTGAGTTAAATAGCATAGGAGGCAGAGGAGCTTTGATCGGGCTTTTTAACCGGGACCCAAACTTAGGGATGGAGGTAATTGGAGTCCGAAGTGGGGGGATTGACTATGGTGGAGCTAGGCTTTCCTTAGAACAGATAGACTCAACCTCCCTTAATTGGAACTCTTCTTTGCAGTTGGGCCAGGAGCCGGCGGTAGTTACAAACCTGGTTTTTGATACCTATTTGGCTCCGCAAACACCGGAATTCGCCTTGGATAGCAGTCTAGAAGCTGGAATTAGCCATTCTACCGGCGCAGGATGGGGGAAGGCTTTTTACCTTGATTCAGGGCTTTATGTTGATTATTTGGAATTTAACGTGGAGTTGATCCGCTCCACAACTGGTTTTTCCGGAGATAGGTCCGATGAGGAAGGTTTTGGAATCGATCATCAAATAAAAACCGATAATCTGGGTGTTCGCACCGTCTACGAATATAGCCGTAATAATGTCGATCAAGAAGCAAGTGAGCCGATGATTTACACCACAGATTGGGATACGGTGGCTCAATTTTATCCGGCCGAGAATTTACCGGCTTTGGGAGTCAGATTTGATTGGGAAAATGAAGTGGATAAAAATACACCTTCCAGTTTAAACGAAAATTCCCGAACGGTAAGCTTAAGATTGGCCCAGACAATAGACTTCTTTTCTTACACTCTATTTGGTAAATACACTCGGAGTTTAGATTTGATAGCCAATACCGACTTCTCCACCCTGGCAACCGGCTTTGATTTGGGAATTAATCTGGATGAATTCACGTCTTTAATCAGGATTTCTAAGATCACAAGTTTTGACCTTGTGGTAGATGAAATGGTCGAGGAATACGTTCAGGTCTCTAGTAGGTTTACCTTTATCAAACCCCAGTTTTCCTTATCCCTATATGTAGATCAAGTCGGCGATACTACCGATATTTCGGTTAATAGCGAAATTATGGAAGGGGATTTGACTTTAGGCTTAGGGCTGGCTTCTGATATCGCCCCGGAAAAAGAGCCTAACCTGGAAATTACGGTTTCATTCAATTATGACTTTTCACTTCCCATTCCGTTTATATTTACCAAGGGGCAGGTAGAAGGATATGTGTTTGTGGATGAGAATGATAACCGGGAAAGGGATTCGGGAGAAAAAGGAGTGACTGGATTGTTATTGGAACTTGATAGGATACAAGCCAGGACAGACCATCAAGGGGAAGGTTTTTATCGTTTTCTGCCTCTCCAGCCGGGTGAATATCAGCTAGAGCTAAAAGATTTGCCCACTGAATATTCTGCCACCATATCTTTACCTAAAGCGGTTGAGCTTTCAGTGGGCGAGACAAAACGGATCGATATTCCGGTAATTAAAGTGGCTTCGATTGAAGGGAAGGTGTTTAATGACCAGAACCAGGATGGAAAACTAAGCGAAGGCGAACCGGGCCTGGCCGGAGTGCGGTTAATGCTTACCGGTCCGGAAAGCACCGAACTTTATTCCGTATCCGACGGCACTTTCACCTTTGCCAATCTTCCACCCGGTGATTATAAAGTAACAATAGATGAAGAGAGTTTGCCGAAGCGATTTGTGCTTACCACCCCGGCTACTATTTCAGTTAAGGTAGAACCGGAAGAGACGAAAAGCCAAAACTTTGGAGCTTACAAGAAACCCAAGGAGGTTGTATTTTCTCCCACCGCGAATTTTGAGTTTGAACCAAAAAGACCGATTGTGGGTGAAGAAGTCACCTTTGATAGCTCTCTCTCTTTTGACCCGGATGGAGAAATCGTAAAATACGAATGGGACTTTGAGGGGGATGGGGTTACCGATAAAGAAGGGAAGATTGTAAAATATGTATTTGAAGAGCCGGGAGAATATCCAGTTACCTTGACCGTTACTGACAATGACGGGGAAACCGATCAGGTAACCCAAACTGTGAAAGTAATCGAAGGATAAGTTCATAATCAAGGTGTGAGAAAAATAGTAGGTTTCCACCCCATCTGAAACGCTTCATGTTTGTCTTCTTCATTATTTCGCCTGTATAATTTCCAGTTGGGAAATCTCCCTCTTATCACCTCTAAAGTTCCCTTACCTTAAAATTCAGGGGGTACGTGCTATCTCCATTACATAAGACCTTCTTGACGCTCTCTGTCTTAAGCAAAACTTCAGATTGCCCTAAAAGCTTGATAAATGTCCGGATATATTCTAATTTATTTTTGTAGAAATTTATCGGTGACTCAGGTAGTAACCACTTACAGAGGGTAACAAACGTTACTAAAAATCTTGACAGATGACCAAATATATTATAGCATAAATTGTTATAAAAGGTATGAAGATGGAAGGAGGGTGCCAAAAGTATCCCAATCTTACTAAAACAAATTCATTCCAAAATTGCATGCACTCCCAAACGAACCCGTATATAGGTGGTTTTTATGCCCAAAGAAGAGTATGAGTATCAACCAAATCCTAATGAAAAATATAAGATGAAAGAAATTGGGGTTGAGGAATCCAAGGAATACTGGAATGAATACAAACTAGAAGATGGAACTACGTTAAAGGTTAAGCATGTACTTGTTCGAGCAGGTAAAAGTGTTGATAAACCAATACCTAATAGTGGTGGCGAACCACTTTATCATATTCAAACTCACACTGTAGTAAACACTACTGTTCCAGAAGATCAATATTTCAGTGAAGGGAGCGACAAAGATTGAATGGTATAGGAAGTATACAAACGCTATCAAATCGAAATGATGGTGATAATCTAGGTCATGAGGAATTTGTATCAGGTATTGGTGGATGCAAATCATTAAATATTTATTCCTATACTTTTAATAGGTTTGAAATGGAAGGTAGTATAACACAACAACAGATAGAAGATGTAACTCAAAAAAGGGTCAGATACGCTGATATTCCAGCTAAGGGTGGCTATACCGATGAGTATTGGGAAGTCGACATGGGAAATGAAATTATAAGGATAAGGAGACCCCAAGACCCTTTAGCTGATTTAAGGGAAATGGAAAAGGACCGTATGAATGTTTCTGTAGAAGAGGAAATTGCAGAAATTAGAGAGGGGCTTGCTGAGGAATTTAGAAAAAGGGTTGAAGGCTGATATATGTGTTACGTAGATACAGCTTATATCCTTGCTTTAATAAAAAATAACGATGTTTGGCAAAGTAATGCTGAAGAAATTAAACAAAGGGTAGAAGAAAAATCTCTAAATCTGTGGACATCTGAATTAACCTTTATGGAATTGTTTTACAGGGCGGAGAAACTAAACAAAGATTATGTTAGATGGGCCCGAAATGCAGTTGAACTTGTAGATTTACCAGAAGGTATTAATAAAAAAAGCATGGTCAAGGCCGCTATATATATGGAAAGGTACGATTTAGATAAATTCGATAGCTTTCATATGGCTATTTCAATTTTCTCTAATGCTCGGATGATTACCTCTGATCGAGAAATAATGAAAGCTTTGAGAAATATACCTGACTCCCCCCGTTACATAAATTTACGTTCTCCCAACCCACAAGTTTAGATTTAGGAAAATCAGCAATTCTCCAAAACTGCCTCAAATATTTTCATGGATTGTAATAAGAAGTCAAGGGATCCTTTTTTACTCCTCAGTTTGCTTTAATAAACCGCGATGGGATATACTAAAATCAAAGGTACAGGCTTTAGGGGTATATCAAGATGAGTAAAACATCAGCTTACATCCTTACACGGCTGGAATCTATTCAGAACGAAATTGACCGCTTGCGCAAGTTGATTGGTCATGAGTTAGAAGGAAAGAAGAGCACTGCGAAGCTCGAGGGGCTGTGGGAAGGTGTGAAAATCGAGCCCGAAGAATTCGAAGAAGCTGAGCGTGCTGTGTTTGAGGACGCTTTCCGGTTTGAGGATTAACTCATGTTCCTTGTAAGGTTGGGCCTCTGTTCCCAACGGAAACATGGCGGGATGGCACGGAGGCCATCCCCTACATACGATGTATTCATGTTGCCAACCGAAAAATATAAACAACGTCTGACTCTTGACTCAACACTCTTGACTGGTTTTAACCCAATGAACTCAACGAACCCAATAAACGCAACAAACGCAACAAACGCGAAAACTAGGTATTGGTATCAGTTCTTTGACTCTCGACTCAAGATTCTTGACTTCTGACTCACGACTGGTTTGAACCCAACAAACGCCATGAACGCAACAAACGCAAATAACGAAAAACAAGGACCCGTTGACTTAGATCAAACGAGCTGTTAGACTTTCTATAGGGATAAGGTGGTAGAAATGACTAAAACTAAGGTTAAATTTACTTACAGTGATTACCAGAGCCTACCTGAATCAGAGACCAATCGTTATGAGCTTTTAAGGGGGAAGTTAATTATGGTGCCTTCACCTAGTTTCAAGCACCAACTTTTTTCGAGTAACTTAGAGCATTTACTACGGAATTTTGTGGATGAAAATGAGCTAGGGATAATACTCCATGCACCTATGGATGTTGTCTTTGGGGAGGGAGATGAAAGAGAAATCACCCAACCGGACATCTTCTTTATCTCCAAGGAGCGAAAAGGGATTATCGGTGAGGAGGAAATTCAAGGTGCACCAGATTTAATCATTGAAATCATTTCCCCAGCCACCGAAAAGCGGGATAGAGGGTATAAAAAGACCTTGTATGCCCGCTACGGGGTCGAGGAATACTGGCTAGTAGACCCGAACAGAAAGACGGTTGAGGTCTTGACCCTTACCAAAAAGGGCTTTGAGCAGAGTGGTCTTTACGGCGAGAAAGAAACTTTAACTTCTTCCCTCTTAGAGGGCCTAAACATCAGCTTAAAACAAGTGTTTAGTCATTAGTCAACCGAAAATACAACAAACACTTGATTTTTGTTCTTCATTCAAATGTATTTTTTGTGAGACAAATTCATTAGGTTGAACTTTTATCTTTTATACGATATTGTTTTTATACATTATGAGTGTTTCCGGGAGTTTAAAGAATTGATTCATCAGTTAACTGAAATATGTACTAGTAGACCATTTCACAAATAGTTTGCACAACCTTACATATTTGAAATACGTCAATGTAGGGAATGGCCCCCGTGCCATTCCGAGCGGTTGGGGACAGAGCCCCAACCCTACATGTAGATGGCGTTGCAATTTTCCCGTAGGGGATGGGCTCCGTCCGGCCAGGAGAGGTGTACTAAATACTTGTGAAACGTACTACTAGCACAAACGCTTAGGTCAGTTGAGATATATATGGCGGAATTACTAAGGAATTCACGGGAATGAGAATTGCTGGATGAGAAGGAGCAAAAGATTTATGTTAAACAGTAAGAAGCAGATCTCTCAACGTGACCCGTTACCAAAGGGCTTTAGCTCACTTGAAGAGTTTTGGGCATTCTGGGACAACCATAGTACCGCCGACTACGAGGATCTCATGAAAGAGGTAGACGTGAATATAGACATCGACTCTAGCAAAATATATTGTGCTGTGGCGAAGGACCTAATTGCTCAACTGCGGGCTGAGGCGCGCCAGCAGGGGATATCGACGGAGACGCTGATAAACCTTTGGCTTAAAGAAAAGGTTACGGAAAAGACGCAAGGCAAGTGAGGGATAAGGTGTATCCATTACTTTCTCCGCCTAACTATCCGGAATTTGAAATGTTGGTAACTGAAAGGAGGTGTGAGTGTACTGTTTTAAATGTAAGGACTGTGGACGGTTATCTTATTCAGCCGCTTCGCTGGAGAGCTTATATGATCCACATTGTAGTAAGTGCAAAGGGGAGTTAGAAGAGATATCAAAGGAGGAGGCAAGGAGGATCAAAGAGAATTCGTCATCCAGGCATGCTGAGTTGAAGCAGGGGAAAAGGGTGTAGAAGAAAGTTTTTCAATAAATCATAAGTCCAGATTTTCTATATGGGAACTGATAAAACTGATGAATCCAGCCTAAGCATATGATAAAATCTATTTCAATGTAATACATTATACTTGCCGGGGATGCATTTTTGTGCTATACTCCCGTTTACAATACTAATAATCTTAATACACGTATAAACTGATGTAGAATAGAAGGCAATTTCGACCTTAAGTAGGGTTGTACAAAAGAATAAATCCTGAAAAGGGTAAACCCGCCGCAAGGTGGGGACACAAAGCTTAGGACCCTGAAGTTAGGTACTAGGTATCAGTTTTTAGGTATCAGGAAAAACTAAGACTTGAGATAAAAGATCTCAAAGACGGGGAGCCGAGCTGCCAGGATGAAAACTGGTGGTTCGGCTCTTTTAAATTTAAGACTGATAAGCCAAGGGGGATGAACTAAAAAATGCAAACTACCATATATTATAGTGAGGATGATCAATTTATAATTGACCAGGTGGAGAGGAAGGCCAGAAATGAGCGCAAGAGCAAAAGCGCAGTAATCCT
>CAYUCE010000043.1:0-14982 GCA_964443275.1 uncultured Thermotogae bacterium | reverse complement strand
AAACCCTGTTAGCAAGCGAATTAGGACGAAAGGGAGGGGGGTGAAGTTGGGCTAAGTGGCCCGCTCGGTAATGAAATAGTGCGCTGGCTCCCGAACTTAAGATAAAAAAGGAAAAAATTGTTGAATTATCTAAGTGGATAATTTCTTTCAGATAGATAGGCAGGGGTACAAAAAAAATTGAGAATCCGGTAAAAAAGAACCCGGCCGAGAGAAAGAAAAGGGCTAAATCCATATTAACCTTCCGGTAAAAGGAGAAAAGTGCACCTGGTCTAATAATATTATACACATGGGAAGGTAAGTATCTAAGTCGTTCAAAGATCATGTTTCTATTGAAGAAACCGTTTCTTCGAATCCTTCTTTTCTTGAACCGTATGCGTTCAGGAATCCATTGAATGGCTAGAATAAAACCGGCAAATAATGCGATAAACAGGACCACGAATAAAGAGCGCAAGACGGTTGGGGAGGAAAGGAAATTAACCGCCACTTTAGTCCACAAAAAGCCTAAAAGAAGGCCTAACACCCAGCCAGAAGCGGTATAGGCATTAAAGGAGGCAATCTTAGTTTCCCACTGATTACGTACCGCCCTTTCGATCACCAAAAGGGTGGCCACAGAGGCTGCCGCCATCCACCAAAAAGAGAAGGAGGCATTTAGAAGGGTAACTTGAACTAGATTTTGAGAAAAGGCCAGAAAAAGAAGTGACAGTCCCGCCCCCAAAAATCCCAGGAGCACAAAATATTTGCGGCTGCCCCATTTATCCGCTAACCTCCCCCACAACATGCTGGCCGGAACCGCTATCAAACTGCCAATGCTAACTATAATCCCCACTTGACTTACATCTGCTCCCAAATCGACGGCGTAAAGGGGAATTAAAAGCGAGGTACCGCCGGCCGCGATGTTAGCAAGGACAAATGAATAAAACCATTGATCGGATTTTCTAAAAAGTCTAAACATTAGAGGAGACTGCTAACCTCCTATCCAATTTTTTCTCTTAAAATAATAAATCATCCCGCCAATTATTCCTCCCATAATCCCCAGCACCCCGTAGTATCCCCAAGACCAATCTAGCTCCGGCATATGTGCAAAATTCATCCCGTAGACTCCGGCGATAAAGGTAAGGGGTATAAATATGGTAGCAATTATGGTGAGTGTCTTCATTATCTCGTTCATTTTATTAGAAATCACCGTCAAGTACATGTCCCTGGCTCCACCTATTATCTCCCTATAGTTGGCGATAAGGTCATTTATCCGGGCTAGATGGTCTTGAACATCTCGAAAGTATATCTTCTGGCTCTCTTTTATGAAAGGAACCTCTCCCCAAGATAGCCTCCCGATGGTCTCCCTTTGGGGTCCGATGACTCTCTGTAAATATAATAAGTCTCTTCTAACCTGTGATATTTCGTTTAAAAGCTCTTGGTCCGGCTCCTCAAAGACTTCATCTTCAATTCGCTCCACGTCCTCATCCACCTTTTCCAAAAGCGACAGATAATTATCAACGGATAGGTCTATTATGGTATGGGCAAGGTAGTCTGAACCTTTTCCCATGATTATGGCCGCCCCCTCTTCAACCCTGGAAATTGTGGTTTGAATACTTTTGATGGGAGCAGGATGAACGGTGATCACATAATTTACCCCTATAAACATGTCCAGCTCCAAGGACCTCATTTCGCCCTTTTCAAACTGGAGATTGGGAGTTTTAACCACCACGAAAAGATAGTTATCAAATATATCTACTTTAGGGCGCTGCATCACGTTAATACAATCTTCAACGGTCAGGGGATGAAAGTCAAAGATTTGCCCCAAATTTTTAATTTCCTCAATCTGGCCCCCTTCTAAATCAACCCAAAAATAACAATCCTCTTGACCAACATGCCCTTTAAGCTCCTCTAAGGTATGATCCTCCGTCAAGCCCTTATCCTTATGATATAGATAGGTATTCAACGTCCTCACCTCACGGTTATAATCTACCTTTTGCCCATGAAAAATTATACTAAGTTGGGCCTCTGTGCCCAACCGAAACATGCCGGAATGGCACAAAGGCCATTCCCTACATCTGGCCTATCGCTAATTTGTATCTTAAAGAAACATGCTTTACCGCTAGCTAGTTGAGAATGTGAATAGCCTGCTTTAATGCGGCTTCGCAGGCTTCCATTAAGCTTTCTGAGTAAGTAGGATGAGGATGGACGGTCTTTGCAACATCCGCCAAAGTAGCTTCCATCTTGATGGCTAGGGCTGCTTCGCTTATCAGATCAGAGGCCTGTGGTCCCACTATATGGGTACCTAACAAGCGGTTAGTCTCCCCATCAGCAATTACTTTAATAAAGCCATCAGTCTTGCCGGTGGTGAGAGCTCTTCCGGAAGCGGTAAATGGGAACTTACCCACTAAAGGCTTATATCCACGCTGCCCGGCTTCTTCTTCAGTCATTCCTACCGTTGCTATCTCTGGATCGGTAAAGATCGCCACCGGAACAGGATGGTTATCTATCTCACTGTGGAGGCCGGCAATGTTCTCGGCTGCAACCCGTCCCTCTTTTGAGGCCTTATGAGCCAGCATGGGTTGGCCGGCCACATCACCGATGGCATAGATATGATCGGCCATAGTGCGCATTCTTTTATCCACTTTAATAAAACCTTTCTTGTCTACTTCTACCCCCGCCTTTTCGATTCCTAATCCTTTAGTGATCGGCTTTCGCCCCACGGTCACTAAAACCTTATCAGCTTCTACGGATATATCTTCACCTTCGGTGGTAGCTCTCACTACTATTTTCCCTTTGCCGGCTTCAAATCCATTCGCTTCAGCGTTTAAATGCACCTTAACCGATAGCTTCTTTAAATTTCGCTCAACTACCCGTACTAAATCATTCGGAGTACCGGGAAGGAGCTGATCCATTAGCTCGATTACGGTAACTTGACTCCCTAACTTGGCATAAACTGTACCCAACTCCAGACCGATATACCCTCCGCCTATTACCGCCAATCTTTGGGGAACTTTCTTTAAAGCCAAAGCATCTCTTGATGAAAGGACTGAAAGGCGGTCGAATTTAAATTTGGGAATTTCTATAGGTTTAGATCCAGAAGCGATAATTGCGTCTTCGTACTCCAGGCTTTGTTTTTTCTCCTCTGTCTCTATGTTTACCTGATGGGGTTTTTCAAATCTGGCTTTACCGGTGATCACTTTAACCCCGTTTTTGTCGCACAAAAAAGATAGACCTTTGGTAAGCCTATTCACTACTTGGTTTTGTTTCCACTCTTGAATCTTGGCCAGATCGGTTTCCATCCCTTTTACTTTGACCCCTAAATCTTCCATTTCCTGGATTTCATGGACCAAGGTGGCTACATGAATTAGTGCTTTGGAGGGGATACAACCGTGCTTTATACAAACCCCACCCAAACGGGGCGATTTATCCACCAAAGTCACCTTCTTACCCAACTGGGCAGCTCGGATGGCAGCCACATATCCCCCGGGGCCGCCCCCAATTACCAAAACTTGAGCGAAATTATCTTTATTCTTCTTAAAGCTTGAAATCACACCTTTTTCCACCTTCCTCTAGCCTATGTATAGCATTAGAGCTTAACTTTTTTCAAACGGAAACCGAACCTACTCTTTATTTAGTTAATTGAGCCAGACTCAAGGATAAACAGGTCGGTGAGAGGGGATTCCCACCTAACTTTTATCGTTATGAAGATATTTAAGGAATTCTTGAAATTTGTTTCTCATGGACTCCAGGTTTAAAGAATAATACCTTCTTTGGTCTTCCCGTCTTACGTCGACTAATCCCTGGAGTTTCAAGATATTTAGATGCCTGGAGGCTGCAGAATGGGTCATGTCCAAGCCCTCGGCCAATTCAGTAACTGACTTTTCACCATCATCCTCAACCAGTAACCTGGCTAACCTAACCCGTGAACGATGTGAGAAACATTTAAAAAAATTAGCCTGCTCTTCTTCGCACATCTCTTACCTTCTCAAATCTTAAGTTCGATTAGATTATCCTACGCACTCTATGTACAGATCTTGACAACTCCAGTCGGCGATATTATAATGTTTTTTACCATATATGTCAATATACGAATATACAAAACTAGGAGGATAAAATGCGAAAAAAATTTAAGCAGATTAAATTTGGATCCGAGGCTATGGAAGGGCTTAGGAAGGGGGTTCAGAAGCTAACTGACACCGTAAAGGTTACTTTAGGTCCCAAAGGGAGCTATGTAATTTTAGATGAGGAGTTTGGAAGTCCAAAGGTTACCCGGGATGGAGTCACCATTGCAAAGGAGCAAGAATACAGGGACGAGTTTGAAAACATGGGAGCACAACTAGTAAAGGAAGTAGCCAGCAAGACCAACGATGTGGCAGGCGATGGGACTACCACAGCTACTATCCTGGCTTACGGGATAATAATGGAGGGTTGGAAAAACGTGGCCGCAGGAGCAAATCCTATGCAGATAAAGCGTGGGATTGAGGCTGGGACTAAAGCAGTAATCGATGAATTACGCAAGATGTCCAGAAAACTTAAAAGCAAGGAGGAGACTGCTCAAGTGGGAACCATCTCCTCAAATGACGAAGAGATAGGCAAGATTATCGCTGAAGCCATGGAAGAAGTAGGTGAGGATGGTGTTATTACGGTTGAGGACTCTGATACTATCGAGACCTACTACGAAGTGGTAGAGGGGATGCAATTTGACCGTGAATACCTCTCCCCATATTTCGTTACCGATCCCAAAAAAATGGAAGTAAATTTGGAAGAGCCATATATTTTAATTACAGATCGAGAGCTTAAGAAAGCCGCAGACTTGGTTCCTATACTGGAAGCGGTAGCCAAGACCGATAAACCGCTTTTAGTTATAGCTAAGGACGTGGAAGGGGAGGCACTGACCACTCTGGTCATAAACAAGCTGCGAGGGACCCTTAAAAGCGTAGCGGTAAAGGCTCCGGGTTTTGGAGACCGAAGAAAGGCCATGCTGGAGGACATAGCAATTCTGACTGGCGGACAGGTGGTTTCAGAGGAAGCGGGCATGGATATAACCAAGGCAGAACTTTCTATGTTGGGTAAGGCAGCCAAGGTTGTGGTAGACGATGATGATACCACCATAATTGGGGGAAAGGGGAAAAAGAAAGCCATCGAAGGCCGAATAGGCCAGATAAAGGCTCAGATAGAACGATCAGATTCCGATTATGATAAAGAAAAGTTGCAGGAACGCATGGCCAAGCTAGCCGGTGGAGTGGCGGTAATCAAGGTAGGGGCAGCTACCGAAACCGAACTTAAAGAGAAAAAGCACCGAATGGAAGATGCACTAGAAGCCACCAGAGCTGCGGTAGAAGAGGGAATACTCCCCGGAGGCGGGGTTGCACTTTTAAACGCCTCTAAAATCTTGGATAAACTGGAGCTTGCAGGTGATCAGAAATTGGGACTGACCATACTCAAAAAAGCCATAGAAGCTTCAGCTAGACAACTAGCTTACAATGCCGGTTATGACGGTTCTATCGTAGTGGAAAAGATTAAGGAACAAAAAAAGGGAGTGGGATTCGATGTAATTCAAGAGAAATATGTAGATATGATAGAAGCTGGGATCATCGATCCCATGAAAGTTACCCGATCTGCACTGGAAAACGCAGTATCAATTAGCGGCTTATTGTTGACCACCGGCGCTTTGGTAGCTGAAATTAAGAAAGAAAAGGCTCACATCCCGGCCATGCCCGACATGTACTGATAGGCAAGTAAGTAGCCTTAGTTAAAAAATAGTGGTCCCTGCTGGGTTATGATACTAAACAGCAGGGACCTCTTTAAATCCCCTTCACCTACCAACTTCTCATCTACTCCTCAGATTCCAACCTGATAAAAAAATTACCCTGCCACTGAACTTAATTGTGTAACTTTGAAGAAATTCCAGCAAATAACTAGTTAGCTTAGGTAGTTAATTTCCTAAACCCAGACACTGATCACCCATCGGTGAGACAAATCTGTAATAGGCGGTCGACAGAAGTCCTTACTTTAAGAGGACATTTGAACTAAAACATAAATCCCTCGTGGGGATATTCTCTTCTTCCTTACAGGCAGCGAAGGAGGTAAAGTTTGCGTGAAGCCCAAAAGTTTGGCCACGATAGAGGGTTATTAATTATTACCATTTTTCTTGTTCTTTTTGGTTTTATCATGCTGGCCAGTTCCAGCTTTTTTTTCTCCTATAAATACTTTGGAGTTCCTCATCAATTCATATTAAGGCAACTTGCCGCCTCTCTCATCGGCATCTTAGCCTTGGTGGCCTTGATGAATATTGATTACCACCTGCTTACCAAAATCGATCACCTCCTTTTATTAGTTGCCTTGGGATTGACCGGCTTAACCTTGATACCTTCTTTTTCCCAGAGTGGTAGATGGATTGATCTGGGGTGGATCAACTTTCAACCAGCGGAGTTTCTGAAACCGGCTTTAATTTTGTTTATGGCCTCCTCGTTGGCAAGGAGGTCAAAAAACAACAGATCGGATGGATTTTACGGGAATTTCTTACCCTATTTAACTATCTTGGGAGTTATTGGCATCCTGCTCATGTCCCAACCCGATTTCGGAATGACCATCCTTCTTGCCCTGATTGTTTTACTTATGCTCTTTGTGAGCGGATCCGCTACCAGATATTTCATTTATATTGGGTTAGCTTCCATCCCTTTTATTTTCACCTTTATTTACTACGTACCCTACAGGCGGGAGAGAATTCTTTCCTTTCTGGATCCCTTTAGGTATAAACTGGCTGGTGGTTATCAGCTTATTCAATCCTTGACTGCCTTAGGATCGGGAGGGGTACTTGGGCGAGGATTAGGGGCTTCCAGAGAGAAACTTTTCTATCTTCCTTCAGCTTATAACGACTTCATCTTTTCAATTACCGGAGAGGAATTCGGTTTTATCGGAACTTTTCTGCTTATGATTGTATTTGGATTATGGGGATACAAGGGTTTGAAAGTAGCTTTCCAGGCCTCGGATAGGCTGGGAACACTTCTGGCCTTCGGAATTACCTTGGCCATAGCAATTCAAGCCATTCTGAATATGGGAGTGATGGTAGGGATACTTCCAGTGACCGGTCTTACCCTCCCCTTTATTAGTTATGGTGGTACTTCACTTATCATCTCTTTATCCATGGTGGGTATCTTGTTAAATATTTCAAGACCGCGAATGAGGAGGGAGCCTAATGAAAGTGCTAGTAGCCGGTGGGGGAAGCGGGGGGCATCTTTACCCCGCACTGGCAATTATGGACTCCTTTCGTAACCTAAAAGGATTGGAAAGGATAGGGTATGTGGGTACCACCAAGGAATTGGAGATGGAGATACTTTCAAACTATGACTGGCTAGAATTTTACCCACTGTCCCTTAGAGGGTTAAAGCGAGGTTTCGGCTGGGGGTCCCTATTAAGAAATGCCGTGGTGCTCTTGGAACTTCTGGTTGCCCTCCCCAAAACATTATACATAATTGGCAAAATCAGGCCTTCAATTATCTTAGGTACCGGTGGATATTCTTCCTTCCCCCCCCTTTTTTGGGGAACAATCTTGCGAATTCCCACATTTATCCTTGAACCGAACGCGGTACCCGGACTTACCAACCGCTTGCTGGCTCCCTGGGTGGACTTGGTATTTTTAGCTTTCGAATCCGCCAAGAAATATCTTCATGGCCACAAAATCCTGGTTACTGGGGTTCCCATCAGAGAGAACTTACTTCAAACAAAATCATGTGAGGGTGCCTACCAGCTTTTTGACCTGGAGCCAAACAGAAGGACCGTATTGGTCATGGGTGGTTCCTCGGGATCAATACTTCTCAACCAAGCGGTCCTACGAGATCGCAAGCGGATTAACAAGTTAGAGGATGTTCAAATACTACTAGTTACTGGTAGAGGCGAAGAATCTAAATCTTTTAAGCGCATCCTTATTCAGGAAGGAATTGAAAACATCAAGGTTTGTGACTATATCGAGGACATGGGAAGGGCCTTAAAGATGGCCGATCTGGTTATATGCCGGGCAGGGGCCTGCACTTTAGCGGAGATAACTGCTTTGGGCCTACCCTCTATCTTAGTGCCTTGGAAGGGGGCTGTCTGTGACCATCAATCCATTAATGCCTCAATTTTGAAGAAAAAGGGCGCTTGTTTGGTAATTGAAGAAGAGAACTTATCTAAAGGTAAGGAAAGTATAGCCACTCTAATAAAGCGGGTGCTTTTGAATGAAGATCTCTGTGAAAGAATGCGCTCGAAAAGCTATTCATTGGGTAAAAGGAAAGCAGCCAAACAGATCAAGAAGGAGGTTGAAGCTTTCATCAATGTTAGTCAATAAAAGCTACCATTTTATTGGAATCGGCGGTGAAGGGATGAGCGGTCTGGCTTATGTGCTGAACAAACGGGGCTTTAAAATTTCCGGCTCGGACATAAAAGAGACATCTAAAATTCAAACCCTACGAAAAGAAGGAATAAAAATAAGGATAGGGCATAGGAAAAATAACCTAAAAAGAAATGTAGATAAGGTAATTGTCTCCTCGGCCATCGCGGATGATAACGTTGAAAAAAAGGAAGCCAAGAGAAGGAATATCGAAATAATACCTAGGCTGGGCCTGTTAAGCCAAGTAATGGATGAGAATTTTTCCATAGGTATTAGTGGAACTCACGGTAAAACTACCACTACAACGATGGTAGCCACCTTGCTGGAAGAATCAAACTTGGACCCCACATTTCTTATCGGAGCCCCATGTCGCAAGCTAGGAGGAAATGCCAAGTTGGGAAAGAGCAGGTATCTAGTGGCCGAAATCGATGAAAGTGACGGGTATTTTTTGGATATTAAACCTACCATAGCAGTGATAACAAATATTGATAAAGATCATTTAAATACCTATTCCGGCGGCTCAGAAATAAGGGAGAGCTTCTCCCAATTTGCAAAGAATTCAAACCTATGTGTTCTAAATATAGATGATCCTCAAACAAGGAAGATTATAAAAGATATAGATCGCCGCACAGTCACTTTTGGAATTCAAAAAGGAGGAGATCTCCAAGCCAAAAATATTCACCAAGACGGCTTCAAGATGAAATTTGACTTAAACTTCCGGGGAAACAAAGTAGGAAAAGTCCACATACCCGTACCTGGACGGCATAACGTCTATAATGCTTTAGCAGCTATAGGTGTGGGAAAGGAAGTGGGGCTTGATTTTTCAGAAATGATGAAGATTATGAAAAATTTTTCCCCTCCGGAAAGAAGGTTTCAAACCATCAGAAACGATGGAGTGATGATCATAGATGATTACGCCCACTTACCAAAAGAGATTGAGACCAACCTGGAAGCTATTCAAAACGGCTGGGGATCAAGGCGATTAATAGCTGTTTTCCAACCGCATAGATTCACCCGAACCAAATATCTAAAAGCATCTTTCACTAGATCATTTGACCTCGCAGATGTAGTGGTAATTACCAACATATATCCGGCCTTTGAAAATCCCATACCCGGAGTTGACGCCCGACGAATAGCCTCCTCCATCAAAAAAAGGGAAAAAACAAAAGTTCATTACCTTCCTGAAAAGGAGGAAATTTATTCCTTCCTTAAAGAGTCGACACAACCAGGGGACTTCATCATCGGATTTGGAGCCGGAGACATTTGGAAGGTTATGTACAAATTCGCTAATTCCAAATGCGTACGGAGTCTAGATCCTAAAGTTTTAACTATGGACAACAGGCCGGTAATTTCCCGTTAAATAATTATGATCAAAAGGAGTACCTTTAAATCCTTAAAAAGAAATCTAAAAGGGGATTTAAGAGAAAAGGAAAATTTGAAGTTCCATACCTCGCTAAAAGTAGGAGGGATAGCGGATTACTTTCTTTTCCCCAAAGATTTTATAGATATTAAAAAAGCCATAAGCTTTGCCCGCAAATTCAAACTTCCCTGGATGGTCCTGGGAAATGGTACAAATATTTTGTTCCCGGATGAAGGATACCGGGGGGTAGTAATCTGTACAAAAAACAATCTAACCAGAATGGAGTTCAACGAAAAGACTTTTCGCATGCGTGCGGGAGCGGACCTTAAGGAGGCAATCCGAGCCCTTAACCAAAGGGGGATCCATGAGTTGGATTTTCTAGCGGGAATACCGGGTACCGTAGGGGGAGCCTTGGTCATGAACGCCGGTATTCCCAACGCGACTATATCTGGATGGGTGTCAAAAATAAAGTGCTTGGACCCAGATGGAAAGCTTACAACTTATAAGAAAAATGAATGCAGGTTTGGAAATCGATATAGCATATTTCAGGAAAAAAATCATGTTTTGCTGGAGGGAGAGTTCAACCTACGAGGAGTTAAGCCACCTAATATGAAGAAAATCCTTAAAAAGAAAAGGATGACCCAACCTCTTAAGATTCCCAGCCCCGGTTGCGTGTTCAAAAATCCAACCGATAGCGATCTAAGTGCCGGTCAACTACTCGATAAGGCAGGTTTAAAAGGTTATCGGATAGGGAAAGCAGCTGTCAGCGACCGCCACGCAAATTTTATCATTAACTTGGGAGGTGCTACCGCTAAAAATATATTAAAGTTAGTTGACATATCCAGGGAAAAGGTTTACAGTCACTTCGGTATAGAGCTTGAATTAGAACTAAAGGTAGTGTAGGATTGAAAAGAAGGCTGCTTCTAACATTTATAGTCACAGGGTTATTAATCGCAAGTGTAGTCTATTTGACATTTTGCTCAAAATATCTTAGAATAAACGAAATTAAAATAGAAGGTGGTGAGAGGGCACGCCTTCCAACAGTGAAAAGTCTTGCTGATACGTACCTTGGTTCAAATATTTTAACAGTTAGCTTAAACACCCTTAATCGATCCTTGATTAACCTTCCATGGATCAAAAGGGTTAAGATAACGAAAGAATTACCGTCTACACTGATTATCAAAATAGATGAAAGAGAACCTTACACCTTGGTTGAGCTTCCAGATCGAGGTTATTTCTGGGCGGGAAAGGAGGGCTATATCTTAGAAAGAAGGGATCTCGATCCACAGGAGCTTCCGCACCAAAAACCGGTTGTAAGTGGTGTACACACGGTTGATACCCGGCAGGGAGAGCGACTAGAAAGTGAGGAACATATATCATTGATCCGGGAACTTATGGCTATGGAAGATGAATTCTTAAAAAGATTCGAACAATTAAAGCTAGAAGACAAACAAGCTAGGTTAGTAGCAGTTCAGGGTTACAAAGTATTGCTGAAAAAAATAAATTTTAAAAGAAACCTGAACATTTTAAAGAAAATTTTAGAGAAGATTGACGGGAGCAAATATAGATATATAGACTTGAGATTTGACAATCAAGTAATCTTTTCGCCCCGTAATCATTAAACAACTTTAAGGTGGTGAGAGGTATGGGGAGATTGGTAGTCGGGTTAGATATTGGTACAACCAAGGTTGTAGCCCTGGTTGGGAATGTAACTGATGAGAGGACCATCGAAATAATTGGCATGGGAAAGGCCCCTTCCCGGGGTCTGGAAAAGGGAGTGGTAGTGGATATAGGTGAAACTACCCACTCTATTAAGAGGGCGGTAGAAGAGGCCGAAAATATGGCCGACGTTAAGATTGAATCTGTTTATGCCGGTATTGCTGGCAAACACATCAACTCCATTAATAATTCGGGTACGGTTTCCATCAATCGATCAAACCGCATTATCGAAGATGAGGACGTACGGCGGGTGATCGAAACTGCCCAGGCTATTCAGATTCCGCAGGAGAATGAGATGATCCACGTCATCCCTAGACAATATATTGTCGATGGCCAAGAGGGGATAACCGATCCGGTGGGGATGACCGGAACGCGCCTAGAGGTGGATGTACACATTGTTACCGGTTCAGTAACTGCGGTGCATAACATAGTGCGGTGTGTAGAAAATTTAGGTATTGGCATTAATCAAATAGTGCTGGAACCTTTGGCTTCCTCTCAAGCGGTATTATCCCCTGCCGAAAAACAGTTGGGTGTGGTTTTAACTGATATAGGGGGTGGCACTTCGGACATAGCTATCTTTCGCGGTGGGGATATTTGGTTCTCAAAAGTACTACCCATCGCCGGTGAACACATCACCAATGATATTACGGTGGGGCTAAAAGTGCCCTTTGAGGAAGCGGAGAAGATAAAGATAACCGAGGGAACTCCCTACTTAGATGAGATAAGTGCTGAGGACAGAATCGAGATAACTACCATCGGGGAGGAAAAGCGCACAGTATCCAAGCAAAAGTTAGCTAAGATCATAGAACCACGTCTAGAAGAACTTTTCGATCTAACCATAAACGAGATAGAAAACGCCGGATATAGGGATTTAGTACCTTCGGGCATAGTTCTTACCGGAGGGACTTCATTACTTAAGAATATAAGTAAGTTCGTCCAGGACAGATATGGCATTGCTGCCCGAAGGGGGAGAAGTCCTCAGGGAATTCACGGTCTAAGAGACATCGTGGAAAGCCCCATTTATGCTACGGGCATCGGTTTATTACAGTATGCGGTGGAATCCAAAGAATATGGATGGTCCAGCGGCATATCCAGAAACGGCAGAAAGGAAAACTCCATGCTAACCAAGATCTTTAAATGGCTAGACCGGTTCTTTAGAGGGTGAGAACAATGGAAAAAACCAAAAGAAATGGAATGGCGAATATAAAAGTAATCGGTGTAGGCGGGGGAGGCGGCAATGCCATCGACCGTATGATGCAGGCTCAAGTGGAAAATGTGGAGCTAATCGCCGTCAATACCGATGCTCAGGTACTAGATATAATAAATGCTCACCAGACCCTCCAGATAGGTGAAAAGCTGACCAAAGGCTTAGGAGTGGGAGGCGATCCTGAACTAGGCCGGAAAGCAGCAGAGGAAAGTGAGGCGGCCATAGCCGATTTACTGGAAGGGATAGATATGGTTTTCATCACCGCCGGTATGGGAGGGGGAACTGGAACCGGCGCTTGTCCGGTGATAGCTAAACTAGCTAAGGAAAGAGACATCCTTACTGCGGGTATAGTAACCCGTCCTTTCTCCTTTGAAGGAAAAACTAGACTGGAGAGGGCAAAAAAAGGTATTGAAGAATTGAGAAAAAATGTGGATACCCTAATTACCATTTCCAACGATCGCTTGTTAAAAGTGGCCACCGATAACGTCCCCCTTACTAGGGCTTTTGAATTGGCCGATGACATCCTAAGACAGGGAGTTCAAGGTATCTCCGATCTTATAACCATCCCCGGTATGATCAATCTGGACTTTGCCGATGTTCAAGCTACCATGAAAAACGCCGGAACCGCCATGATGGGAATTGGAGAGGGGGACGGAGAGGGCAAAACCAAGGAAGCTGCCCGCAATGCCATCTCATCTCCGCTGTTGGAAGGCTCGATAAAGGGAGCCCAAAAGGTAATCATGAATATTACCGGTGGAGCAGAGCTTTCCTTGGAAGAAGTTACCGAAGCTGCCTCTTTGATCAGGGATGCGGTAACAGATCAAGCGGACATAATCTTCGGAGCCACGGTGAAAAACGGCTTTGATAAGGTAAAGATGACCGTCATCGCCACCGGGTTCAGACAACTAGAAGAAAGAGAAGACGAGATGGAAGAGGAAGTTTTTTTAGCCGATATGGGAAACAAGGAAAAGGACGATTTAGATATCCCTACTTTCCTGCGCTGGAGACGAGGCAGCACGTCTAAAGGATAAAATAAACAAAAATTTTTTAAAAAGAGAAGCTTTAATTTAATCTTTAGGCCTAAATTTCGATCAAAAGGCGAAAGTTCGTGGGCCAGTTTATTAGCCCTTAAGACTTTCTAGAACCGGCATTTTCTTACCACGCAGATACGCTAAGCAAGCCCCACCGCCGGTAGAGACATGATCCATCTTGCCGGCCAGGTTAAACTGCTCAATAGCCGCAGCCGTATCCCCTCCCCCAATTACTCGAAATGCTTTTAAAGTGGCCAAAAACTGAGCGATTTCCCGAGTGCCTTTAGCAAATTCTGATTTTTCATACATTCCCAGGGGGCCCGCCCATATAACGGTACTTGCCGGGCTCAATTTTTTAGTAAACTCTTTTATGGTGTCCGGTCCTATATCGTAACCAGCCCACCCATCCCTAATTTCCTTAACATTCACAGTGGCTATATCAGCCATATTTTCAGATGCTATCTTCACATCCTTTGGCAATATCACCTCTACATTCTCTTTTTCCGCCTGTTGGCTAAATCTTTTTACCTCTTTGACCATTTCTTTCTCCAGGATGGAATCTCCTACTGAGTACCCTTTTGCTTTAATAAAAGTATAGGATATACCGCCCCCGATGAGGAAAGTATCTACTCTATCCAGTAGATCGGCCAGTGCTCCAATCTTACTTTTAACCTTTGCACCCCCGATTATTCCCACCATCGGTTTCTTTGGATTAACCGCCGCCCGATTCAACATACGCACTTCCTTTTCTATAAGGAACCCGGGCACAGAAGGAAGATATTGAGCTACTCCGTAATTTGAAGCATGTAGCCGATGGGCGGTACCAAAGGCATCGTTTACAAATATATCCGCTAATTCAGAAAGGGCCTTGGCAAACTGCTGGTCGTTTTCTTTTTCTCCCGGGTGAAAACGGCTGTTTTCAAGTAGAGCCACCTGGCCGCCACTTAGCTCTTTTAACTCATTTTCTATTCGTTCTCCTATACAATCATCAAGCTTCAGTACTGGCTTTTTGAGAAGAGATTCTAATCGATGGGCAATTGGGTCCATCCTTAAGTCCTCTTTTACCTCCCCGCCCGGTCTTCCCAAATGGGAAATTAATATAATCTTAGCATCCTTATCTATGAGGTAATTTATGGTCCGAAGAGCGCTCTTTATTCTTTTATCGCTAGCTACCCTTCCCTCCTGCAAGGGGACATTGAAATCGACCCTGACCAACACCCTCTTACCTTCCACATTTATATCTTTTAGGGTCTTTAATTTCATTTCTGGTGGAGACGAGCGGATTCGAACCGCCACCCTCCTGAGTGCAAATCAGGCGCTC
>CAYUCE010000042.1:11150-15546 GCA_964443275.1 uncultured Thermotogae bacterium | reverse complement strand
TGCTGACTGGAATAGGCAAAAACCCCAATGTCCATTCTGTACTTTTAGTAAGCCTAGGGTGTGAATCAATCGATCCTGAAAACATAAAAGAGAAAATTGGTCCAGATAAACCAGCAAAAGTGGTTAGTCTTCAAAAGCTGGGAGGAATTACAGCCACCGTGGATCAAGGGATTTCCATAGCAAACAAAATGGCTTCAAATAAAGAAGACGAAAGGGATAAGGCTCCATTGAGCGATCTTACGATAGGTGTTAAGTGCGGTGCTTCTGATGCCACATCCGGCATTGCTTCCAACCCGGCTACCGGAGCAGCCGTAGATAGGCTTATTGAAGAGGGAGCTACAGTGATCTTTGGGGAAACTACCGAAGTTTTAGGAGCCGAACATATTTTGGCGAAGAGGGCTTTAAATCAACACATAGAAGATCAAATATTTGAAGCAGTGGAAGATATGGAAAGTAGGGCTAAGGCCTTTGGGGTAGACATGCGAGGAGGTCAACCTACCGGCGGAAATATAAAAGGAGGGCTGACCACCATTGAAGATAAATCACTAGGGGCAATATCTAAAAGCGGTACAAAACCAATACAAGGAATCCTGGAATACGGAGAAAGACCATCAACCCCGGGGCTTTTCTTTATGGATTCACCGGGAAGGGAGATGGAATTTCTGACCGGAGTAGCGGCAGCAGGCTGCCAGATCATCCTCTTTTCCACCGGATTAGGTGCTCCCCAAGGCTTTCCCACAGTTCCAGTAATCAAGATCTCGGGAAATAAGAATACTTGCCAACACTTAAAAGAGCATCTGGATGTGGATGTTAGCCCAGTTATCGAGGGAAAAGAAGGAATTGATGAAGCAGGAGAGAGAATATTTAAAGAAGTTATTCAAGTAGCTTCGGGCAAGAAGGTAAAAGCGGAGCTTTTAGGCTATGATAAACATGGGGTTAATAGCAATATTTATACCAAAGGACCAGTAATCTAGGAGGAAAGATGTCCAGTGCCATTTTACTTAATGATAAAGATAATGTAGCAGTTGCAGTAAAGGACCTAAAAAGCGGAGAAAAGGTAAAAATTAAAGGCCAAAAAAAGCCTAAAGAAATTAAAATAACCGAAGAGATCCCCTTCGGTCACAAGCTAGCACTTATGGAAATCAAGAAGGGAGCTAATATCAAAAAATACGGTGAAGTAATTGGAAGGGCTACTCAAGATATCGAGAGCGGTGACCATGTCCATATTCATAATGTGGAAAGTACAAGGGGAAGAGGCGATTGGGACTAAAGACCATTTATTTTTATAAAAATAATAAAGCGAGGAGGTAGAAAATATGAACGATGGATATTGGAAGAAGATGCTAAGAATCGATTTGAGCAATAATACTATAACTAACGAAGACCTATCAGATGAAACCCTAAGGCGGTTATTAGGAGGGGTGGGGTTAGGGACTAAGGTGTTGCTTGATGAAGTGGGATATGATGTCGATCCCTTAAGTCCAGAGAACCGGGTCATCTTTTCAGTAGGACCTTTACAGGCAACAAGTATCACCGGAAGCGGTAAGTGGATGGTTACCTCTAAGTCACCTCTAACTGGAATACTTGGCTTTTCTGCAGCAGGGGGTGATTG
This sequence comes from uncultured Thermotogae bacterium, assembly GCA_964443275.1. Classification (GTDB taxonomy): domain Bacteria; phylum Bipolaricaulota; class Bipolaricaulia; order CAYUCE01; family CAYUCE01; genus CAYUCE01. The sequence goes on along the minus strand of CAYUCE010000042.1, from coordinate 13,934 downwards.
GGGAGTCAATCTTAAAAACGCAGGTTATGAAGCCATAGTCATTCAAGGAAAGGCAAAAAATCCTAGTTACATTCTGATTCAGGATGATCAAGTCGAAATTAAGGATGCTTCACAGATATGGGGTAAAGACTCTTATGAAACGGTTGATTTAATAAGAGACCAACTAGAAGATCCTGGTATTAGCGTTGCCGCCATCGGTCAAGCAGGAGAAAAAAAAGTAGCAATTGCAAACATCGTAGCTGATCAACATTCATTCGCAGGTAGATGTGGACTAGGGGCAGTAATGGGGGCCAAAAACCTTAAAGCAATTGCGATAAAAGGGACAAAAAAGGCTAATGTAAACAACCTGGAGAAAGTAAGAGAACTTGTTAAAAATCTAGGGAAAAAGATATCTAAAAATGCATCTGGAATGAGAGAGCTTGGCACACCCGGGGAGATACCCAAAGTAAATAAACAAGGAGATTGGCCAGTAAAATATTGGAGTGAGGACTACTGGGAGGAGGGAGCCGAGAGACTCAGCGGCACCCGGTACGATGAAGAACTCACTAAAAAACCGGTGCCTTGCGCTAACTGCGTACTTGCCTGTCATAGAGACATAGAGATAGAGGAGCCAGAAAAGTATGCCCTGTCCGGTCCTGGTCCAGAGTATGAAGCCTTGGGGATGCTTGGCTCAAACCTCCTTATCCCGGACTTAGCTGCAATATCCAAGGCCAACGATTTATGTAGGCCGTAACCGTTACGGATTAGATGTTATTTCTGCGGGGGCATTTCTAGGTTTTGCCACAGAGTGCTATGAACAAGGGCTATTGACAAAAGAAGACACAAAGGGATTAGAACTTGAGTGGGGAAATCCCGATTTATTAATAGATTTTGTTAAAGACATCGGAGAAAGAAAGGGATTAGGAAGGTTGTTTGCTAACGGGATTTTACCGGCAGCAAAACAAATTGGTAAAGAGGCAGAAACGCTTGCTGTACAAGTTAAAGGGCTCGACTTTCCAGCTCATGATCCCAGAGCTTTCTTTGGCTGGGCGATAAGCTATGCAACTGGCCCCAGGGGTTCCTGCCATACACATGGACTAGCTGGTTACGTACCACAAGGTCTTCTTATTCCTGAAATGGGCATAAATAAAGAGGTAGACAGACACCAAATGGAAGGTAATGAGAAAGTAGCTGCCGTTACCCAGGATCTAAGTGCTTTAGACGATGCTCTTGTCTGCTGTAATTTCCAACATTTCGGTGGATTGACCGTAACAGACATATTAGAAAGTCTGAATGCAATAACCGGTTGGGAAATGGATATAGATGAACTGGTAGATACCGGTAAAAGGATATCCACATTAAAAAGACTGGTAAACATCAACTACGGCATAGACAGGGACGATGATACTTTACCGAAAATAAGTTTCCAGTCAGCAACGAAAGCTCCCCAAGATGCAGAACCATGGGGAGGCCGAGTAGGTAAGATTCCGGAACCTTTTGAACAGGCTTTGGACAGATATTATGAACTAAGAGGTTGGGATAGAGAAGGCAGGCCCACCGAAGAAACATTGACCAAGCTGGGGCTGGCTGAATATGTGGGTTAAATAATACCAGATTTTACAGGCTTATGTGACTAAAGGTTTTTTATCGAAAATATATAAGTAAAGGGTGCTGAAGAGGCTGGATAAGAATTAACAGCTTCGGCACCCTTACAAACTTTAATGAAATATAAGTTGGTCAAGAAAGATACAGTTAAAGAAACAATGACTAGTCGGGAAAGATATTTGGCTGCTCTAGCGGGAAAGCCAGTGGATAGAATACCCGTAGGAAGCCCCACCTCTGTGGCTACCATTGAACAAATGAAGGCCACTGGAGCATTTTTCCCAGAAGCACATTATAAAGTTGGTAAGATGTTTGACCTTACTATTGCTGCTCATGAAATCCTAGGTTATGATGCCGTTATGCCCCACTTTTCTATTTGGATAGGCGGGGCCACCTTAGGGGTACCCGTTAACTGGGGAGATAAAGAGGTGATGCCAGATGCAAAAGCAACCTTATGGGATAACCCAGATCAAATCACTCTACCTAAAGATATTTCCCAAACTGAACCGGCACGATCGCTGCTTAAAGTCATAAAAAAGCTGTCTAATGAATATCCCCAAGTGTGCATTATCGGGAAAGTAATGGGTCCTTGGACCTTATCTTACCATGTTTATAGAACTGACAATTTTTTAAAGAAAACAATAACTAATCCTGATCAAGTCAGGAAATCTCTTGATATTCTTTTAGAATTTACCTATCGGTTTGGCAGTTTGCAGATCGAAGCCGGAGCTGACGCCCTCTGTATTCCAGACCATGTCACTGGAGATTTGGTTGGACCTAAAACATATAAAGACTTTCTTCTACCTGTACATAAAAAGCTAATAGAAAAATTCGATGAGTATGAAACTCCGCCTATTCTTCATTGTTGCGGAGATACCCTAGATAGAATCCAATATTTCGAAGAAGCCGGATGGCCAGTCTACCACATAGAATCAAAAGTGGATGCCTTTGAAGCTAAAAGAAAGGTTAGAAATATGAAGCTGATTGGCAACGTAAATAACCCAACCACTTTATGGTCTAGTATCCCTGAGCATGTAAAACAAGAAGCACTTTATGCTGCCCGAGCGGAATTTGAAGTCCTAGCTCCAGAATGTGCAATTCCCACCACCGTTTCCAATCGTAATTTGAGGGCAATTGTAGATGTAGCTACACATCTGGAACCTATTACGTAGAACAAAGAAAGAAAAAGAGAATTTCAAACTT
>CAYUCE010000042.1:0-11050 GCA_964443275.1 uncultured Thermotogae bacterium | reverse complement strand
CCGTTGGGCAACATCCAATCCGGATGCGGCTCACCCCTCTTCTCCATTTGATAACGAACGCAGTTTTTGTTGGAAACTAGGCAGTAATTTTCTACCCAATATCTCTCCAGCTTCCCTTGGTCAGTAAACCTTTTTATGGGACAAAAATTATACCATTTGCACCCATTTAATTTTCCCACCTTCCTTAACAGGTCCCAACCTTCCGATCTATACCGATGGGAATCTGCTTTACCCTGAGCATAATTTTGATGCCACTTTTCAGGAACCGGCAATTCCTGGTATAACTCTTGGCGCCAGGCTTCTAAAAAGAGAGGTTCTCGTTCCATAAAATCAGCAGAGCAGATAATCTTATTATTACTACTCGAATTCAAGTCCTTTAACCATCGATAGCCTGCCTCAGAGCGCAGAAGGTGATGATCTATAATCAAAGTATTAATATTCCGAGATAACTTTAGTACATTTGCTCTGGCTGCTTTCCTTTGTTTTTTTGATAAAAATGGTAAATATAAAGGGGGTCCAGAAGCCAAAACTATATCCGGATTCCATTGTAAAATCTTCCTAATTGCCTTTCCATCCAAAAATTGAATGTCCGAAGCGTGAATGAAGACTTGACCATCATCTTCAATTCTGGTCATCATTACAGTGCCTCTAGCCTTCTCCCCGTGATAAACAGGTTGAGAAAAGCTTAGACCCCCATCTTTTTTTCCGGCGGCACTTTGGGCATTTCTGGACAAGGTTGAAAATAGCGAGTTTGCTCTACTATACATCGACTCAGAAAGATTATCTAGTCCTTTGGTCCACAGCCTGGTATCTTTTAACGAATCTTTAACTTGATCCAGTCCCAGTTGATACGGGTTAGGGTGGGGTAAGGGGATATGGTCCCCGTGAAAGTGACTAATCACAACATCGGTAGCTCCTCTTAACGCCTCGATTATCTTCTCTCGAACTGAAGCCCCAACCGCTACCTGGAAAGGGTGGGGAAGAAGCCCATGACGCCGATAACCTAAACAAACCCCGGGGTCAATTAGCACCTTCCGCCTTTCGGTTTCTACTAAACAAGAAAGCCCACGAATACCCAGGGATTCAGAACCTAAAATTATGATACGCATATTTTTATCCTATATGCTATTTTGTATCTGATCACGGACGGGTCCTGCTGTCAATCATAAATTCATAATTTTAAGCAAGTAAAACATTATAACCCAATTTTTGGTATATTTTAATTTAAAATAAAGCAGACGTAAATATCCATCATGGTACCTGAGTATTTTTCTATTTTTCCAAAATATTTCAGTTTCTCCTCCAGCCAATCCAGGTTTACCGGTCGGTAATTATCTCCAGAGTGGAAGTGACTAAACCCGGACTGGTTCAATTCCGCAATAATTACTTTTTCTTGGGCTACTCGACAGGCCTCTTCGATAAATGGTCCTCTTTTAGCCAAATTATTGTGGTGAAGAGAGCCGTAACTGATTACTACTTGGAAACTGTTGTTTGGGTAGAAAAGCGAGGTGGCGTCTTTTTTCTCAAATCTGATTTTTTCCAATACTCCTTCTCTTCTTGCTTCTTCCCGTGCCCATCCTAATACATCCTTTGACCGGTCGATATTGGTCACCCGGCAATTGAAATCTTTACAAGCTATAAAAGCTAAAGGACCTACTCCTATATCCAATAAAGTTTTACCTTTCACCTTCCATCTTTTCAGGATTTCCACCCTTTCTATTAAACCATCTGGAGTTTCCCTCATTTTGTCCTCTTCGTCCATTTTGAACCCTTCATCCTTTTTATGGACTTAACCTAATGGTCAAAGTTATAACTTCCTCATATCTTGGCTTTGACCACCGTAAGTGATCCTGGTCGTAATTTTCCTTTACTGACTTTTGTTCCTTTTATCTTTTCAGGGTGGTATGAATTTGTTAATCGAGACTTTTAAGATCGGCCCATTTTTGACAGGAAGTCTCTTCAAGGGTGAAATAGAGATCACCTAGTCACTTATATTCGGTCTCAAATTTCAAAGAACTCAAGAGGCTGTCCTTTTTCAACTCGGTCCATCTTTGGAGGAATAGTCAAGAAGCCATCCCCCGAGCTGGGACCTCTAATATCCGCGCTCCCGTTATATGGTGCGCGTTTGATGTTATTGATTCCCCCCTCGCTGTTGACCTGGCAGGGAATAAAGTGTCTTCTACTTGACTTGTCGACAAAATTTTCATCTGCCTTTCCTACCTTAAATTTGGGGAGGGTTTCCTTTGCCCCGGTCATTTGCAGAATTGCCGGTTCCACCAGGAGCTTGAATACCACAAAACAGGACTGGGGATTGCCGGGCATGGCAAATACTATGGTTTTATCTTTAACCCCAAAAAAAGTCGGCTTTCCCGGCTTTACAGCCCATTTGTGGAATATTTTCTCAACCCTCAGATCTTGTAAGATTTCGGGCACAAGATCGTGCTCACCTACCGATACACCTCCGGAGATTAAAAAGAGATTATCAGCAAGACCTGTTTTAATCTTTTCTTCCAATGTATCTATTTTATCACCGACTGTGCCGAGATAATTAAGCCTATCGATGAATGGATAAAGAAGCGAGGATAGCATTGGGCCATTGGCATTATATATCTGACCCTTCTTTAATTCTTGGCCCGGTTCTCGGACTTCACTACCGGTACAGAGAAGACTGGCGGCCGGCTTTTTGTAAACGGTAATTTTTTTATATCCGGCGGAGGCCGCTAGCCCTATTTTTAGAGAGTTGAGCTTTTCATTTTTCTTAAGCACGACTTCACCTTTCTCAACATCCTCGCCTTCCATACAGATGTTGCCGCTTGCGGGTTTTTGAACTTTCACTTTGTTCTCATTCACTCTCTTCGTCTTTTCCACCATTATGACCGTGTCCGCTCCTTCGGGAACCGGAGCACCGGTGCTTATTTCCGCACACTCGCCCTCTCCTACAGCAAAATCGGGAAAACCTCCGGCAGGAACGCTTCCCACTACCCTAAGATAAGTTGGTAAGTTTTTGATATCCTGAGACCTAGCAGCAAATCCATCCATGGCGGCTTTATCAAAAGGTGGGCTGGAAACCAGTGATTTTACATCACTTGCAAGTACCCGCCCCAAGCTTTTTGAGGTTTTAATTTTCTCCGTACCTGTTTTAATCATTCCCACATTTTCTATGACTAAATCTTTTGCTTTTTCGTATTTGATCACTTAGATTCCTCCAGTTCTCTTTCTATCTAAATTAGCTTTCGTCCAAATCGATGGTCTGCGTTACCAACTATCCATTTACTTAGTCGATTTTATCAACTAAAATTTGGATATTTCGACCCCTCTAGTGAAGGAAGAAAATACCGAGCTAAACTCCCAGTACCACCTAAATATATCAAAAGGGGAAGATCTGTCCAACCTATATCAATTTAGAGAAGTAATTTCCCTCCCTTAGGATAACACATTTGCATCTGCCGGAAAGAAGTGATAGCTTTATAGTGTTACAAATATGAAAATAGTGCTACCGAAAGCTTTTAATAATCAACTAGGGATATAGCCGTGTCCTACTAGTATGCTTTGGGGTATCTATACGCAAAAGTTGGCAAACAAACCTGCATGAAGGAGGTAATTCCAGATGGAATCTTGTAGGGATCCTCGAGGAAATATTTGGAAGCTAATACACTCAGATCTAAGGGCGTTACTTAAGGAAGCAGGTAGACTACACGGCCACTACTGTCCTTACTTAGCTTTGGGAGTAAAAGCCGGTGCAAAGGCTATAAGGGAGCTGGGAATTGAACATGAGGGAATGGAAGATGTGTTGGCCATAGTGGAGACAAATAGCTGTTTCTCTGACGGCATACAATATGCAACCGGCTGCACCTTTGGTAACAACTCCCTGGTATACAAAGACTACGGGAAAACTGCAGTTACCTTGGCCAAAAGGGGCGGGGAGGGTATAAGATTGGTTCTCAAGCCTCACCAGGGAGATATTTGGGCGAAAAAGTATCCCCAATACGATGAGCTGTTTGAGGTAGTGGTCAAAGAAAGAAGAGGAGATGATGAACAAAGGGAGGAGTTAATGAACTTGTCCAGGAAAATATCTTTTCAGTTGATCACTGCCGATTTAGAAAAAGTTTTTACGATAAAGAGAGTAGAGGTGGAACTACCCAATTACGCACCTATCTACGAAAGCTTTATTTGCTCTAAGTGTGGGGAATCTGTAATGACTTCCAGGATGGTTGAAAGGGGAAAGGACAAGCTCTGTATCCCTTGTGCGGGAAAAGATTTCTATCGACTGGACGGCAGTGGGATAAATCATAAATCAAAGGAGGATTAAGGTGAACAAAAACTTGATAAAGTTAGGGATAATTATGCTCGTAGTAGGGGGATGGCTATTTTCTACGGGTCTTTCGGCCATGGATAAAACAGAGACTACGATCATTACGGATATGGCCGGAAGGGAGGTCAAAGTACCCAAAGAAGTAGATGAAGTGGTAGGCATCGGGGCAGGAGCCTTAAGGTTGATCACCTACTTAAATGCCACCGATAAAGTGGTGGGGGTGGAGGAATTTGAGAAAAGAGATCAAACCGGTAGGCCTTATATTATAGCTCATCCGGAGCTCGCTCAGCTTCCCTCCATAGGGCCGATTCACGGAGGGGATACCGAATTAATAACTTATCAAAATCCGGATGTGATCTTCTGGACCTATACTACCGCTGGTGAAGCAGATGATCTTCAGAGAAAGACCGGTATTCCGGTAATTGTAGTGAGATATGGAGATCTAAGCTCCCATAGGCATACGTTTTATGAAGCACTGAGGCTCATGGGTAAGGTACTGGACAAGGAGAAAAGGGCCAACCAGCTAACTCAATATGTAGAGAGCAAAATCCAGGAGCTTAAGGAGAGAACCGAAAATATTCCTTCAGAGGAGAAACCCACGGTTTATATCGGGGGAGTAGGGTATCGGGGATCACATGGGGTTATCTCCACAGAGCCGGCTTATGAACCCTTTCTCTTCGTGAAGGCCAGAAACGTAGCAAGCGAGTTAGGTGTAGAGCATGCTATGATAAGTAAGGAGAAGCTGGTGGAGTGGAATCCAGATATTATTTTCGTTGATGAAGGTGGTTATAAGCTAGCAATAGAGAACTTACAACAGCCTAAATACCAAACCATTAAAGCTGTGAAGGAAGAAAATATATACGGAGTTCTTCCCTATAACTACTATACGCGTAATTACGGGACTATTTTGGCTAATTCCTACTACATTGGCAAAGTCCTTTACCCGGAGAAGTTCGCTGACCTTAACCCCCAGGAAAGTGCAGATGAGATCTTTAGGGAATTAATAGGGAAGGCGGTGTACAAGGTTATGGCCGATCAGCTTGGGGGTTTTAAAAAGATTGAGCTTATCGAGCAATAAATTTAGCGAGCAAGAGTGAATTATATGAACACTTACAAGGAAAATTCCTCACTCACTAGGGAGATTTTAAGCAAATATAGGAAATATGCAAGCAACAGGTGTCTTTTCCTTATAATTTCCGCAAGTTTTCTGCTACTGTTTGCGGTATGGTCTCTTACCGTCGGAGCGGCCGATATTCCTATATCTAAAGCTATCTCAGCACTTCTGGGGAGTGAGGCTGGTCCTGTTCACAACATAATGTGGAGAATAAGGGTTCCCCGGGTTATTGCTGCCGTTGCAGCCGGAGTGGGGTTATCGGTTGCGGGGGCGGCTCTGCAAAGCGTTCTAAGGAATCCTTTAGGTTCCCCTTATACACTGGGAATATCTCATGCAGCGGCCTTTGGAGCTGCCTTTGCTATAATTGTGTTGGGAGCTGGATCTACTCAAAGCACTGGTGCTGACGCCGTAATTTTAAATAACGCTTACCTAGTTAGTATATCTGCCTTCCTGTGGTCTCTTGTTTCAATCTTTACCATACTTCTTCTAGCCAGATGGAAAAAAGCCACTCCGGCAACCATGATTTTGGCTGGTGTGGCCATGGGTTCCCTTTTCACAGCCGGGTATACAGTAATGCAGTATTTTGCAGACACCACCCAGCTTGCCTCCATCGTCTTTTGGACCTTTGGCGATGTGGGTCGGGCCACCTGGCGGGACGTGGGGCTAATACTGGGGGTGGTGGTTCCCTCCACAGCTTACTTTATGTACAAAAGCTGGGACTTTGAGGTCTTAGATTCCGGGGACCAGACAGCAGAAAGCTTGGGAGTAAATGTTAAAAGGCTCAGGCTTCAAGGAATGCTTATCTCCGGTTTCATAACCGCCTTAATAGTATCCATGGTGGGGATTATTGGCTTTGTCGGCCTGGTGGTCCCCCATATTGTTCGAAGACTTATAGGGGGAAATGAGAGATTCCTAATCCCCACTTCGTGTGTTTTTGGGGGAATATTGCTTTTGGTTTCAGATGCTGGGGCGAGAACCCTCATTGCTCCTACAGTACTGCCTGTAGGGATCTTGACATCCTTTTTGGGTGCTCCTCTGTTTATCTATTTGGTGATAAAAGGGAGGGAATATTGGTGAGGCTGGAAATCAAGGGATTGGGGTTTAGCTATAACAGTGTAAGTGCGCTAAAAAAAGTGAATCTGATGGTGAAGAGGGGAGAAATATTAGCAATTATCGGCCCCAATGCTTCCGGGAAGACCACCCTTCTTAAGTGCATTGACAGTATTTTGAAACCCCAAATAGGAAGCGTCCTAATAAAAGATGAGGAAATATCCACCTTAAGCAGGAAAGAGATAGCCAGAAAGATAGGATACCTCCCCCAAACAGAAGGTGAGAACTTTCCTATCACGGTTTTTGATATGATTTTGATGGGAAGAAGACCTCACGGGGGCTGGAAGCCAAGTTCTGAAGATCTAGGTAAAGTATCCAATATCATTGGTTTGTTAGGATTGGATCAGCTTGCCATGAGGGAGGTAGGGAAGATAAGCGGAGGGCAAAGACAAAAGGTTATGATAGCCAGGGCCCTGGCTCAGGAGCCGGAGGTCCTTCTTCTTGACGAGCCTACCAACAACCTGGATTTAAAATATCAACTGGGAGTCTTAGATTTAGTAAGAAAACAGGTCCTAGACAATGAGATCTCATGCCTAGTAGCCATCCACGATTTGAACCTTGCTGCCCGCTACAGTGATAAGATAGTGATTTTAAATAAAGGAGAAGTTTACGCTGCTGGCGGGGTGGATGTTTTAACTTCCGAAAACATAGAATCTGTTTATGGGATAAAAGTTACCATTAGAAGATATTCAAGAAGGATAATCATAATACCTGAGGGGGTGAAAAATAAGGTTAAATAGCTGGCAGTCGGCTCAATAACTTCCGAACTTACATCACCCTTAGTGAAAGCTTTTCGTACTAGTGTTTATGTTTCCCGAATTCATGGCGTCGGCAAGCATCCGATTCAGAAGCTTCAGAGAGCCGATCACCTCTCCACTCTTCTATAGCTTCTTTCACCGTGCCAGATGCACCTACATATACTGTAATTCCGTGTTGATTAAATAAATTAATAGCTCTCCTACCCAATCCAGCACAGATTAGAGTATCCACCCCTTCCTGCGCTAAAAGGTCGGCGGGAAGACCTGATCCACCCATGTGTTCACTTTGGTTTGAAATTACCTCTACCTCACCAGTGTCAGTATTCACTATGGTGTAGGTAGGTACCCTTCCGAAATGATCGCCCAAATAGTCATCTAATCCCCCTGATCCAGAGCTGGGTACACATACGCGCAATTTATCAACACCTCTTTTAAGGTTTTATACTTAAATAGCTTTTATTCTCTAACTTTCTTGGTTCTTTTGATGAAAGTACGCTATTCCTTGAGCTTTTCAATCCTCTCCTTAATCTGATTTAACTGTTGTTCTAAGGCTTGAGCTTGTTCACTTAACCAGCGTAATTCCTGTTCCTTGGGCATCTGAGCTCCGCTTGGGTTAGGGGGTTGAGCCCCAGTGGATGGTCTCTGTGGAGGTTGAGTAGGCGGGGTCATTCCACCTTGGGGCATGGTTTGTCTCATTCGCATTCCTCGTCCACCGCCCATGCCGCCTCCCATACCCATGCCTCTTCCCATACCACCGCCGGGAGCCATTCCCATCCCTCCATGCGCCGGGCCGGTAGCGCCTGGAGCTTTGGACAGCTCGCCTCCCAGATATTTCTTAACCGCATTCTTTACTGTCTCGCCCTGTACCTGATACATCTGAACACCAGCTTGGCTGAAAATACCGGCTAGATTGGGACCAAAGTTTCCTCCCAAGATGGCCTTGATTCCCTCATTTACCAGCATCTGGGCTGCTTGAATACCAGCTCCGGATCCACTTTGAGCGAATCTATTCTGCATTACGGAGCTATTTTTAATCGCATCGTCTTCTATTTCTACTAGTGTAAAGGTAGGAGCACGGCCAACCATGGGAGAAACTTGATCATTTAACCCACCTTGTTGAGTGGCAACTGCAACCTTCATTAAATCACCTCTGACTTCATCTAAAGTTTATAATTTACTAGCTTTCCAGTTCCTCTATTCTTTTTCTGATTTGCTCAAGCTGACCTTCCAGAGCCTTGGCCTGATTTTCAAGCATCTGTAGTTCTCCAGTTCCCCCTGCCTGGGGTGTGCCCATCATCGGAAATTGCCCCATAGGGAGCTGACCTGTAGGGGGCATTGTAGGCATCTGCCCTTGGAAGTAAGGAGCTTGGCTCGTCATCCAGGATTGAAACTGAGGTAGTTGTCCGGACTGCATTAAATACTGTGCGCCTGGAGGTATACCGCCCCATCCAGGTGAGTAGCCAAACCGCATCCAACCTGGAAGTCCTGTAGCGTAATACATATTTCGGTGTCTGTATCCGCCCGGCATTTAAATCACCTCGATATTGATATTAGTTTTCAATTGCGTATTATTATATCATATGCACAATACCTAGTCAACCGTGATTTTCGCTGGCGTTCTTTTGTTAGGAGTGACCATTACATCCACAATATTGACTCATATTATTTTTGCTGAGTGGGGTTGGTTTAAGTGTTAATCTCACCTAGCATATAGGTTAAAATATGGTTCGTGGCCTCTTTGTCCAGTGGTTCGTTTCCCGATCCACACTTGGGGGAATAGATGCAAGAGGGACAGCCTTCATCACAGTCGCAGTCCCTCACCAATTCCGCGGTAGTTTTGACCAATTTGCCAAATAAGGCATAAAGTTTTTCCGCTATCCCGATCCCTCCTTCAAACCCATCGTAAATAAATATAGTAGGTTTTCCGGTAGATGGTTCATGGGGGTTAGAAAAACCCCCGATATCCCAGCGATCACACATTGCGTAAAATGGAGACATGGCGATCAAGGCATGCTCTGCCCCGTGCAATCCCCCTTGCCAACTGGTTTCCCCAATTTTTTCTTTAAGGCTGGGGGGCAGGGTAAACCACATACCTTGTGTATCGAATTCTACCGGGGAGAGATCAAGATTGTGGGTCTGCTCGACTCTACCGTAGCGCATAATCTTGTAAGCTAGGATTCGCTCTTTAACATGAAGGGAGCCAAAGAAAAGGTTTAAATTTCCACAGGCCTGTTTTTTCTCCACGCTTATAATCTTTGTATTTGATCGTTTCAGGGCTTGCGTATAGTAATTTACATCTTCCTTGACTACCTGTGCTTGCTTTTTCTGTAAATCAAGCTCTTGAACCAGGTATGTCTCTCCCCGATGGAGCAGTACTGCTCCGGGGTGTGCTTCTTCGAGTGCCCGACTTTTGGAAATTGTTTCAATCAAATCTTCCCCGTGGATTATGCTAATTACCTCCCCCGATATATCATTTATGGATACTGTATCTACAGCTCTGCCGGTTCCGGTGTATACCCATCCCATGGGGGTCTTTTGTATCAACCCTTTCTCTTCCAATGCGGAAAGCATGGAGAAAAGATCCTCAAAATATTTACCGTCTTCTTCTTTTATAGGTAGCTCTGCACCCGCACACAACAGGTGTCCAGCCGTTATGTGAGGGTTTTGAAGGTCAATTATTGCATGCTCATGTGGTCTGCCAAAAAAATTGGCTGGATGTTTCATAAAGTATTGATCTAACGGATTTTCAAATCCTACCAATGTGACTACGGAATCCTTAGACCCTCTGCCGGCCCTTCCCGCCTGCTGCCAGGTGGAAATTATTGAACCGGGATAGCCAGATATGATCACTGAGTCCAAACCTCCGATATCCACCCCCAGCTCTAAGGCGTTGGTGGAGGCAACTCCATCTAACTGGCCGGTTCGTAAGGCATCCTCTATTTGGCGCCTTTCTTCCGGCAGATAACCGGCTCTATAAGAGGTGACCTTTTTGTGGGTGAGCTTACTTGCCCACCGGGCAGTAAGCTCACTCAATTTCCGGGAAATAGTAAACATCAGGGTTTGGAATCCGGAGTTTATAAAAATGGAAAAAAGCTCCGCTGCCTGTCGGTGTACGGATTTGTCAGGATAGTTTATTGGATTCCAAAATGTGAACCATTTTTTGCCCTGCTTTGATCCGTCTCGGCTCACAATTTCAAAGTCCTTACCAACTAGCTTTTTCGAAAATTCTTCTGGGTTGGCTATGGTGGCTGAAGAGAGGATAAATTGGGGATCTGAACTGTAATTTTCCAAAATACGTCTTAATCTTCTAATCAGCATGGCCACGTTTGAGCCAAATACCCCACGGTAGCGGTGAGCTTCATCCAAAACCACATACTCTAACCGGGAAAAAAATTTACTCCATTTCTGATGCCAGGGAAGGTATTGGTGCAGTGCGTAAGGATTGGTCAATATAATTCGAGCGGCTTTCCTAATCATCGGTCTTCTATGCGTAGGGGTATCTCCATCGTATGTACTGGGAATTAAATCTATTTCCGTCTGTTCACACAGCTTTTTTAATTTTTCCAGTTGATCATTAGCCAGTGCTTTTAAAGGATAAATATAAAGAGCGGTAGCTTGGGTATCTTTAAGTCTCTCCAGAATAGGCAGGTTAAAAGCCAAGGTCTTTCCAGAAGCGGTGGGGGTAGTAATTACCACATTTGGTAACTACTTAGATATCTGAAGTGCCAAAGTTTTCTCACTTAACATTTCGGACTT
>CAYUCE010000041.1:11715-16257 GCA_964443275.1 uncultured Thermotogae bacterium | reverse complement strand
ACAAACCCGCCATATTCAGTATGGGACGGCACTTGTACTTTTAGGACTGGTTCTTTTCATTGATCTTTTCGCCATATTACTAAGATATAGGGTTCGCCGGAGGAGAAGCTGGTAATGGAACTTGAGAATATAATTGAGGTAGAAAATTTAAATTTTTGGTATGGCAATCATCAAGCTTTGAAGGATATTTCCTTATCCGTTCCCACCCATCAAGTTACTGCAATAATCGGTCCTTCCGGCTGTGGGAAAAGCACTTTTCTAAAGACACTTAACAGAATGTATGAAACCATCCCCGAATCAAGGGTGGAAGGTAAGGCTCTCTTTAGGGGTAAGGATATATTGGCTAAAGATATGGATGTATACGACTTACGAAAACAGATAGGGATGGTCTTTCAAAAACCCAATCCCTTCCCAAAATCGATATTTGAAAACGTGGCTTATGGATTAAGAATTAATCGGATGAACTCTAACTTGGAAAGACAAGTTCATGAGGCTTTAAAGAGAGCGGCACTTTGGGAAGAGGTAAAAGATAAGCTAAATACGAGCGGGTTAGAGCTATCTGGTGGACAGCAGCAGAGACTTTGCATAGCTAGAGCTTTAGCCATTAATCCGGAAGTTTTGCTGATGGATGAGCCATGTTCTGCTTTGGACCCTATAGCCACTGCCAAAATCGAAGACCTAATTGATGAACTAAAAAGCGAATACACGGTGATTATAGTCACTCACAATATGCAGCAAGCTGGCCGGGTAAGTGATATAACTTGCGTATTTTTAACCGGAGGGGAGCTAGTGGAAGTAGGTAAAACCGAGGAAATATTTGAAAACCCGGCCAGTAAGAGGGTTGAGGACTACATAACCGGAAAATTTGGGTAAACTTTTTATGAAGCGATGGACCGCATGATATCAGCTATAATACTTGCTGCCGGTAAGGGAGAGCGGATGGGAGGGAAAGTAAACAAGCCTTACCTAAGAATCGATCAAAAACCTATCCTGATTTATTCTCTGGAGAAGTTTGCTCAAAGCCCTCTAATTAGGGAAATAATAGTAGTTATCAATGAAAATGATTTACATCGTTATCAAGAAGTTTTGGCTCTATATGATTTTGATAAGCCTATAAAACAAGTATATGGGGGCCAAAAACGGCAAGACTCCTGCTATCAGGGTATAAAGGCAACGGATGAAGAGTCGGATTTAGTTCTCGTACACGATGGCGCTCGCCCATTTTTTTCCGAAAAGCTGGTCAGAGAACTGATCAGGGCTGCCGCTGAGTACGGTGGGGCGGTGCCCGGCTTACCTATTAAGGATACCATTAGAGAAAAATCCAGCCATGGTTTAGTGGGAGAGACACTGGATAGAAAAAGGCTTTTTAGAATGCAGACCCCCCAGTGTTTTAGGAGGAAAATTCTGCTGGATGCTTTGGAAAGGGCAATCCAAGAAGGTAAATACTTTACTGACGAGGCAGGCCTGGTTTATCAGATGGGTAAAGTTAAGGCTCTTCTTATTCCCGGTGAAGAAGAAAATATCAAGATAACCTCTCCCTTCGATCTGAAGTTGGCCGAGCTGATAACAAGTGGGTAAAAGTTTAAAGCTTTTCTTTAAATTCTGCTAGTAGTTTTAGGGCCTCAAGCGGAGTAAGCGAATTTGGGTCTATTTCCCTTATTTCCTTAATTACGGGATGATCTTGGTTGTTAAATAAGGCCATTTGCTGGAAAGGCCGGGGGGCTTTTGATTTTTCACTTTCCATGGCTTGTAAGGGATCGCTTTTTAGAATTTGGGTTAGAATCTGTTCTGATTCTTTAATTACTTGGTCGGGTAGGCCGGCCAGCTTGGCTACATGCACTCCGTAGCTTCCTTGTGCCTTTCCTTCTGCTACTTTATGTAAAAAGATCACTTCGTCCCCATATTCCTTTACCCGGACATTTAAGTTCTTTACTCCTTTAATATTATCTTCTAGTTTGGTGAGTTCATGATAGTGAGTGGCAAATAAGGTCTTTGCTCCTACTTTGGTGGTCAGGTATTTGGCCACTGCCCAAGCGATAGATACCCCGTCAAAGGTACTGGTCCCCCGCCCCATTTCGTCTAAAATGACTAAACTGCGGGCGGTAGCGCTATTTAAGATGGTGGCAGTTTCCAACATCTCCATCATAAACGTGGAATAACCCTCGGCCAGCATATCGGTAGCTCCCACTCGGGTAAAGATTCTATCCATTATCGGCAACCTAGCAGATTGAGCGGGTACGAAGGATCCCATTTGAGCCATCAAGGCTATTAAAGCCACTTGACGGAGGTAAACTGATTTTCCACTCATATTAGGACCGGTTAAAATGACCAGCTTGCCCTCAGTGCCCATTTGCAAGTTGTTGGTGACAAATTCCACTTGCTTTTCCACTACCGGATGGCGGCCTTTTTGGATATTGATTTCTTGTTTTTTCACAAATTGGGGGCGGCAGTAGTCATTTTCTTGAGCTACTTTGGCTAAGGTGGCAAATACATCCAGTAAAGCGATTTTTTCAGCTAGCTTTTGAATATCTGTGACCCTCTCTGCCACCTTGTCGCGCAGTTGGCAAAATATTTCGTATTCTAGCTTCTGTGATTTCTCTTGCGCGGCCAGTATCTTGTCTTCATATTTTTTTAACTCCGGAATTATATACCGCTCGCAGTTACTTAAGGTCTGTTTTCGATGGTAGTTGGGCGGTACTTTGTCCATATTTGTCTTGGTGACCTCAAGGTAATAACCGAAAACGTTATTGAATCCTACTTTCAGGGATTCGATTCCAGTTTTTCCCCTTTCCCTACTTTCTAAGGTCAGGATTTTCTCTTTGTATTTTTCTTCTTCTGCTTTTAACTCGTCCAGGTTTTCGCCGTAGCCTTCCTTTATTATTCCACCTTCTTTGATGGTGGTGGGAGGCTCGTTGACAATTGCCCTTTTAAGGAGGTCTCTTAAATCATCTAGGGATAGTTCTTTAATAGAGGAGATGATCTCCTTGATTTTTTCTTCACCCTCGAGTTCTGATAAGGTATTTATTAGTTTTGGGAGGTTTTGTAGTGAATTTTTTAGTGAAATAAGATCGCGCGGATTGGCGCTTTTTGACCCCAATTTACCGGCCAGTCTTTCTATATCGTAAATCCTATCAAGATCTTTACGCAATTCTTTTCTTACTATGCTCTGGGCAAAAAAAATTTCTACCAGGGCCGATCTCCCCTCAATTTTTTCTTTGTCTATCAAAGGATTTAGGAGCCAGTTTCGAAGTAACCTCTTGCCCATGCCCGTCTTTGTTTTATCTAATGTGGCTAGGAGGTTTTTTCCGCCACTCCCTCGAAGTTCTTGTACCAGCTCTAAATTTCTTTGGGTAAAGGGATCGATCTGCATATAGTCAAAGACTGAGTAAGAGGAAGGGATTTCGATATGAGTGAGGGTGGATTTTTGGGTATCCTGGAGGTATTTGATTAGTGCCCCGGCGCTTTTGGCTGCTAATTCCCCTAATCCCAACCCTTTAACCGAGCCTAGGGCGAAATGATCCCGGAGATATTTTGTCTGAAAATAGGAATCTTCAACCGGAGTCAAAGCTACTCTTTTATCGACACTTTCCAGTGACCTTTTTATTATCTCTCTTTGATCAAATGATAAGATTATCTCCGCCGGTTGGAGCTTGGCTAATTCTGTTCTCACTTCTTTTTCTTCGTTTATCTCAGTGGTTTTAAACTCACCGGTGGGAAGATCTACCAAAGCCAGTCCCAGTCCTTCTTTTTTCATGAATATTGAAGCTAAGTAGTTATTAAGTCCCTTTTCCAATACTTCTTCTTCGGTGACCGTCCCCGGGGTAATTACTTTTATCACTTTTCTTTTTACCAATCCGTTTGCCTGTTTGGGATCTTCAACCTGTTCGCAAATAGCTACTTTGTATCCTTTCTTTAGTAATCTGTTGATATAGGTTTGAGCCTTTTTAATGGGAACTCCGGCCATAGGAGCATCATTACGAGAGGTCAAGGCTATATTCAATTCTCTTGAGCAAAGCTTTGCGTCTTCGAAGAAAGTCTCGTAAAAATCCCCCAAATGGAAAAATAATATCTCGTCTGGATATTCATCTTTTATCTGTAGGTATTGTTTCATCATGGGAGTAGTTTTGGACATTTTCGGACTTCCTCGGACTTAGACTTTTCCCCAATATATCAACATTTACTTGGTACATGCAAGAAGTTATAAATAGCGAATTTTGTAGAGCCGACTAGTAAAATATTGAATGTATAAATAGGCGGTGGATTTCTGCCTTACACTCTTTGAAGAGAAGGGATTTGAATTTAAGGTGGATTAATGACAAAATGTTAATAGGGAGCAGATAAAGTATTACAAGGGGGTAAAATGAAAAAAAGTAGTCAACCAGAAGCAACTCCAAATAAAGCTAAAATGGCCCAGGAAGTAATCGAGAATATGATGGACCCGGTGGCCTTAGTAAATAATGAGGGAAAAATCACTTATGTTAATCCGGCCTTCAGTGAGCTATTTGGTTTCAGCCGTGAGGAAGCGGTGAATCGCTCCCCAAC
>CAYUCE010000041.1:0-11615 GCA_964443275.1 uncultured Thermotogae bacterium | reverse complement strand
GAGCGCAAGAAGGCCGAAAGAAACCTTGAAGCCATAGGGGAAATCTCCCGTCAAATGAAATTGGCTGAAGATAAGGATCAAGTTTATGATTTAGTGATAGATTGTACTCAACAACTTCTGGGATATAAGGCCACTTTCATTTTGGAGTTTAAAGATGATCGGTTGGAATATGCAAAAGTTGGAGGGGATTCTCTCTTTGGGCATCAGGGTAAGAGCTTCCCGCTTGATGGCAAAGGAATAACCGTTGCCTGTTTCAATAAAGGTGAGCCCATCTACGTTCCCGATACAACCCAGGATCCCAGATATGTACGAGGGATCCGATCCCCAGGCAGTGAGTACGCGGTGCCCATCAGCATGGGGGATAAAAAGTACGGTGTATTAGATGTAGAAAATGATGAACCG
Source organism: uncultured Thermotogae bacterium (assembly GCA_964443275.1). Classification (GTDB taxonomy): domain Bacteria; phylum Bipolaricaulota; class Bipolaricaulia; order CAYUCE01; family CAYUCE01; genus CAYUCE01. The sequence continues at coordinate 11,213 of CAYUCE010000041.1, read as the reverse complement.
GACGGTATTTCCATCAATGGCCGCAGCTTGTTGGAGATTCTGGCCTCGGAGATGGCGGTGGCCTTGACTGGCTTGAGGCGTATGGAGAAGATAAATGAATCTAGATCAAAACTTAGAGAGTTACATGACGCAGTGGACCAATTGCAAATGTGCAGTACAGAGGAGGAGATCTGTCAAACCGCAGTGGAGGTAGCGGAGAATATACTTGATTTTTACCTCTGTGCTCTCGATTTAAGGAAAGGAGATATGCTTATTCCCCAGGCTGTTTCAAAAGGGCTTTCCTTGGAGGATACTAAGCCGCATAGAGTGGGAGAAGCCATAGCTGGAAAAACTATCCAGCGAGGAGAAACTATGTGGGGGGATGACGTAAGAGAACTGGAGGAAGGTAAACCGGTCAGAAGTGATTTCAGGTCTTTTATCAGTGTGCCCATCGGGGATTTGGGTGTATTACAAGTAGTCTCCACCCAAACGGGAAATTTCACCAGGGAAGATGTGGAGCTGACCGAGATTTTGGCTGCACATTTACGGGAGGAGATCAAAAGAGTTAGGTTGGAGGAGGAACTTCGCCAGCAAGCCATCCGTGATCCATTGACTAACTTGTATAACCGCCGCTATTTTAATCAGTCTATCCGGCAAGAAGTAGAGCGGGCCAAAAGATACGGTCATCCCTTGAGCTTTTTGATGATAGATATTGACGATTTTAAAGAGGTAAATGACCGCTATTCTCACCTAATGGGTGACAGGATATTATGTGAGATGGCTAATTTGTTGACTGAAAACATACGGGAGGCGGACACCGCGGTCCGCTACGGGGGGGATGAGTTTTTGATTATCTTACCCGAAACCAATGGCGAAGTTATACAAGTCGAGGATAGAATAAGGGATGAGGTTGAGAAATGGAACCGGGAAAATGATCTTATTAATTTCCCACTGACCTTATCCATGGGGGCTTCTTATCTGTCCCCGGACGAGGACAGGGATATAGAGGAAGTTTTGAAAGAAGCCGATCTCAGGATGTATAAAGATAAAGATGAAATATGAACTGAAAAGGTTTCTAAGGATGGATCAATTAAGATAGCTGGTTTTCTTCCTGCTTTACCCCTAGGTGATTTTTTTGGTTACCTCTTGCTTAAGCAGCCTACTTTCCTTTAGCTTTTTATCACCATTAATCTCCTGTTGATATAGATTAATCGATTTAACTGTCATCTCCCCTCTTCTTACATCCTCTAAAGCTTTCACTACTGCTTTAGCAGCGTTTATGTTGGTGATGTAGGAAAGTTTTAAATCTACAGCAGCCCTTCTTATTAAGTATCCATCCCGGGTGGGGCGCTTTCCGGCTGTAGGGGTATTTATTATAAGGTCTATCTTACCCTCTCGAATTTTGTCCACGATGTTTGGCGAGCCTTCGCTTACCTTATTAACTGACTTCACCTTAAGACCGCGTTTTTTAAGATACTTTGCAGTACCCTTAGTAGCGATTAAATCCAGTCCTAATTCGGCTAACTTCTGGGCGACCTCAGTTATCTTCGGCTTATCTTCGTCTCTTACCGATAAAAAAACCTGGCCCTCAGTTGGAAGCTCGTTGGCTGCTGCTATTTCAGCTTTGTAAAACGCCCGCCCAAATTTGTAATCGATGCCCATCACCTCCCCTGTGGACTTCATTTCGGGGCTGAGTAGCGGGTCCACGCCGGGCAGTTTGTCAAAAGGAAGTACAACTTCTTTTACCGCCACATGGTCAAGTTGGGGTCTTTTTGTATATCCTAACTCTTTTAGGGATTTTCCCACCATTACTTTAGCAGCTAGTTTGGCCAGTGGTATACCTACCGCTTTGCTTACATAAGGTATGGTTCGGCTGGAGCGGGGATTTGCCTCCAAAACATATACTTTCTCATCTTTTACCGCCATCTGGATGTTAATTAGCCCTACCACGTTTAAGCTAGAGGATATTCTTTCCACGTAATCCTCGACGATCTCCTCAATTTGATTAGATATTGATTGCGGGGGGATGACGCAGGCTGAGTCACCCGAGTGTATACCTGCCTCCTCTATATGCTCCATTATCCCGCCGATGAGTATTCTTTCCCCGTCACTGACTGCGTCCACATCAATTTCCACTCCCCCCTGTAGGAATTGATCTATAAGTATAGGATGATCGGGGCTTGCTCTGACTGCCTCTTCCATATATTCGTCCAGCTCTTCTTCACTGTATACTATCTCCATGGCCCTGCCGCCCAATACGTAGGAGGGCCGCACCAAGAGCGGATAGCCAATTTGCTCTCCTAACTTGCAGGCTTCCTCTTTTGATGATGCTATCCCGCTTTCCGGCTGCGGTATATCCAGTTTACGTAAAAGCTGGCTGAATCGGTCTCTATCTTCAGCTATATCCATGCTTGCTGGGCTTGTACCGAAAATCCGGGTCTTGGTGTCTCTCTTGATTAATTCCTTCTGCAGAGGTATGGCCAGATTTACTGAGGTCTGTCCACCAAACTGGACCATTACCCCATCCGGCTCCTCTGTCTCAATTACTCCCGTTACGTCTTCTAAGGTAAGTGGATCGAAAAACAGCTTGTCCGAGGTATCATAATCGGTGGAAACGGTTTCCGGATTGTTGTTGATTATTAAACTTTCTATACCTTCTTCTCTTAGGGCGGCTACTGCATGTACACAGGCATAATCAAACTCTATTCCCTGGCCTATTCGTATAGGGCCCGCTCCCAGGATGAGCACCTTTTGTCTGTCGGATTCGTTCGAGGTGGGGGCATGGGGTGAGATTTCAGTTTCAGATTCATCTTCAAAGGCGGAGTAATAGTAAGGGGTTTCGGCCTTAAACTCCGCCGCGCAGGTATCAACCATCTTATAAGTTGTTTTTACTCGCTTTCTCCTTTCTTTGGTTACCTCTTCGATATCCACATGAGAGATTTTAGCGATTTGTTGATCAGTGAACCCGCACCTTTTTGCTTCCCTTAAGTTAGATCTCCAGTCCGATTTAATCTTCTCCTCCATGTTCAAAATATTTTTAATCTTTTGTAAGAAGAAGGGATCGATATGGGTAAGTTTCGCAATTTCCTGGATACTAAATCCTCTCTTTAACCCGTCATATATGGCAAACAGTCTCATTTCGGTGGGATTTAGGAGACAATCTCTTATTTCCTCTTCGCTTTTAAACTCTTTTCTCCTTATGGGGTTGAACCCCACTTCGCCAATGTCCAGTGAACGGACGGCTTTACTAATTGCTTCCTCTATGGTTCTGCCAATGGCCATTACTTCGCCGGTTGACTTCATCTGAGTGGTAAGTCTCTTGTCCACGGTTCTGAATTTATTAAAAGGCCATCTAGGTATCTTGACCACCGTGTAATCAACCGCTGGCTCAAAGGAAGCGGGGGTTTTCTTGGTCACATCGTTAGGTATCTCATCCAGGTTCATACCCAATGCAATCTTAGCGGCCACTCTAGCTATAGGGTATCCGGTGGCTTTGGAAGCCAGCGCCGAAGATCTGGATACCCGAGGATTTACTTCTACCACTTTGTACTGGCCGGTCTCAGAGTTAACGGCAAACTGGATGTTGCATCCCCCTTCCACCCCTAAGGAGCGGATTATATTTAAGCTTGCTGATCTCAGGCGTTGATGGTCGCGGTCGGATAGGGTTTGAGAGGGAGCGATTACTATAGACTCACCGGTATGAATTCCCATGGGGTCGAAGTTTTCCATATTTACCACTGTTATGCAGGTATCGTTTCCATCCCGCATTACTTCGTATTCGTACTCTTTCCATCCCAGGATGCTCTCTTCGACTAGAATCTGATTGATTCGGGAAAGTTTGAGTCCCCTCTCGGCAATTCTTTCCAGCTCCTGGTAAGTTTTTGCTACTCCACCTCCGGAACCACCCAGCGTATATGCAGGACGGATGATTGCCGGAAGTCCAAGTTCTTTTGCGGTTTCTTTTGCGTCTTCTAAGTTGTTTACTGCCCGACTTCGGGGGACCTTCTCCCCTATTCTTTCCATGGTTTTTTTAAACCTATCTCTGTCTTCGCTGTCGTAAATAGTCTGTATAGGGGTTCCTAGGACTTCTACGTCAAAGTAATCTAGTACTCCCAATTCTGAAAGCTCCGCAGTCAAATTTAATGCGGTCTGTCCTCCCAGGCCTGCGGCGACTCCATCCGGTCTTTCTATTTCGATTATTTTGGCTACAAAGTTTGTGGTTAGGGGCTCGATATATACCGAATCGGCCATCTCTGGATCGGTCATGATAGTAGCGGGATTGGAATTAACCAAAACCACTTTTACTCCTTCTTCTCTGAAAGCCCGCGAGCCTTGAGAACCGGAATAATCAAACTCCGCTGCCTGTCCGATCTGAATAGGCCCAGATCCAATCATAAGAACTTTCTTTAAATCTTTTCGTTTCGGCATTTTACACCTCAACCGCCTTCTTGACCTTATCGAAGAATGTATTTTCCGTATCTTGTGGGCCGGGGCGGTTTTCCGGATGGTACTGAACGGCAAATATATTGTAATGAGTATGCTCGATTGCCTCTACGGTACCGTCATTTGCGTTGATTTGGGTAACCTTAAGTCCGGTATTGGTAAGGGTTTTTTTCTTTACGGCAAATCCGTGATTCTGCGGGGTTATGTAAACTTTACCGGTTTCTAGATCCTTTACTGGTTGGTTAGCTCCCCGGTGTCCAAATTTAAGTTTGTAGGTCTCTCCCCCTAGGGCCAGTGCGATAAGCTGGGTCCCAAAACAAATTCCAAATATGGGAAGTTTAGCTGCAAATTCTTGCACTATTTTGATGGCCCATTTTGCCTGGAGAGGATCTCCCGGACCATTGGTTAAAAATATTGCCTCCGGCTGGTATTCTTTTATCTCTTCCGGCGGGGTATCGGCGGGTAGGACTATTAATTCAAATCCCCTGCTGATAAGGTTATTTAGGATATTTTTCTTTACTCCCGTATCTATGACTGCCACTGTAGGTCCTGGACCGCTTATTTTATATTTTTCCGGGCAGGTAACTTCGGATACCAAGTCCAGTTCCGTTATGTGAGGTTGTTCTCTAGCTACTTTTAAGGCTTTTTCTTCGTCGTCTTGGCCCACCAAAATCGCCGATTTAACCGTACCCTCCTTTCTTAATTTTATGGTAAGCATTCGAGTATCGATTCCACTTATACCCCGGGTTCCTTCATCCTTTAAAAATTGATCAATGGTTTCAGTAGAATCTCTATGAGTTGGGTTTGGGCAGGCCTCTCTCACCACTATCCCTTCGGCTTTTATTGAATCAGATTGCATATTTTCCCTACAAACCCCGTAGTTACCAATGAGTGGGTAGGCAAACATAAGGACTTGCCCATTGTAGGAGGGATCGCTCAAAGCCTCTACGTAACCGGTATAAGAAGTGGTAAATACCAGCTCTCCCCAAGATTCCCCCTCCTTTCCCAGCCCTACACCTTTCAAAATTGTACCGTCTTCTAAGGCCAGAATTGCACAGCTACACATGGTTACTCCCTCTCCTCAACTTAGATTTAGGCTCCTCATAAAATAAAAGCCGGGACCCGACCACTACTCCATCGGTTTCCCAGCTGGAACGTTTGATAGTCTTTCTTTATGCTGCTTTCTGCAGATCGATTTACCTTCCCAAGATTATCTCTCACCTCTAAAAATTTATTTCAGTGATTATAAAATACTCAGATTAAAAGTTCAACCATCAGCGGTTGTAATTAACCGGTCCAATTTTTGGTGAAAATCTTTCTCTTTTTTGTTCCACTCTGATTGGCTTTTCTCGAGTTTTTGCCCCAAATTATCCAATCCCAAGTTGCCCGGACCGCCCGGATGTTTTCTAGCCTGGAGGGCATCATCAATCTCCTCACTTGTGGGGACTCTTTTGCTCCTACACTGTAGATTTTTTTTCACTTGTTGGTAAGCGCTTCTGAAAGATTCCCCCTTTTTTACCCGCCCGTAAACCCTATCTGTAGCCATCATCTGTCTATTGAAACCTGCTTTTAGTCGGTTTTGATTAACTTCCAGCCGCTGAATCAATGATGAGAGGATATTTATAGAACTGTTAGTAGTTTCAAAGCTTTTCATCAGCGGTCCTTTTACCTCCTGCAAATCGCGGTGGTAACCCGAGGTAAGGGCAGGCAAGAGCGAATAAACTGAACATATATTTCCCAGTAGCCGGGAGCTTTTTCCTCTGATTAGCTCTAGTATGTCCGGATTGTTTTTTTGAGGCATTATAGAGGACCCGGTGGTGAATTCATCCGGGAGCGTAAAGAAGCCGAAATCCTCATTGCTAAAGAGGATTAAATCTGTGCTTAGCCTGCTTAGATCAAGATTGATATTTCCTAAACAGGCTAGCACGATAAACTCGAATTTCCCCCGGCTGTTCATCACATAAAGTGAGTTGTTTTGCACTCGGTTAAACCCTAGAAGATCAGCGGTCATGGCCCGGTTTAAATTGAGAGGCACCCCGTAACCTGCACCTGCACCCAGTGGAGATTGATCACAGAGTAAAAAAGCGGTTTCCAAGACTATTGTATCATCTATTATGGATTCAACAAAAGAGCTTGCCCAAAGCCCTACCGAAGAAGGCATGGCTTTTCTTAAATGGCTGTAGCCGGGCATAGGGACTTTTTCGTTTTGTGAGGCTAACTCAAGCAGGCTCTGAGCAAGTTCCAGTAGCTTATCGGTAATGGTAAAAAGATTGTCCTTGATATATAATCTTGTATCTAGTAGGATTTGATCGTTTCTTGATCTTCCGGTATGTATTTTCTCCCCCAATTTTCCCAATCTTTGGATCAAAAGGTTCTCCACTTTGGAATGTACGTCCTCATCCTCCGGGGTGAGCTCGATTTCTGTGTCCAAGAGGTTTATCAGGGTGTTTTTAAGCTTATCCGCTTCCTCTTCACAAATGATTCCTATACTCTTAAGCCCCAGCACATGGGCAATGGAACCTAAGATATCGTAAGGAATAAGCTTTTTATCACAAACTATGTCCTCCTTTGCAGTGAAGGTTTCCACTAACTGCTCGATATCTTGGAACTTTTCTCTATCTTCAATCTTCCACACTTTCATTGGTAGCGGCCCCTGTAGGAACCTTAGCTTGTTTTAAGCGGTGGGCAACTCTAGTGGGAAGTCCCCAAATGTCGATGAATCCTTTTGATGAGGACTGATTGAAGGTGTCCCCTTCATCGTAAGTGGCAAGTTTATGTTGGTACAGCCCGTTTGCTGAACATCGCCCCACTACAGTGGCACTTCCTTTGAATAACTTTACGGTTACTTCACCGTTTACCTTTTGGTTGACTTGGTCAATGTAGGCTTGAAGATCGTTCATTAAGGGATCGAACATCAGGCCTTTGTAGGCCATCTCTGCCCATCGTTGATCTACCAGAGGTTTGAAGCTATTTTCGTGAATGGTGCAGCAGAACTTCTCCAGGTCCTGATGAGCTTTGATTAAAACAACGGCTGCCGGGCATTCATATATCTCTCTGGATTTAAGACCCACCACTCGATCTTCTACCATATCGATCATACCTACTCCGTGCTTTCCCGCTGTTTGGTTCAAGATTTGGATTAATTCTACTAGGTCAAGGGGTTGATGGTTAAGGGATGTGGGTATTCCTTGGTCAAAGCCTATTTTTACGTACTCCGGCTCATTTGGGGTATCAGGGATGGGAGTAGCTATCTGGTAGATGTCATCCGGCGGTTCTCGGTCCGGATACTCTAGTACCCCACATTCAATGCTTCGCCCCCATAAATTTTCATCTATGGAGTAGGGGGAATTTGCATCCACCGGTATGGGGATTTGATTATTTTTGGCGTAAGTAATCTCTTGATCCCGACTCATTCCCCATTCTCTGACTGGAGCCAGCACTTTTATTGATCCATCCAGGGCAGCTATGGAGACTTCGAATCTAACTTGATCGTTACCTTTTCCAGTGCTTCCGTGAGCTATGGCATCTACACCTTCCCGGCGGGCGATCTCCACCGCTACCTTGCTTTTTAAGGGTCGGGCAATGGCGGTTGATAGTGGATATTGGCCTTGGTAGAGTCCATTAGCCTTTAGGCAAGTGGATATGTACTCATTTGCAAATTCTTTTTTTATATCTTGAACTATGGCTTTTGTTGCCCCCAATTTAAGAGCTTTTTCTTTGGTTTCCTTTAAGTGAGCTTTCCTTTGACCGACATCTAATGTGAGGGTGTAGACTTTAGCGCTGTATTTTTCTTGTATCCACTTAAGCAAACAGGAGGTATCCAAGCCCCCTGAATATAGAAGCAGTACCTTCTTTATTTTTTTGCCTGTTTGCGAGTTTAAATCGCTTGATATATCCAAATTGGTATTGATCTCCTTCCCAACTTAATCACCTCTTGATTTTTGGTTTCTTATGTTCGGTTTATATGAAATTTGGCTTTGAAATGGAGAGAGGTAAGGAGTTAGCACCTCTCCCGCCTGAGTGGAGAGACAGAATATGGACGGGTAGCTTGGTAAGCTATCTTAGGTGAGATTTCGTAATAAAATTTATCAGTCATTTCATCTATTTTCCTTTCGCAAAATATCAAAAGTAATGATAGGGCAAAAATGATAGATTGTCAACCCTTTTAGATTTCTTTGTTTAGCCCAGAGAAAGATTTGGGCAAGGGGGTTTAATCTGCATTGCTATCCTTTGCTTTTAAAGTGCGACACATACTTTCCTGAGATAGATTTTGGTAAGCTAATTTGAGGGTGGTCAGGGAGCCTTAAACCTGGTAAAATTAAAATGATAAAGTTATATATAGTTTATAATTTTAAACGATGATTAACCTTTAGGAAGGGAGTGAGAAAAACAAGATGGGGCTTCAAACCAGAATGTGGCTTTTGGTAGCTTTAATGTTTGGAATCCTTTATGGGATAATCGTGGGGATTGGGGGCTTGATGGGAGCTGGAAACAGTTTGTTTTATTTAATTTTAGCTTTCGTTTTCATGGGTATTCAGTATCTAATCGGACCCAGCCTGGTGGGAATGATGATGCGGATAAAGTGGGTTTCTAAAGAGGAGGAGCCCGAGCTGCACGAGATGGTGGAGGAGCTGGCCCACAAAGCTGGAATACCCAAACCCAAGGTCGGGGTCTCCAAACTTCAAATTCCTAATGCTTTTGCCTTTGGGAGGACCCAAAGCGATGGGAGAGTATGTGTTACTCAGGGGATCAAAAAGTTGCTTAGCAAGGATGAGCTGAAGGCGGTATTAGGACATGAAGTATCTCACTTAAAGCACCGGGATATGATGATCATTACCCTGCTTTCGGTAATCCCACTGATCCTCTATTGGATCGCTTGGAGCTTTATGTGGGGAGGAATGCTGGGGGGCGGAAGAAGAAGAGGTGGTGGGGGATACACTATCCTGATCGGACTGGGGGCCATGATCCTTTACTTTTTGACCAATTTGTTGGTTCTTTACGGGTCTCGGATTAGGGAATATTACGCCGATCAGGGAAGCATAGAGATTGGAAACAGACCCCACCATTTGGCTTCGGCCCTTTACAAATTGGTATATAGCTCGGCCAAAGCTAAGAAGGACCCCCGGGCTCAGCAAGAGATGAAGATGGTAGAAGGGGTAAAAGCCTTCTTTTTAAACGACGTCTCAAGGGCCGTAAACGAGGTGGGTGAACTGAAAGAAGTGGATACTGATCTATCCGGTACCATCGACCAAAGCGAATTAATGGAGCTTAGGGCCAAAAAGGTAAGGATGGGGATAGCTGACAAAATGATGGAACTGTTCACCACCCATCCCAACATGCTAAAGCGTATTAAGCGGTTAAGTAAGTTATCATAAGCCCTTCAAACAAATAAAGCTATTTTTCTTCTGAAGTTTTGATATAAGCTCCCCGTATTCTACAGTAGCTATTTTGCTACACTGTCTGTTTATGGGAAGAGGATAAAATTTTCTTCTTCGCTGCATAACTCCTCGCTTTAGCTCGTCAAACAGATTCGCCAGGGTCAGAAAAATTTATCCTCTTCTCACTCTTACTTATTGGGTATTTCCTTCAGGAATGCCCTATATTATCATGTAAGCTTCTGTTCAAGTGTAACTTGGGTTCACACTTATATCAAAACTTCAGATTTTCCTTTAGAAATGAAGAATCGATTAACCTCCAGAGTCCACTCTTATTTTGCTCCCTTTGCCTACTAATGAGTTCTTCAAATTCACTCCCACCAAATGCGAATTGCAGTCTACTACACAGTTTTTGATGGTGGAATCTTCAATTACGACCTGGTCTAAAATAACAGAATTTCTAACCTCGGAATTTTCAATAGATACGTCTTTACCGGTGTATAAATCTTTTTCCATATAGTCCATGTTGGCCTGAATATATGCGGCCCGGTTACCTATATCATACCAGGGAGAATCAGTGACAAAGGCATCGATAGTGAGGTCTTTCTCTTCGTGCAGCCACTGATTAAGATAACCGGGGGCATCCTGTCCTTGGGGGGCTTGGTCTAAAAACTCCCTTATTAATGGAAAAACCGTGGGGGGATAGACATAACAGGCGGTGCTGACCAGGGTGGAGGCAGGTTCTTGGGGTTTTTCCTGAAAATGAGTTACTCTATCTTGATCATCCAGTATAGCCACCCCGTAGGTTCCCCTAACTTTTTCTTTATCTTTAATATCGTATAAAGCCACCGTGGGGTTGCCCCGATATTTATCGATAAGCTCCTGTATATTAAATTCCACTATATTATCTCCGCCCAGAACCAAAACTTTCTCATCTAGGTTTAATTTACTCACCAAAAAATTTATCCCCCCCACTGTCCCCAGTTTCTCTTCCTCGGCAGTGGTTTCCTCGATGATTACTTCCACTTCTCGGGAAAGCTTTTCACTCCACTTTCTGAAGTCAGGGGCGAACTTTCTGTTGGTAGAAATCACCGGTACATCATCTTCAGGGAGCTTATCCACAATGTATTCAATTATAGGCTTTCCGGCCACTGGCAGAAGCGGCTTGGCCCAATTGTCGGATATTGGTGAAAGGCGGGTAGCAAATCCTCCAGCTAAGATGAGCGTCTTCATTTTTATCCCTCCTAAGTTTTTTAGTTTTCGGTCTTTTAATAAGTCAATGTGTAAAACATCGGAATTCGTAGAGGAAGGCTTCAGCCTGTCTTCCATAGTTTGTGTATATTTAACCCTCCCAGATAAGGTGGAACCCTGAAGAGGCTGTCCGAAAATTCTCCATTCAGGTAAACCTTTCATGCC
>CAYUCE010000040.1:10299-16685 GCA_964443275.1 uncultured Thermotogae bacterium | reverse complement strand
AATTGATCCAGGTCCCCATCCAGAATCGCCTCTACATTTCCAGTTTCTACATTAGTTCGATGGTCTTTTACCAATTCGTAAGGATGTAACACATAAGAACGGATCTGGTTCCCCCACTCAATATCCTTTAATTGGCCGCGGAGCTCTTTGATCTCCTCCTTTTTTTGTCTCTCCTTTAGCTCATATAATCTTGCTTTTAATATCTGCAGGGCGGTCTCTTTATTTTGATGCTGAGATCTTTCGTTCTGGCATTGGACGGTAACCCCGGTAGGTTTGTGGGTGATTCTAACCGCGGAGTCAGTTACGTTCACATGCTGGCCACCGGCACTGCTGGCCCGGTAAGTATCAATTCTAAGATCGTTTTCATTCAGCTCGATTTCTTTTTCTTCCTGAACTTTGGGGATTACATTGACCGAGGCAAATGAGGTGTGGCGCCTGCCGGCTGAGTCAAATGGTGAGATACGCACCAACCGATGTACCCCGCTTTCACCTTTGAGGTAACCATAAGCGTAATCTCCGCTTGCTTCCAAGGTAGCACTTTTGATGCCTGCTGCTTCCCCGGGGCTTATTTCTATCATTCTAAATTGAAGCTTTTTCTTCTCCAGCCATTTGGAGTACATCCTAAGAAGCATCTGAGCCCAATCTTGAGCATCTGTACCGCCGGCCCCGGAGTTGATTATTAGATAGCAGTCATTACGATCATATTCACCGGATAAAAAGACCTTTGTTTCAAAGCTGGCCAGTTTTGGGGCTAGTTTTTTCAAGTTCTTCCTTGTGTTAGCAAGTTCCTCTTGGTCATCCTCCTCTTCAGCCAGTTGATAGAGGATGTCCAGCTCATCCAATTTGTCAGAAATCTTGTTATATTCTTCTAATAAAGACTTTTTTTGATCTAGTTCTTGGGTGACTTTTTTTGCTTTCTTCTGATCGGACCAGAAAAAAGGTGCGGCGGTCTTCTTCTCCAAATTTTCTATTCTTTCTTTTAGCTTGGAGGGGTCAAACCCGATCACCTATTCTTTCCAGCCTTTCCTTTAGCTGGTCTATCTTTTCTTGCATTTTTTCATACACCTTCCTCAATTAAGGTTCGAGCTTATTTTAATCAATTATACGAAAGGCTAACCTATCATGCTAATGCGGTGTGATTCGACATATGGCCCATTTTATCCTAATATTAAGTGAATAACTGCGGTGGCAAGAACTAAAAGTGAGGTGAAAAATGTCGGATATTAGGAGGCTAAAAAGTACCTTAAGAGAGATAGGCTGGTTGGAAAGCACCAGGGCGGTGCTTCACTGGGATCAGGAGACTTATATGCCGGGAGGGGGAGGGGAATTTAGGGCCAAGCAAATAGCTTACTTAAGTACCCTTATTCACAAAAAAATTACCGGTCAAAAGTTTAAAAATCTACTCGCCCAATTTGCAGACTTAGAAAATGGTCAGCTAAAGCCGGACGGTGGTTCCGATGTTCAAAGAAGAATGCTTGAGGAGACCTATCGGGATTACAAGCTGGCCGCGGCGCTTCCACCCGATTTTGTGGGAGAACTGGCCGAGCATGCCTCCCAGTCGGCCCAGGTTTGGCAGGAAGCTAGAAAGCGGGATGATTTCAGCCATTTTCAACCTTACTTACAGAAGATGGTTAAATTGCAAAAGCAAAAAGCAGAATACCTAGGCTACGAAGATAAGCCCTTAGATGCTTTGCTTGACTTATATGAGCCGGGGATGAGCACGGAGAAAATTAAATCAATATTTAAACCGGTAAAAGAAAGGTTAATTGGGTTGGCTCAAAAAATTCGTGAGTCCAAGGTCAAAATAGATGGTAGCTTCTTGCATAAAGATTATCCGCAAGACAAACAGTACCAGTTTAGCCTAAAGCTGCTTGAAGCTGTGGGTTATAATTTTAACCACGGTAGAGAAGATAAATCCGCACACCCCTTTACTACCGGCTTTCATCCCACGGATACTCGTCTTACCATTAGGTTTGACGAAAACGACCTGGCTTCTAGCATTGGTGCCGCTATCCATGAAGGTGGGCACGCCCTGTATGAGCAGGGACTTAATCCAGAAGAGTTTGGCAACCCGCTGGGGCAGGCCATCTCTTTTGGAGTGCACGAAAGCCAGTCCAGACTGTGGGAGAACCTGGTGGGTAGAAGTAAGCCTTTTTGGGAATATTGGCTTCCCCAGCTTAAGAATTACTTTCCGGAAAAACTAAAGGGGGTGGACTTAGAGGAGTGGTACAGAGCCTATAATAAAGTGGAACCTTCCACGATAAGGGTCCAAGCCGACGAAGTTCATTACAACCTGCATATTTTGCTTCGCTTGGAAATAGAAGATCAGTTGATCAACGGAGATTTGCCAGTTTCAAAACTTCCGCAAGTTTGGAATGCTAAGATGAAAGATTATATTGGAATCAAGCCGGAAAGGGATGCTCAAGGGGTGCTGCAAGATATCCACTGGTCCTGGGGGCAATTTGGCTACTTTCCCACTTATTCCCTGGGAAACTTTTACGGTGTCCAAATTTTTTACGCCGCCCTAGAGGAGATACCCGATCTGTATGAGCTAATGAGGGGTGGAGAGTTGAGCCCGCTAAAAGAGTGGCTGAACCAAAACATCCATCAAAAAGGACGTGAGGTGAAGGCGGCAGAATTAATAGCGGATCTTTGTGGGGAAAAACCCAGTTCCAAGCCGTTTATGGATTATATTGACACTAAGTATTCCCAAATTTATTCGTTTCAATAATACACGTGCCGTTTTTTTCACCTCAGATAAACTTTTTAAATTTCATTATTTCGGTATCATTCTTATAAGATGAATTTTGACGGTATCACTTTATCCTGTGTAGCTGGTGAATTGCGCGGTAAAATATTGGAGGGGGTAATCAGAAAAATTTATCAGCCGGAGAAAGATCTTCTCTTAATCAATATATGGGCAAATGAGGACCTTAAATTGTTAATTTCCATCTCCTCTGAACCAAGAGTTTACCTCACCGACCAAAAATTTAGAAATCCTCAGAAGCCCCCCGCTTTTTGTATGCTCCTAAGAGCGCGCCTAGGAGGAGGAATTATAAGAAAAGTAAAACAACGCGGGTTGGATAGGGTCCTGGATATACACGTTCAAAAAAAGGGCAAAAAGTTTATCTTGAGCCTTGAGCTTATGGGAAGATATAGCAATTGCATCCTAATAGAAAACAATCAGGTGGTTGACAGTCTCAAAAGAAGGAAGGGAAAACGGACCATCTTACCGAAAGCAAGCTACCAGCCGCCCCCCCCGCAAGATAAATACCATCCCTTATCGCTTGCCAGGGATAAATTTAAGGAAATGTTAAATAAAAATAAAAACCAGGGTAAAGAACTTTGGCGAATAATACAGGCCAATATAGACGGAATTGGTCCTCCTATGGCCAAGGAGATACCTATAAGGGCGGGGATTTCTCCTTCTCAAAAGCTCTTTCGTCTAACTTCGGAAAGACTTAATTCTTTGGCTGGAGCTTTTGAGGAAATTTTCAGCAAACTTAGAGATAAACAGTGGAACCCACGGGTTTATTATGAAGATGGCCGGCCGGTAAGCTGGGCACCCTTTGAGCTGGCTACCTACGCTGGGATGCGAGTGAAAGAAAAGGCCACCATCTGTGGAACCTTAGATGAGTACTACCAATACCACCGTGAGGAAGAGAAGTTTAATAAGTACTCAGAAAAGTTATTTAAAGCAGTTGAAAAGGGGACAGAAAAAGTTAAAAAAGCACTTTCCTCCGTCCAAGATGAGCTTGAAAAATCCAAAAAATATGATAAATATAGGAAGAAAGCGGACTTACTGATGGCAAACCAGGCCCACATAAAAAAACCTGGTAAACAAGTTAAATTAGAAGATATTTTTGAAGATGGCGAGAAGCTAATTACCATCGATCTGGACCCCTCTCTTTCGGTGATTGAAAACGCGAACAAATACTATCAAAAGTACAAGAAGCTCAAAAGAGCTCAAAGCAAGCTCACCGCTAGAATAAGTGAGCTAGCTAGAGAGAAACGGTATTTGCTCGAGGTGGAAAGCAATTTGAAACAGGCAGAATCTTTGGCCGATTTAAAAGTCCTAGAAGAGGAACTAAAGGAGGAAGGTTATATAAGTACAGAGCAAAGATCCGAATCGGAAAAAGTTGATGAGACCTCCGGCCCCCGTAAATTCAGAATAGGAGCTTACCTTGTATTGGTGGGAAAAAGCGGGAGGCAAAACGATAAATTGGTGCGAAATGCATCCAAGAGGGATGTTTGGTTTCATGTTAAAAATCTACCCGGGGCACATGTTATATTGAAAACAGGCGAAGACCCGGAAAAGATCCCGCCAGAGATTTTATATAAAGCTTCTCAATTGGCTGCCTATTATTCCAAAGCCAGAGGTTCTACCCACGTCCCGGTTACCCACACCCCGGTAAAATATTTAAAAAAGCCCAAAGGTGCTAAACCGGGATTGGTAATCGTTGAAAAGGAGGATGTAATTACAGTAACCTTGAATGATTTTAACCTAAGGGAGTTACTAGCTTGATATGATAGGATCCATAGTGGTAATTATACTGGCTTTAATATGTCTTTTCACTGCGGTAGTTTTTCATGAGTGTGCCCATGGGTGGGTGGCCAACCTATTGGGGGATCCTACGGCCAAACTGCAAGGGCGGCTTACTTTAAATCCCATTCCCCATATTGACCTTTTCGGAACTATTATAGTCCCGGCAATGCTGGTGTTTTTTAGTCTGCTCTCCGGTTCCACCCTATTCATTATAGGATGGGCAAAGCCGGTGCCCATCAACCCCCGTTATTTTAAGAACCCCTATAGAGGGATGATGCAGGTGGGGATGGCCGGCCCACTTACCAACCTGGGTTTAGCTCTTGCCGGTACCATACTCTGGAAGCTCTTTGCGGCCGGTTTCAGACAGGCTATTTTTGTAGATTCTTTTATGGGAATCATATTAAGAGATATCGGCTTCATGCTGGGGATGTTTGTGATAATAAACATTATCCTGGCTATCTTTAATTTGATTCCCGTACCTCCTCTTGATGGTTCCCGTATTCTTACCTATTTGCTTCCGGCTGAAGGTAAGCGGATTATGCATAGTCTTGAACCTTACGGCTTCTTGATAGTCATAGGACTTTTATGGTTTGGGATCTTACAGCAGGTTATTAGGCCCATATTCATCTGGGTAATGCAAAATCCTCTGGGCCCGCTTTGGGTGGAGCTAGCCCGCCAGCTCAATTTCTTTTAGCCAACTTGACACTGTACCTTAAGTTGCTATACTTATAGGGTCTGCGAAGAAATTGAGAAGTAGGTAGAATTAAACCTTAATATAACCAAAACGAAGCTTTATGACGAATCTATATGCACCACCGCAGTACAGAGGAGCCAAAGCATGCCTTCCTGGAGCAGTTGGTAGCAGTAGTGTAGTCAAATCCAAAGCAGACAGGGAGGTTGTTTTTTAGTATGGCTAAGGGAACTGTTAAATGGTTTAATAATTCCAAAGGCTACGGTTTCATCGAGCAGGAAAATGGAAGCGACGTCTTCGTACATTACACTTCAATCGAAGGTCAGGGATACAGGTCTTTAAGAGAAGGTCAGTCGGTAGAGTTTGAGGTAGAAGAAGGCGACAAAGGTCCCAAAGCAGTTAACGTTACAATTTTGGACTAATTTTTGGTTAGGACTATCAAAGGGCCTCATGGATCTCATATCTATGAGGCCCCTACATTTCAAAGTGGAGGTTCTGCTAGGAATTAAAAGCAGAGATTATATATTCATCCAGTTCCATACTTCTCCTTCAAATTCCGAGGCCCAGCTCTTAGGATCGGTTAAATAATACATAGCGTTATATACGAGTTCGTAATGTTTGTCCTCTTCCTGCATCAGGGCGTGGAAGAAATCTTTCTCCTCATTGTCGGAAGTCTCTTTTTCAAGCTGTTTATAGAGTTTGGCCAGCTTGGTTTCTAGCTCTAAGGCGTGCTCGTAGACAGATGAATCCTTTTCCTTCCAGCCTTTTCTTTCACTCTCGGAAAATTCATCAAATACGTCTCTTACCTGCTGTTCGACATCAACTTTTTTTAATCGATTAGCGGTTACTGACTTACCTTCAGCGATTTTTTTGACCACTTCGATATGCTCAAGTTCCATGGCTGCCAGCGTCTCTAGCACAGTTTTGGAAAGTGGGTTTTTAGCCTTTCTTGCATGCTGAGTATAATATTCATACCCTTCCTTTTCCAGGTCGATAGCTAGATTTAGCGAATCTTTTTTTATAGCCATATATAATGCCCCCTGTTTGTTTTGGTGAATACATTAAATCCAAAAAAGGACCAGTTTTCAAAGGATTGACCTTTGCGAGACAGCCACTTTTGTTTCAACTGCCGTTTGAAAAAGCAACAAT
>CAYUCE010000040.1:0-10199 GCA_964443275.1 uncultured Thermotogae bacterium | reverse complement strand
AAAAAGGTGAAATTAACCTCTTCTCCGCGTCTGTACATCGCTTTTTCGGTTTCCACTTTGGCCCAGCCCTTTGAGGGGCAAGTATGGCATCCACAGCAGGTGTCTGCAACTGTCACGACTGAAAATAGCGACAGAGCAACAATCACAGCCAAAAAGACATATTTTCTCACTGACCACCTTTGAATCTTCATTTTCCCCTCCTTGTTTTTAAAATGTTATCAGCATGTTTCGGTTGGGCACAGAGGCCCAACCCTACGTTTTTATAATACGCCAGATGTAGGGAATGGCCTCTGTGCCATTCCGGCATGTTTCGGTGCGTTTTTATGATGCGCCAGATGTAGGGAATGGCCTCCAAGTCATTCCAAAGGTTTTCATGCGGCTAAATAGATACTTAAATTATAGACCGCCTTCAGTAAAAATCAACTTTATATATAACAGGTGGCTGGTCAACAAATTCTAGGTATTGGGTCACCTAATGGGGGTTCAAGAAATCGCCTCCCTCCCACCTCGGTTTCCAAAATAACTTTCCCTCTATGTTCATTGGTTACCCGACCTATAATTTGGGCATGTATCCCTTTTTTGTTTTTTTTTAGAATTTTCAAAACAGCCTGTGCTTTCTCTTCTTTTACCCCTATTATTGCTTTACCTTCGTTTCCTACCTCCAGCGGGTTTATTCCCAAAATCTCGGCTAGTCCTTTAACTTCCTCACGCAAGGGTATCTTTGTTTCCTCGATAGTTATTCCCATTCCACTTTTTTGGGCCATTTCATTTAGGGCGTTGGCTAGGCCTCCTCGAGTGGGATCCTTCATAGCGGTGATTCCGCCCACGGATAGAGCCTTGGAAATCATTTTGCTTAAAGGGGTTACATCGGAGGTAAGGTCAGTCTCAAAGTCCATACCTTCCCTGCTGGCCAGTAAAGCCATCCCGTGATCGCCAATCCATCCGGTGACCATTATTTTGTCTCCAACTTCAAGTCCCGAGTCGCTAATTACTCGATTTGCAATTCCCAATCCGGTGGTATTGATCACTAGTCCATCTAGTTCCCCTTTACCCATCACTTTGGTATCCCCGGTTATTAAAGCTGTATCGGCTTCTTGGAGGCTCTTGCTGATTGACTCGGCGATTTTATCCAAATCGCTTTTTGGAAAGCCTTCTTCGATGATCAAGCTTAAGGTCATGGCTAGAGGTTTTGCTCCCATAACTGCTAGATCGTTTATGGTGCCCGCCACGGCTAATTTCCCTATATCTCCTCCGGGGAAAAATATCGGCTTGACTACGTGGCTATCCGTAGTTAGCACCAGATTCTTATCCCCAATGGGGATAGTTGCTCCATCGTCCAATTCTTTAAGCCCTATCCCCCCGACATTGACTTTTTTCACCTTATTTAGAATCAAATCCTGAACCAGCTCAAGCATCTTTGTCCCGCCCGCTCCATGGATAAGGGTTATATTTTTTTCTGTAATTTTATTGCTTCTGACCACTTGACTCACCTAAAAGCAACTTTTAAAGCCCGGGCCGACCGCCGTAGCGATACCAAATGTTACACATGGCCTCTTTACCTACCATGCAGGGTCCGTATGGATCGTTGGGGTTGCATGTTCCGTTTTGAAAAAGTGAACATTCATCCGGTCTAGCCTGAGCGGTGATGATCAAATCGCATTTGCAGCCGGGATGTAATTTCTCCTCTTTCCCTGTTTCAATTTGAAATTTATTTCGTGCGTCCCAGGGGGCAAAATCCTCTTTAAGCTTAAGTCCCGAATCGGGTATGGTTCCTATACCTCGCCAGCGAGCATCTGTGACTTGGAAAGCTTGATCCAGTAATTTTTGTGCCTTTCTGTTTCCACCTGAGGATACCGAGCGGGGGTAAGCATTTTCTACCTTCGGCTTCCCTTTCAGTTGTCTCAGGAGAAGGCCAATTCCGTAGAGGATGTCCAGAGGCTCAAAGCCGGTTATCACTGTAGGGAGGTTGTATTTTCTAGGGAATATGTTGTAAGGGTGGGTACCTATAATTGTGGAGACATGACCGGGTGCCAGATAGCCTTTAACCTTTACTTTCGGCATCTTGGATAAAGCCTCCATGGCCGGAGGGATAAGTTTGTTAGAGGTGAGTATGCTAAAATTATGGGGAAGGTTTTTTGGATCTTTTTTCCCGTTGACCAAAACGGCAGCGGTCGTAGGAGCGGTAGTTTCAAATCCTATGCCAAAAAAAACCACTTCTTTGTCCGTGTCTCGAGCTAATTTTAGCCCGTCATAGGGGCTGTAAACTACCCGTACGTCTGCCCCCTCGCTCTTTACCTCTTCTAAGGTTTTTTTGTTCCCCGGGACTCTCATCATATCTCCGAAAGTGACCACTATTACTCCCTCTTCGGCTAGGGTCGTAGCCGCATCCAAATCACTAGCCGGGGTAACGCAAACCGGACATCCGGGCCCCTCTAGAATTTCTATCTGAGGTGGCAACAGGCTTCTCAATCCATGCTCGGATATGGTGATCTCGTGAGTTCCACATACATGCACGATCTTAATGGGGTCCGGGGGAGCCAATTTTTTGATTGTAGCTATCAACTCTTTTGCTTTGCTTTCATCCCTGAACTTAAGTTTCATTAGTAGGTTCTTGGGCGAGTTCTTGGTTAGCCTCTATAAATTCGTCGAAAAGCTGGAGGGTTTTTTCGGCTTCATGGGGAGGAATCTTGCGGATGGCAAAGCCGGTATGAACTAATACATAGTCGCCGGGTTTTAGCTCTTCGGGTAAGGTGTCCAATCTTATTCTCCTTTTTACTCCACCTAACTCCACAATAGCTTCCTGTTCTTTAACTTGGGAAACTTTACACGGAGCGGCTAAACACATTCTAGACACCTCCTTAAAATTATACTATTTTAATTTTTAGAAGCAACATGACCTAAATTGCCGGCGCAGTGAGTCAAGTAATTTAGCAAAAGCTTTTAAACAATAGAATTTTTACTGTCCTGATTTGGCTCGATCCCTAAGTAAATAAAAAAGCAGGTTTCTGAAAAGCCTCTTTAGCTTGGTAAAAAAGGGATCAGTAGAAGAGTTTACCGGAGGAACTAGAATGGAATAGATACCTAATCTATTTGCTCCGTAAATATCGGTGAATACCTGATCTCCCACCATCACTGTTTCTTTAGGGGTTAGCCCCATTTGACTAAGAATCTTTCGATAGCCCCCTCGGCGGGGTTTTTTGGCATCAAAAATGATCGGCAGATAGGAGAGTTTCTCTTTTAGATTTTTCCGGTTGTTGCCGCGATCGTTGCTCAAGATTCCTATTTTAAACCCGCTTTTAAGTAGTTTCTTAAATAATTCTACAACCTCTTCATCTATCTTATCCGCTCCCTGCTCTCCTAAAGTGTTGTCCAGATCAAAAATTATCCCCCGTTTGTGTAAAGCTTTAAGCTTTTGGATATCCAAATTTTTAATAGATAAGAGCCTTTGATCGGGAATAAACCTATTTTTAAGCATCGGACTGGATGAAAGAATCACCTATATGAATATACTTTTTTAACCTGGTCAGTACTTTTTTCATTTCATCTAAAAAATCTGGGGATACAAGGATCAAAAAATACTTTTTTCCATCTTTGGTAATGTACTCCCGTCTTACGTTTGCAATTCCCGGATACCCTTTTACTATCCCATCCAAAAAATGTAGGTCCTCTTCAGGCACCTCCACAAATAGCTTTATAGTCTCAAAGTGAGGTTTTGTGTTTGATTTATCGATTTTTTCCTTTAACTCCTTATTTATATCTTTTGGTCCTCTTCGCTGCTTTCATCTTCTTGGCCGATTTTTTCAAGTTCCTTTAAGTTCCTCAAGTAAAGATTTGACTTCCTCTTCTTTAAACTGGGGGGCTTCCTCTTGTAACCTCGAGAGGGAGTCCTTTGCTTTTTGCAGCTCACCACCTTTTTTATATAGTGAAGCTAGTTCAAAGAGAGCGTTCAGACCGTCCTCATCCAACGTACCTTCGGAGCCCGCTTTGGATCTGGCTGACTCAACTATTTTGTTATACACATTTATTTTATTCTGATCGGAATCTGCAAACTCAAGAGCGGATTTATAAGAGGATTTAGCATTCTCGTATTCAGTCTTTCCCGTATAACAGTCACCTATCCCTAGGTAAGCCTGGAATGCTTTTTTATTGGCAGGATTTCTTTCCAGCACCGCCTCATACTGTTTGATAGCTCCATCATAAACGTGTTCTTGTTTGTGGGCATCGGCCAGTTGGAGCCGAACCTCAAGATTATCAGGTTCTAATTCCAGTATCCTTTGGCTAAATGCTTTGATCAACCCGTAATTCATTGCTCTATTCAAGCCCTCTTTGTATTTGGCCAAGGCTTGTTCGTTGTTTCCTTCCGCTCTAAATACATCTCCCAATCCTAAATAACTTTCCGTGGAATAAGGGGAAGCATCTAAGACGGTTTGAAAGGCGTTTTTTGCCTGGGAATAATTTCCTGACTTCAAATAGACCTTTCCCAACTTAGTCCAAAGCTCTGTACTCCTATTTACATCCAGAGCTTTCTTTAGATACTGGGATGCTTTCTGGTAATCTTCTTTTTCAAAATATAGGTCTCCCAGAGTTTCCAGAACTCTTATGCTTTTCGGGTTATCAGATAGAATTTCCTTTAGTCTGTTTTCTGCTTTTTCGTAGTCATCGTTTTCAAGATAAGCTTTGGCCAGTTTTAATTTTACGTCCGGGTCCTCTTTTATCTGTAGTGCTTTTTGATAATGTTCGATTGCCTCTTTGTAATTTTTCCTTTCCATTAACTGGTCCGCAAAGGTAATTCTGGGGGGGGCAAATTCAGGATCAAGTTCTATGGCCTTTTTTAGATGGGAGATGGCTTCACTGGCCCTTTTGTTGGTCAGTAAGGTTTCTGCGTATTGATAGTGAATTTTGGGATTATCCGGATCCAGTTCCAGCATATATTCAAAAGCGGTTTGGTCCGCTACCCCCTTCTCCATTAATGCTAAATAGTGTTCAAGTGTCTTTTGGGTTAAAGTTTTAATTTTTTGGTCAAGTTCTTCCAGCTTTTTCTCTTTATTTTCCACTCCTTCTTTTTCCTTAAGTTCACTCCTCTCCTTTTTGGCCTCTTCCAGCTTTTCTTTTTGGTTGCTGGCTATGTAGTAATCCAGATAGGGATCATCAGCTAAGCCCTCTTCTTTAATCCGTTGGTATTCTTTAAGCCCTTCTTCCCGGTCCTCTTGCTCCAGGTTGTATGCCTTAAGCACGGGCATTTTTATCTGAATATCGGATCTTTCTTTAGCTTCTCTATACCACTCTTCAAATCTTTTATCTTTTTCTTCTTTTACATAATCTGCCTTTACTTCGTCTTTTACCTCTTCAAAAGTTTTATCTTCCCCTTCTTTTCTGTCCACCAGCTTGATGATATGCCAGCCGTATTCAGTCTTCACCGGATCAGTTATGACTCCTTTTTCAAGGGAGAAGGCCACTTCTTCGAATTCAGGGACCATCTTCCCCCGGCTAAACCATCCCAGATCCCCACCCTTTTCCGCATTAGATGTATCTTTTGAGTACTCCTTGGCTAGTTCGGCAAAATCCGCACCTTCTTCTAATTCTTTATGAACCTCCTCGGCCTTCTCTTTGGAATCAAGGAGTATATGTGAGGCCTTTATCTCTTCCAGCGTAACATATTTATCCTTATTTTCCTCAAAGTACTCCTTTAACTCTTGGTCTGCAGGCTTGATATCCCCTACAACCACTCCTTTGAGTATTTCTTGTTTTAGTTGTTGGCGAATACTGTCTTTGATCTGTTCCTTGAATTGATTAAGAGTCATATCATAAGCTTGGAGCCTTTCCTTGAGGTCTTCTTCGGTCATACCGTAGCTTTGAAGAAGAGAATTGTATTGGGATTGAAATTGCTCCTCGACCTGGTCCGAAGGCGCTTTAATTCTTCTTTCCTTACTTTCCTGATTTAATATAGCCTGACGGATGAGGGACTGAGCTACGTCGGATTTGAGCCGGAGTTTGAAGCGGGCTCCGGACGTTCCTTCTAAATTTTGGGAAAAGTCTTGGCCCATCTGTTGATAAAACTGACTGTACTGCTGTTTTAAATTTTCATAAGCCTGATTGAACTGGCTTTCATTTATCTTTTCCCCATTTACCACTATGGCGGTGGGAGAAGTTTCCTGCTGGGTGCTCTGATTACCTCCGAAATTGAACCGGTTTAAAGAGAGGGCAATCACTCCACCTATAAAAAAGCCTCCCACCATAATCCAGATTATAAGCTTTTGATATTTTTCCATAAATCTTCTCATTACGTTAAGTTCACCCCGGTTTGGTTAATTTGCTGTATACTTTGGGTTCGCCGCCTACCAAGTAAAGTGCCGAGTTGATAATATTGAACCAGAAATTGTGTGTCAAGGTAACCCCTAAGTATTTATTTAATACCTTCTGGTGACCCTGGGTAACTGTTATCTACAGTTTTTTCAAAAATTTCTTTAACGTCTTGGCCCCATTCCAGTAACCAGCCCCAACCCCTAAAATCAATCCTAGGATCTTGAAGACTATCTGGGCACCGATTAATTTATCAAGAAAGTAGCCGGCAGCGAGGGGAATAAGTATTGATATCACCACAACTAGCCCCAGTTGACTAACCAAAGCGGCCGTTTTGAAGGCCTCCTTTTTCCAGTCGTTATCGTTCATTTTGGCTCAGCTCCCCCGGGAAGTGAAGGAAATTCCGGAAAAGGAAACTATAACATAGACTGCGATGGGAAGGAGGCAAGCAAAAATCGCCTTTTTAAAGGTAATATCTTGTGCCTCCTCCATTGCCAATACCTCAAGCCAGATTACCCAGGCCAGCAATATAAGGGAGGCGGCCACAAAGATCGGCCCGGAGAACGAATGGAAAGGAGTCAGGAAAAGGAAGGGAAAGATCGTGTAGCCAATACAAATAAGAAGTGCTTTCCCCCCTTTTTTGCCCCCTAGAAGCTCACCAATCAGGTTGAGAAAGGCCGATTGACTGAACCAAAAAATTAAAAGAGCGACCACGTAAAAAAGAGAAAATAACCACAACTGATCTCCAGACTCAATGATGGCAAATCCGTTCATTAACCCAATTGCAGATATTAGTATAGAAGGTCCTAAAGTTGAGTTTTTTTTGATTGCCTTTCTAAACCCGATCCGGGGAGAAAATACGATTTCATAAAGGATTTGAAGCATGGATAGATCTTATATAGATTAGTTTAGTAGAACGAAATATCAACGACTACTTCCCTTTTCCCGGTTGATATTGGATTGGGTTTATTTCATCTATTTCCATTTTTTTATTCCCTTCTTCCTTTTCTAACCTTTCAGTTTCCTGTGTATCTTTTTCAGCTAAGCTGTGGGGTTTTAGGTTAGAAATTGGATTTCTGGGTTCTACCAGCATACGGATGGCGGTCCTTTCCTCACCGTCTATCATAATATCAATAAATTGAGGGCTGGATACCAAGTCTACTCCCGATGGGGCAATATAACCTCTGGCTATGGCTATGGCTTTAACTGCCTGGTTGACCGCCCTTGGACCGATTACCTGGAGTTTGACCTTGCCGTTTTCACGAATGGAATTAGCCAGCGCTCCGGCAGTCGAGCTGGGATCGGAAGTCGAGGACACTTTTAGAGTCTCCATCTCATATCTCCTCCTTGGTTTTTACTTTGGATTTGCGTTAGGCGTATTCATTTTACTTGTCATATCCAGATAGCTACATCTGGTACCTTATCGAGCGCTTTCTAAAAACTGGGTTTTCCTGATTACGTTGACCTTTATTTCACCGGGGTAATCCATTTTCTCTTCAATGGTCCGGGCTATCTCATAAGAGAGCCTGGCTGCTGAATCATCGCTGATTTCTTCCGGATTAACCATAATTCTGATTTCTCTGCCTGCCTGTATACAGAAAGCCTCTTTTACCCCCGGGAAGGAATTTCCGATTTTCTCCAGGTTTTCCAGCCTCTGTATGTAACTTTCTAAAGCGTCCTGTCGGGCCCCGGGGCGGGCGGCCGAAAGGGTATCAGCAGCTTGAATGATAACCGCTAAAACCGATTGTGGCTCTACGTCCTCGTTGTGAGCGGCCACGGCATGAATAATTTCTTCTGATTCCCCGTACCTTTTAGCTAGGTCGGCGCTAATTAAAGGGTGGGGACCTTCCACTTTATGATCAACCGCTTTGCCGATATCGTGTAAAATACCGGCCCTTTTAGCCGGAATTGGATCAATACCCAATTCCTCTGCTAACATCCTGGCAATAAAGCTTACTTCCATGGAGTGTTGCAATTGATTCTGCCCGTAGCTTGTTCTGTAGTTTAACTTTCCGATCAGATTCACCAATTGGGGATGAATTCCGTCAAGTCCCAAGTCAAAAATCGCTTTTTGACCCTCCTCTTTTATTCTTTCCTCTATTCTTTTCTTCGCTTTCTCCACCTGCTTTTTTATGTGAGCAGGATGGATACGGCCATCTTCAACTAGCCTTTCCATGGCCATTCTAGCAACCTCCCTTCTTATGGGGTGAAAACAGGAGAGGACCACCGCTTCCGGTGTATCATCTACCAATACTTCCACACCGGTGAGGGCCTCAAAAGTTCTTATATTTCGGCCCTCCCGTCCGATTATTCTGCCCTTGTAGTCATCGTTAGGTAAAGGTACGGAGCTAACCGTGTTCTCCTCCACTTGATCAGCCCCATATCGACCGATGGCACAGGCGATAATTTTTCTGGCCTCTCTCTCCGCTTCCTCGCTGGCTTTTTCTTTCACTTTTTTGATCTTCTGAGAGAAAAATCTTCTAGATTCCTCTTCTACTTTCTCCCGCAGTTGCTCTCGTGCTTCCAAGCTGGAAAGACCGGCGATTTTTTCTAATTTATTCCTCTCTTCCTTGATCAGAAGCTGGCCTTTTTCAACCAATTCTTTGGTCGTTTGGGCGTTCTTTACCACAACTTTCTCCATTTCCTCCAATTTGTTACTTTTCTTCTCTATCCGATCCTCTCTCTTTAAGATCCTCTCCTCCATTTGCTTTAGTTCTCTTTTTCTTTCCTCCATCCGAGTATCCAGCTTCTCTTGTAGCTGTTGAATTTCCTTTGTACCTTCCAGTATCTTTTCTCTCTTCAAGCTTTCTGCCTCTTTTCTGGCGTTGGTCAGTATATCCTCGGCTCTTTCTTGCGTAAAAGCGAGGTGCCTCTTGTAATGAGCCCTTCCTAGTAGGTATCCGACAAGCAGCAAGCTTACACCCGCAACGGATATTAGCATATTTTGCATTCGATCCACACCTCTTTTTAACATCTTCACTATTATTTAAACTCATCTTTGAGTTCATCAATTAGACGTAGGTAAGGTTTCAGTTTGCCTTTGATCTCATCCTCTAGATGGGGGTTATTTTCATCCTCAATTGGAAGGCTCTCGCTTAGACTTTTGCAGAAATTGGAATTTCTTTCTACCAATTCTTTTATTTGGTTGTTTTCCCTCAAATCGAGATGCGAATTGACCTGAATGATCGCTAAATTTAACCATTGGAAACTTTTTATTATTTCCCTTATATCTTGATCGGTCAAAACCCGAGCATTTTTTACCCGTTTAATATATCTAGCTGCCTTATCCAGAACCTCAGAAACCATATCATAAACTGAAGTGGAAAAGAGCTCCAGTTTGGTTCCACTGAATTCAGAGATTGGAGCCTTTTTGATCTTTTCCAATCTGGACTGGGAAACAGTTTGGCCATTAATTCTTAACTCAGTTATGGATTGATAACGGTCCGCAATTTCCCTGGCCAACTCAATTAGCTCTGCGATTGTAGTCTGGTTATCAACGAATAAATTTTTCCCATCTATTTTCACGATCATGGTAATTTCTTACCAGGCGACAATCTTTTTCGTTAAAAAATCTACACCTATTCTCTTACCATTATAGTGTTAGGTAAGCTTTTGGTCAATTGGCAGCTAAATGGCTAATCCTATAGGGAAAGTAAAAAGAAATTGGGCGCCTATACTAGAGCATTCTATCCGCTACCTACTTTTCTTTAAAGAGACTAAAGGGGGCAGCAGGAGAAGGCTAAAAATGGCCGTAAACCCAATCCCCAGAAGCGCTGATTGACCTAATAATTTAAGCCCCGGTGTTCGAGCAAGGATCAAATTGCCGAAAACCAGTAGTGTGGTTAATGTGGTTGCTATTATAGCAACACCGGCTAGCCGGGAAGCCTTAAGAATGTTCT
>CAYUCE010000039.1:0-17126 GCA_964443275.1 uncultured Thermotogae bacterium | reverse complement strand
AAAAGAAGCGCTGAATTTTACGGGCCCTTTGGACGATCAATTTATCCTCGTCCGATAATTCATCCATTCCCATAATGGCGATTATATCCTGCAGGTCTTTATGCCTTTGTAGGACCTCCTGTACTCTTTCCGCCATCCGGTAATGCCGCTGAGAAATGATGTGGGGATCTAACATAGTGGAGGTTGAGTTCAAGGAATCTACGGCCGGATATATCCCTTTTTCGGAAAGCTCACGGGTAAGGTTAATAGTGGCGTCCAGATGACTAAAAGTGGTGGCCGGAGCCGGATCGGTGTAGTCATCAGCAGGAACGTAGATGGCCTGCACCGAGGTGATCGATCCCTTTTTGGTGGAGGTAATCCGTTCCTGTAGTTCGCCCATTTCGGTAGCCAGTGTAGGTTGGTAGCCAACTTCGGAAGGCATTCTTCCCAAAAGGGCGGATACTTCTGAGCCGGCCTGGGCAAATCTAAATATGTTATCAATAAATAACAGGACGTCTTTACCCAATTCATCTCGGAAGTACTCGGCTACGGTTACCCCGGAAAGCCCCACTCTAAGCCTTGCCCCCGGAGGTTCATTCATCTGTCCGTATACTAAAGCGGTATTTTCCAGCACTCCGGCCTCCTTCATCTCCAGCCACAGGTCATTTCCTTCTCTGGTCCTTTCCCCTACCCCGGCAAAGACAGAATAACCTTCGTGTTCATAGGCGATATTTCTGATCATTTCCATGATCAAAACGGTCTTACCCACTCCGGCACCGCCGAAAAAGCCTATCTTTCCTCCTTTTTTAAAGGGAGCCACTAGGTCTATAACCTTAATGCCGGTTTCAAACAGTTCATCCTCTACTGATTGATCGGTGATAGAGGGGGAAGGGCGGTGGATGGGATAGTTCTTTTCAGCTTCCAGCGGTGGTAATTCATCGATGGTATTTCCCACCAGATCAAACATCCGGCCTAAGGTTTCTTCCCCAACGGGCATGGTTATTGGTCCTCCGGTGCCTTTTACCGAAGTCCCCCGAGCCAGTCCATCTGTGGAATCCATGGCGATTGCTCGCACCTTGTCGTCACCCAAGTGTTGAGCAACCTCCAATATCAATTCTCCGTCTTCGCGCTGGATGGATAAAGAATTATTAACAGCCGGTAGCTCCCCGTCAAACTGAACATCGACCACCGGACCTTTGATTTCGGTGATCACTCCAGTTGAGTTTTCTTCTTGCATATTTTTCCTCCCGGGTTAGATTTGCAAAAGGTTTATGCTTTGGACATTTTACTCTTCCCTCAATGCCTCAGCTCCCCCCATTATGTCCGCTATTTCTCGGGTAATCTCTTGTTGGCGAGCTTTATTGAAGGAAAGGGTAAGATCTTGTATTAAATCGTTGGCGTTATCGGTTGCGTTCTTCATGGCTTGTCTTCTCATAGCATGCTCACTAGCTTTGCTCTCCAGCAGGATCCCGTAGATCCTGGCTTTAAGATAAAACGGAGCAAAAGAACCAAGTACTATAGGTAGGTCAGGTTCGTAGATATAACTTTCCTTCTCTTCATCCGGTGATTTTTCGTTGGCGCCTTTTTCGGTTTCCTCCTCTGTGTCTTCAAATTCTATGGGCACCAGCTTCTGGACTCTTATTTCATGTCTTAGATCGCTTATAAAGTGCATGTAAACTGCCCAGATGGTCCCAATTTCCTGGTGATTGAAAAGTTCCAGCAAATAGTGGGTAATTTGCTGGGCATGAGTATATTGCGGATCAAGATAAAAATGAGTGTAACGTTTAATAATCTGTGTCCGGGTCTTTTCAAAATAAGAAGCCGCTTTTTCCCCCCCGGCGATCACCACGGTGTTATCTTTGGATGATATAAGTTCTTGGGCGGATTTGTTTAAATCACCCTTAAAACGTCCGCAGAGGCCGCGGTCAGAATTTGCTACAAAGACCGCCCCCTTTTTAGCCTCATTTCCGTCCAAAAGGGGATGGGTTAACTTCTCCACCTGCTTCCTTGCTGATAATCCCCGCATGATATTTTCCGCTTCAGATAAGTATCTCCGGTAATTATTTAACTTTCTGGTCATCTGAGTAACTTTGGTGATGGCTATAGCGTGCATAGCTTTGGTTATCTGCTTTATATCTTTTATATTCTGTATATGTACTTTAATTTCACGTACTTGTTGAGCCATGGGATATCACTGATTACACAAACGATTAAAGAAAAGTGGTGTCTACATCCACTATCCAAACATATCCTTAAATTCACTTAATCCCTTACTTAGTTCCTCTTCGATTTCTTCGGTGAGCTCCTTTTCTTCCTTTAGATTTTCAAGTAAATCGCTGTAATTGGTTTTTAAGTAATTTAAAAGTTCCTGTTCAAAGTTTTTAACTTGATCCACGGACAAATCATCCAGGTAGCCATTTACAACGGTATAAAGTAGGATTACCTGCTCCTCCACCGGCATGGGTTGATATTGTTCTTGCTTCAAAAGCTCCATCATCCTTTCCCCTCTTTCTAGCTGGGCTTTTGACTCTTCATCCAGCTCTGAGCTGAATTCAGCGAAAGTTTCCAAATCCCTATACTGGGCTAGCTCTAATCGCAATTCTCCCGCTATGGATCGCACGGCCGGTATCTGAGCTGGTCCCCCTACCCGTGATACGGAGTCCCCTACGTTAATAGCGGGGCGAAATCCAGCGTGGAACAGATCCGATTCCAAATAGATTTGACCGTCGGTTATGGAAATTACATTAGTTGGGATATAGGCCGAGATATCGCCCGCCTTGGTCTCGATTATAGGAAAGGCGGTAAGAGAACCTCCGCCGAGCGAATCGTTTAGTTTGGCCGCCCGTTCCAGCAGGCGGGAGTGAGTGTAAAATATATCCCCCGGATAGGCCTCACGGCCGGGTGGTCGGCGCAGAAGTAGCGACATCTCCCGGTAAGCCACGGCATGTTTTGACAAGTCATCATAGACTATAAATGCATCTTCTCCGTTATACATGAAATATTCGCCCATAGCGCATCCGGCATACGGGGCCAGCCACTGAAGGGGGGTAGGGTCATCGGCATCGGCGGTAACTACTATGGTGTGATCCATTGCCCCGTACTTCTTGAAGGTGTCGATAATTTTGGCTACTGTGGAAGTCTTTTGCCCTATAGCCACATAAATGCAGTAAACATCGGTATCCTTTTGATTTATAATGGTATCTACCGCTATGGCCGTCTTTCCGGTCCTTCTATCCCCAATGATCAGCTCCCTTTGTCCCCTTCCAATCGGGGTTAGAGCGTCTATTGATTTTAGGCCGGTTTGTAGTGGGGTATCTACTGGCTTTCGCTTTACCACTCCCGGAGCTTTTACCTCTACTTTACGCATTTTGTCCGTCTCGATGGGTCCTTTTTCATCGATAGGCTCTCCCATCGGGTTTACAACTCTTCCTAAAAGCTCAGGCCCTACTTTAGTTTGCAGGACTCGATTGGTCCTTTTTACTTCCGCTCCCTCTTTAATCCCTTCATCCGGGCCGAAGAGAACTGCTCCTACGCTGTCTTCTTCTAGGTTTAGCGCCATGCCATTAATTCCGCCCGGAAATTCGAGAAGTTCCGAAGACATGGCGTTTTCCAATCCATAAACTTGGGCAATTCCATCTCCTACCTGAACCACAACCCCTTTTTCTTCCAATTTGAAGCTGGGCTCAAAGCCTTTAATTTGCTTTTTTATTAAAGAGCTTATCTCATCAGTTTCTATCCTAGCCATGAGTTACACGCTCCTTCAGATCTACGTTTCTAACTTGTTAGATTCAACCTTAAATTATTGCCCGCCAACTAACTTATCTTCCAGATCGTCCAGCCGTGCTTTTAGGGAACCATCGATAACCGTCTCCCCTACCTGCAACTTGATTCCGGCCAGCAATCTTTTGTCTAAAACCGTCTCCACCCTTATCTTTTTGCCAAAAATCTCCTTGAGCCTATCTTTTATCCTATCTAATAATCCGTTTTCTGCAAGCTCATATGGACTGGACACCATAACTTTGACGATCTCTTCCTTTTTTTCTCTTAAACTTATAAACTCCTCATAGACATCCCCAATATAAGGTTCTCTGTTCTTGCGCACCAACAGTTGTAGGTAGTTTAAAAGGTAGGGGTGCACTTTGTTCTGAAAGATATTATCTATTAGTTCAAATTTTGAGCCATCCGGGATAAGTGGGTGATTAAGAAAGCGGTGGAAATCATCATTTTCTTTTACCCTTTCCCACACAAACCGGTAACTATTTTCTAATTCATCTAAAACCTTCTCTTCATGGCCCAGATCGTAAAGGGCTTCGGCGTATCTTTGGGCTACTTCTTTTGACCTCATCTTTAAGTTACCCTCTGCTTTTTGCGTCGGTCCTCTAATTCATCCAAAAATGATTCGGTTATCCTACTATGGTCTTTTTCACTTACTTCCTTTTCCAGAATCTGGTAAGTAGCGGAGGTGACCTCTTCTATTGCTTCCCTCTTAAGTTCTTCTTTAAACCGAATCTTTTCCATCTCAGCGATAGTATGTGCTTCTTTTTGTATTCTCTTTGCTTCTTCTTCTCCCTCGGCCAGAAGCTTCTGTTTGGCTTGGTGTCCGATCCTTTTGGCTTTGTTTATTATCTCTTTTTGCTTTTGTTTCGCTTCTTCCAGTTGGCGCTCTCTTTTTTCTTTTAAATTTCGAGCTTGGGCTTTAAGTTCTTTAGCTTCATTTATTTGGTCGGCTATCTTTTCCTTTCGGCTTTCTAAAAATTTAAACAAGTCAAATTTCTTTATAGCCCACAGGATAGCTCCCACTAGAATGGCAAAATTAATTAGCTTAAAGATTAGCATTTAGTCGATCTCCCTTCCCAATATTTTGGTAGCGCTTAAGACCGCGTGCCCGCTTATTTCTCTCTTTATTTCCTTTCTAATTTCCTCTTCTTCCTTTTGAAGCTTTGCTTCTGCCTCCTCGATTATCTTTCTGGCTTCTGACCTTGCTTCTCCTAATCTTTCTTGCTTTGCTTTTTCCCCTTCGCTTCTTGCCTTATCCAAGATTTCACGATGCTTTTTTCTAGCTTCGTCCAGTAGATTATCCCGCTTCTCCTTAAGCTTCTGTGCCTGGTCTTTTACTTTTTGTGTTTCATCTTTTAGGGAACTTATTTTATTTCTTCGTCTGTTGATAAACGAAAGTACCGGCCTATATAAAATACGATTTAGTATCCAGACCAGAATCAAAAACTGCAGGATGTTTATTATAAAAGTTAAGTTTACGGTCTTAACTATAGTGGTCCATTCAAATTCCATGATTGCTTAATTGTTATTGTTAGTGAATGAGTTTAAAACATTTATTTTAAATATTGCCTGCCAACAGTTGATTATCAAACTGTGCCTAGTTAGCCGACCACAAAAAGTAGTATAAATGCGATCACCAGGGAGTAGATGCCGGTAGACTCAGCCACTGCCTGCCCCATGAACATGGTTCTTATAAGTACTCCCTCCAGCTCGGGCTGGCGGGCTATTCCGGAAAGCGCCTCTCCGGCTGCGATTCCTTCACCTACTCCCGGTCCTATAGCCCCGGCCCCCATGGCGATGCCCGCTCCTAAGTATCTAGCTGCAGTTATTATATCTTGCCCACTAATTGCTTGAGCCGCTTCAGCGGTTTCTTGTAACATATTTACCTCCAGTCGATTTTAAAATTTTGTCTTCTTGATATTTTAGACTACAAAAATAAGGATAAATGCGATCACCAGGGAGTAAATACCGGTAGATTCAGCCACTGCCTGTCCGGCGAACATGGTCCTGAGAAGAACGTTCATTAATTTGGGCCTTCTACTCATACCCCTACAGGCCTCTCTTACCGGAATTCCTTCCCCTATTCCCGATCCGATGGCTCCTCCCCCCATGGCCAAGCCGGCTGCCAAATATTTAACGGCCACGATTAAATTCTGGCCGGTGACAGCCGAGGATTGCCCACCACTTTCCACCACGAAAACCAGAATAAAGGCAATAACCAGCGCATATATGCCAGTTGAAGAGGCTACCGCCTGTCCCATAAACATAGTCCTGATAAGCCTCCCCTCCATCTTAGGTCGTTCGGAGATTCCTTCCGCTGCTCCCCCGGCTGCTATTCCCATCCCTACGGCCGGGCCGATGGCTCCGGCCCCGATGGCGATTCCCGCTCCTATATATCTGGCTATGGTAATTAGTTCTTGGCCGCTTAGTCCAAATACCACCTTTATCACCTAACCTTCCGCTGCCACCGTTATGTAGGCGGCGGCCAATAAGACGAAGACCATGGCCTGAATGGCCCCGATGAACAACCCGTAAAAGCCTTGTAGGAATACCGGAAGTACCAAAGGAAAGAAGCCGGACATAATTTGAATTAAGATCGCTCCTCCGATTAGGTTACCGTATAGACGAAAGGAATGGGAGATTGGTTTAGCCATTTCTCCCACTACATTTAGAGGAAAAAGCCAGGCATAAGGTTCAAAGAATTCTTTTACATATTTGCCCGGCCCCTTCCTGCGCATCCCGTAGTAATGAGAAAGGAAGAAGATCATAAGTCCTAAACTCAACGGGAAATTAATATCGGCGGTAGGAGAGCTTAAACCGGGGATAACACTGATCCAGTTACAGAGAAGTACATAAATTCCCAAAGTGGCTAGCAGCGGAAATAACCTGGCTGCAAAATCCCAAGATTCAAAAGCCCCTCCCAACTGGGTTTGTAAGACCTCTACCAACATCTCTAAAAAGCACTGCCGCTTGGTGGGAATCTCTTCCATTTCTTCCTTTAATCTTAGGCCCTTTCTCAAAAGTAAAGCGCCAATTATTATTATGGCTATTACTATCCAAGACATTCCTAAAGACATTATGTCCAGGTTAAAAGTCCTGCCCAATAAGCTGATTTTCATTATTAGCTTTTCGCCAATGTGCTCCAAAATGAATCACTTCCTACCTAATAAAGAATGAAAGCGTAAATAAGTCTGAGGCATCAGAAAACCGCCAGCTACAGCATAAAAGTTTAGGGATTCAAAAATTGTCCCTAACCATAAGATAACCCCTAGTAGAAAGTAGCCGGCTAAATATCCACCCACTACGATTCGTTGGGCCCTTTTTTTATTGTTGGTCGAGCCGGGAGTAAGGTTATTTCTTAACTTACCCAATCCTTCCCAGCTTAGCCAAAAAACCAATAAAGAAGAGGCCACCCCCAGTGCAAAACCAAATGCGATTTGTAGCGAGGCTAGGAAAATGAGAGTGGAGAAAATCAGAAGGGCGGTAATTATAACCTTCTTATCTAATATATCTTTAGGGAAGCGGTAGCGATAAGTTCTTTCTTCCATATTTTTTAAGAGCTTGTGGTTAATCTCCTGTGCTAAACTTTAAAGATTATCTCTTTACGTATGCTTTATTCTTAGAAAATCGCTCCTACCTTAAATAGCAGAGTATCTAATATAGGGATGACTATACTTCCCGCTAATAAACTCTAACATTTTCCACAATTACCTGTCAAATAGTATGGAGCTTTTCTTTCTTTGCCTTCACTAAATCATCGATTTTTTCCGAGTATGAATGTGTGATTTCATCAATCTTGTCCCTGTATCGATATAGATCGTCTTCGGTTATAGTTCCGTCATCCTCCATCTCCTCCAAATGTTCCTTTACCTCTCTACGGCTGTTTCTGAGGGAAACTTTTGCCTCTTCGCCCTTTTCTTTTATCATCTTTATTAGTTTATCTCTTCTTTCTTTGGATAATTTGGGAACTTGGATTCTTATGACTTCATCTTGAATCTGTGGATTCATTCCCAGGTCTGCCTCCAAAATCCCCTTTTCGATGGCCCCAACTTGGCTGCTGTCATAGGGTTGTACGAGTAGTGAGTTAGGATCCGGGGTAGCAATATTGGCGATATGTTTTAAAGGGGTGAGATTGTCGTAATAATTTATTTTTATGTTTTCGATCATAGCGGGGTTTGCACGGCCAGTTTGGATGTGTCTTAGCTCCTCTTGAAATGCTTTCACTGTTTCATCCATTTTACTTTTGAGCTCTTTTATTTCCTTATCCGCAGGCATAGATCACCACCTCGACAAATTATAGGTTCAAAGACCTAGAAAATCAAAACTATATTAATCCAGAGAAAGAATTTCCATCTTGAGACGTATACCATATGTTAATCTTCAGTTATTGAGGGAAGGGAGAGAAATTTTTCTTGGAGCTTTAGAATCTGTTTGACGAACGGGAGTGAGGAGTTATGCAGCGAGGAAGGAAATTTTCTCTCCCTCAAGAGTGGCGCAAACGAGGAGGGTGAATCTTTCTCTGGATTAACTAGATTGAAGCTTGGTTTACAAAATTTGTGGATTTATTCTTCTACCCCGACAAGAGCCTTTTTTAGTAAAGGAGGGGTCACTAAGGTGGTCACTATTACCAAAATCAAAACTAGGGATACTATTTCTGATCCTATGACACCACTTTCATATCCGGTCCTGGCGATTATTAGTGCAACCTCAGCTCGGGGGATCATGGCCACTCCGGTGGTCAGTGAAGCTTTCCACCCGAAGTTGGATAATTTTGCTCCTAGGCCACATCCGATAATTTTACTTACTATTGCTACCCCTAAGATTACAAGTGCAAAGATTCCGATATCTGCGAAGGCGTGAACGTCAAATCTAAGTCCCATAACTACGAAAAATATGGGAACGAAGAAGGCCTCACCGAAGGACACAATTTCTTCTATAATATCTTTGGCGAATAGGGATTCCGATAAGATCAATCCGGCTAAAAAGGACCCTACGATCATCTCAAGTCCCACCCCTTTGGCAAACAATCCAAAGGAGAAGATTATTATTAGAGTTAGAAGGAGTAGATCGTCTTCGCGCAGGTGAACAGTAGCCGATAATCTCCTGGCTAGTTTTACTCCCACGGTCAAGGATAAGGCAAATAAAGCAACGGCACCCAATATAATCCAGCTTAGGTTTAAAAATACTCCACCTGCAGCCGTGGCTAATCCTCCCAGAACGGCCAATATTATAATACCTAGAACATCGTCAATCGCCGCAGATTCGATTATAAGGGTCCCTATATTGCTTCTAAGCATGCGCAAACTTCTTAATATGGCGGTTTGAAGGCTCACCGAGGTGGCCACCAATACCCCACCGATAAAAAGAGAAGGTAGACGGGCGAATCCAAAGTAAGAAGCGGTAAAGAAGCCTAGGGAAAAAGGAGCTACTACT
The DNA here is from genome assembly GCA_964443275.1 of uncultured Thermotogae bacterium. Taxonomy (GTDB): domain Bacteria; phylum Bipolaricaulota; class Bipolaricaulia; order CAYUCE01; family CAYUCE01; genus CAYUCE01. The sequence goes on along the minus strand of CAYUCE010000039.1, from coordinate 7,937 downwards.
CCCAGGATAGCCACCAAAGATGAGGATTTGCCAAACTTCTTTAACCTGACCATGCTTATGGAAAAGCCGGCCGAGAAAAGTAGTATCAGCACGCCTATATCAGCAAGATCGGTTAGTATGCCGGTTAGGTCAACGATTCCCAAATTTCCGATAAGCATACCCATAAGGATTTCACCTAAAATTACGGGCTGATTAAGTTTGCGAAATATTACTCTGCCAATACCGGCAGCGACCAATACGATCAGGATATCTTTGATAAACATGTGGAGATATTTTCCGCTAAATTGAAGTAAAGGTGGTTAAAAGTTACTCCAATTCTGCATGAATCCAAGGCCAGATAAACTCCTTAATTCTCAGGTTACCGATTACCTTTCGATCTTCGTCAACCACGGCAATTTCCAGGATATCGTATCTGAGCATCTTCTCCAAGACCCTCCTTAGGTCGTCTTGGGGATGAACATAGACCGGCTTTCTATCCATTAAATCTTGGGCAGTCTCGGATGAAATGATATCCAGTACGTTATGAGGGCTGGATCTAGCCGGTAAGCAATCCACACAGAGATGCCTAAGTACCGTTTTTAAGTTAATTACTCCGATCACCGCTTCCTGGTCATCAACCACGTACACATCCTCAGTCTGAGGATCATCAATCATACTGCTGATGACTTTTTCCAATGAATCATCCGGTTTCACAGTGGCTACCTTAGAGGTTGCATGGGGAAGCAAGTCTTTCACCTTGACTTTCTCCGGCATCATTCCTCCTCTCAGACGGAAGTATTTAAAGATATCTGGCTAACATGTAAGAGTTTTCCTACTATTCAGTATAGGCTTAATATCTTAATGGTAGCAAGTGAAACCGGATTTTACATCAAAAAATGAATTTTAAAGCGACAATAATGGCGGGTGGTTAATCTATAGGATTGGTTAAAAAGGGAAGGTGGGGTGGACGAATCAATATCTTCCCCGCTCAAAATCTTTTAGTTCTCTTTGGATTCTTCTTTCCTGATCCTTCTTTTTTAGTTTTTCCCTCTTGTCGTATTTCTTCCGACCTTTACCCAAACCCAGTTCTACTTTAGCATACCCTCTTTTAAAATATATGCGCAGAGGCACCAAGGCATATCCTTTTTGAGTAACCCTTCCTCTGATTCTATCTATTTCCCGCCTGTTAAGAAGCAGTTTGCGCTCTCTGGTGGGGTCATGATTGGCTACATTACCCTTCTTGTAAGGTGGAATATGTACATCATACAGGTAAACCTCCCCGTCTTGGACCAATGCAAACCCCTCTTTTAGAGAGGCTCCATTTTCTCGTAGGCTTTTTACCTCGGTCCCGGTAAGGGCCATACCCGCCTCGTAAACTTCCTCTATTTCATAATCTCTTCTAGCTTTTCTGTTGGTAGCTACAGCTTTGGACATATTTATTCACTCACTTAATTTTAACAAGTCTGTTGGCCTTTTCAAGAGCATCTTTCGGTTGGGCACAGAGGCCCAACCCTACGTTTTTATGATACGCCACCCAACCCTACGTTTTTATGATACGCTAGATGTAGGGGATGGCCTCTGTGCCATTCCAAAGGTTTTCATGCGGCTAAATAGATACCTCCTTTTTCGTTATTTAGGCCACAGACAAACTAAAAGTTTTATGAGATTATAGATTCAAAGGAGGTCCTAAGAAAACACTATGGAAGATAATGCTTTTGAGGCAGATTCCCTGGCAGATATTAAATCTAACAAGCTCTTCCCCTTGCTTACAGAGATAAAATCTTTCGATGACCGAGAACTTATTGATGAATTATATAGTTCGGTAATCAGGATGCTCAAAAAAACTATTATTCCTGCCCTTCGAGGATATGACCGCACCGAATTCGAAATTGTAGTGCCTGAAAGGTTCGATGTATATGAGGAGGAAATATTATCCATCTTGCGCCAAGCTCATCGGGTGGGTTATGAAATAGCTTCCTGCCTGAAGGAGAGTTTCAATCCCTTCGAGGATGTGGTAGATCTTCTGGCCTCTTGTGTGGAGGAAATGGGAGTGGATTCCACGGAATACAGAAGAAGAGTTGTTGAGGCCAGAAAGGAATATACTCACTCTACATCGTTTCTCTTTCCCCCATCTAAAAATTAAGCTTTGGGGTTTGCAAATAAGGGGGGCGTTTTCTAAAATCGCATTTGTGATTATATATGAGTTGCGGAGTAGTGGGACTTTTAGACCCTGCCTTGAAAGCAGATCCCCCCCAACTTCTTTTTAACCTCTCTCTTAAATTGTTGGATGATTCCAAAAATAGGGGCGACGATGGGACAGGACTTTTAATTGCCAAGGACGGAAAATACCAGGTTGAGAAATGGCTCGGCACTGCCGGCAATCACCCACCTCGAGTTAGCCAACTAGATATTGTGGAAAGTCCTCAGTGTATTTTAGGGCATACCAGATATGCTACGGCCGGGGAGAGACTCCTCTCTAATATTCACCCGGTGGGGGCTAGCTTCAAAGACACAAAATTATTTTTGGTCATGAACGGTGAGCTATCCTTTACTCAAAAGTGGCGACAGATGGGCGAAAATATGGGGATTAAGTTCGATGATTCAACTACGGATACTTCCGATGCCTGTGGGAAGATATTAAAGATATTCAAGGAGACCGGGAACCTAGCTGAAACTTGTAGAAAATTTTATACTCAAGCTTTTCCCTTTGGGGGATTTACCATCTTGGGGTTTTTACATGACAGGAACGACTCATATTTTTTTTATATAAGAGAGGGGATGAGACCTCTTTACAGAACTTACTTTGATAATACGGTCCTTTTTACCTCTGAAACTAAGCCCATCACTACCAATCTTGATCTACCTTATGAGAAAATCGAGCCTATACCACCGGGCTCAATCGGTATCTACGATTTCAAAAAAGAAAGGTGGGATGAGATAGATTTAAGGAAGGAACTTTCCCCAGTTGGATGGAGAGGAGAATGTCCTTTTGAGTACGCCTATTTTCAGGAGCCTAACTCTATAATGCACGGTAGGAGTATTAATTCCATACGGGAGGAGTTTGGGAAGGCAGTTTTTCACGAGCATCCCCCCCCTCCCGATGCCGTAGTGACCGCGGTGCCCAAATCGGGAATCAGCGCGGCCAGAGGATATGCTCAAGAAGCCCTGAGGAAGACCCCCAGTATTCGCTTGTCCGAAATAATCTACAGAAAAACGGGGAATGCAGTTCGATCTTTCATTTTGCCTACTTCCAAGATTGCAGCCAAATTGAGGGAAAAATTTGAGATAAGTCCCTACGATGCTAAGGGTTCCGTGGTGGTTAACGTTGATGATTCCATTGTCAGGGGCAATGTCTCCGCTTGGATTTCCCATCTGGAAAAAAATGCCGGTGCTAAAGAGGTGAGGTTTATTTCTGCCTGGCCTCCTATAACCGGTCCTTGCTACGCCGGTATCGCCATCGATTACTCTCAACCTTTGGTGAAAAGGCTGGATTCCTTTGATTTGAAGGAATTTGTCCGTGATCATTCACCGCTTGAGGAAAAGCTTAAGGAAGGATATGAGCATGAGGAATTTGGCCAGGTCAAGTTTGATCATGTGGGTTATGTGAGTCCAAAGAGAATTATCCAAATTTTAGAAGGGATCATTGAAGGAGATTTTTGCACTGGGTGTTTTACCGGAGAGTACAACTATTTGTGTCCGGCTAATGTAGGAAATAGCGGCCAAAACTTTTGCAAAGATTGGGTTTATAAATACTTAAAGGAAAACAGGATCGAATTACCATCAATCGACAGGTAGCTAGCTTTTGGGGTGGATTTCTTTGATTTGATCCCGGTCTTTAAACCTACCGCAGGTAAGAACCTCAGGGGAACAGGGGTTCCCACTGATCGGTGTCCAGAAGGTATTTGGCTATTCGATAGCCCTCGTCGGTTTCAAAAATAATACCTAAGCTTTGTTTATCAATCCAAAACAGGCCGGATGTACCTAGGCTTCCCTCGATCTGTTCCTGCTGGCCTGTTTGTAGATTATAGATACAGGTAATTTGCTGGTCCTTTTCTTCCTTTGCAGAACCTATGTAAACAAGAAAATTTCCATCTGGGGAAAAGACGGGCATAGCACCAATAGCGGCAATTTGCTCACCGGTTTCTTCCTCTGTATTGATTAAATATAGAGAGGGTTCACCGCCTGTTACTTCCGGTTCGATCAATATCCGATCATAAAGGGTCAAGGCTATCCATTTACCTGAGGTGTCTATATCCCAAAGGAAGAAAGCGGGCAGCATAAGAAAAGTCTCCTGCATTTCCTTGGATAGGTAAAACTTTGCCAGCTCAGTTATTTCTTCGTTATCCGGGTTATAGGTTGAAACGGTGGCTAACTGTAAATCCTCTTTACCCTTAGTCCGGATCACCGCTAAGGTAGCCTTCGAACTGGAGTATCTGTAACTTAACACATCTTCAAGCATTGGTAAATGGGCGTCTTTCGCTCGGTCATAGACGAAAAGATGGATGATCTCCTCTTCCTCGCTTCCCCGCAAGTAAGTAATGTCACCTTCCGGTGTAAAGGCGGGGTTTAATATCGGCTCCGGGGAAGTAAGAAGAGTGACTTTCTCTGAGCTGGTTTGAGGTTTGACAAGCTGTAATTTCCAGGTCTCAGGTAACCCCAGCTCGCTTGGCTCCATCTCCAAGTAGATAAGTTCATCGCCCTCTGGTGACCAAGCAATAGAGCCTCCTCCGGTCTCGATAGTGGCGTTTTCAAGAAGTGAGATTCTCCCATCCCGAACTAAGGCCAGGGTCCCACTTTGGGCAAAGAAGTCATACTTGCCTTCCTGGTTTACGAAAAGAGCGATTGTCCCCTCCGGCCCCACCGCCGGTCTGTTAAAGGGGAAAATACAACCGCCTAAAAATAAAACAAGCCCTATTAGCAAAATTTTAAATTTCATGGCTGAATATTAATAGTAATTAGCCGGTAAGTCAAATTTTTTGAAAATCTGATTGAAACCTCGGGGGGCTAAAATATCCGGATCAATATAGGTGCAGAGAATTTAACTCCACTTGGCTTTTATCTGATTAGATAATAGAATCGGATATGGGAACAGGGCAGTTTGGATCTAAGCTGGAGCAGTTCATCCTAATAAAAATACGGGCGGTTTGGGCAAGCGTGTTTTATCGTCCACCATAAGTATGGAGGTCATATTGTAAAATGGGGGGACAAAAGATGAGTATCTATGAAAAATTTGCCTCGCTTTATGCACAAGGTGAATATGATCGATTCAGCGCCCGGATGGCGGACCTGCTTCCGGATGTGTTAGGTAAATTTTCAATGCATCCTGAAACCATTCTTGACTTGGCTTGCGGGGAGGGGACCTTTGCCGTTAAAATGGCCGGTTTGGGATATAAGGTCACCGGGCTTGATCGGTCCCCGCAGATGCTACACTTTGCCCGCAAAAAAGCGAAAGAAGAAGGGGTTGATGTCCCTTTTGTCACCGGGGACATGAGGAAGCTCTCCTTCAATCACAGCTTTGATCTGGTCACCTGTTGGTTTGACAGTTTAAACTACCTGTTGGATTTGGAAGAATTAAAGGAAACTTTCCAAGGGGTAAGCAATGTGTTACCTGAAAAAGGCCTCTTTATCTTCGATATGAATACAATTTACGGTTTGGAAGTAGAATGGCAGAACCCTCCTTGCTACGTTCAGCAGGATAATTCAAAAGTTTTCGAAGTACATCGTACTTCATTCAATTCGGAAAGCAATATTGCTTCCTTAAAAATTATCGGCTTTATAATGGAATCCGACCAATGGACCAAAATAGAAGAAGAGCATAGAGAGCGGGGATATCCACTCCATGATATAAGAAATTGCTTGCAAGCCGCCGGTTTAGAAGAGCTAGCCTGCTGGGATAATCTTCAGATGAAAACTGAACCGGACGACAAAAGCGGGCGAGTGTGGTTTATTGCTCAAAAGAGCAAGTAAGAAAAGTTATTTGAGATCGTTTCAGCTACTATCGGCGGTAACTTTCCCGGGTAAGTACGGGTAAGTAAACGACATCAAATAAAAGGAACCTAAGTAAAGAGGGACAAATACTATTCGATCTATACTTTCAATTCCCCTCCCTGAGTTAAAAGAAAACTCCTCTAAAGTCTATTCCGCAAGATAAACTACAGAGTGAGTCAGACTAATACTAGATGAAGCTTGACTGCGCCAAAGTTTAGAAGAGATTCACAAAAATTTGACTTTCTATCTAATTTGACTTATTCTCTGATTAAACAGATGCTTTCGTATTAATCGCCTCTTTTTAAACGCCATCCGTTATGACCAAGATAAAATCCTCAAGGGGGCCGATAGAATGGAGGAGTTAAGAAGATTTGGTTCCATCCTCACTATCTGTTTTCTAATCTTATCTTTATTATTCTTATCTGGGTGTAAGAAAAAAACAGGTTCCATAACTGGTACAGTCTTTGACCAAGCTACTAAAAATCCCATTGCCTCTGCTACCATTGCTGCGGCTGATAAGTCAATTCGAGTTGAATCAGATGGTTCCTATGAGATGACCGGGATTCCAATTGGATCTTACGATGTGAAAGTTACAGCCGACGGTTATCAAAATTATACACGGGAGATAGAAGTAAAGGCAGGTAAAGAGATAATCCTGGATGTTCAGTTGATGCCCATCAGGCAAGCCGAAAAGGAGTCGGTAAAAGAAGAATCAGCTAGGGAGACAGTTATTGGTACTGAAGGTGGTCAAGTCGAGGGTCCGAGTGAAGTAAAATTGGAAATTCCCTCCAATGCAGTAAACCAAGATACGAAATTTGAAATCTCAGAAGATTCTAACCCGCCACCCCCGCATGAGAACGCAGAATTTGCAAGTAAAGTTTATGAGATCACTTCCTCTGGAGATAGGATACTTAGAGAGTCAGCTACCCTTACAATACCCTTGACTAAAGAATTACCTTCTAAAGAGGACAGTAAGAAACTTTTGGGGGCAGCCTACTGGGATGGGAATACTTGGATTCCCATCGGTGGGGAATTAGATAGTGAGAGGAAAGCCTTAAGGGTTAGCACCAGACATTTCAGCAAATTGACAGTTCTTAATTTCACATTACCATTTCTTCCTGTTGAGACAGAGCATTTCAAGATAATTCCCATCACCGCCCAAAGCAATATTGTGGAAAAAGTTGGAAACCGGTTGGAATCAGCTTGGTCTCTGGTTATTGACCAATTAGATTATGAGATACCTATAACTACTTTGACTGGAAAGAAAATACATGTGTGGATTAAGGATCTAAGTGGCGCTGGAGAAGTTGACCGATACGGTTTTCTTGAGCGGTACTTAGATTATTTGGACTACAATATTTATATCAATCCATATATTGAAGAAATTGTAGCTGAAGCTACCCCCGCTCACGAATTTTTCCATGTAGTGCAAATAAATGGTTATTTAAATCCTCACACCAAAAATGAGCTATATCCATTCCACTGGTGGGCAGAAGCAACGGCCACTTGGATAGGAGCTAAAACACTTGATTCCTCTGATGCATACGAGGCTTACCAGGAATATGAAAGATTTTATAACCATGAAAAAGTACCTTTTCTAGAATTACCTTTAGATAGCTATGAGGGATATCACCGTTATCTTGCAGCAACCTTCGTGCAGTTCCTTGCGGATAAATACGGCGCAGATTTAATCAAGGATACCTGGAAGAGGATGGCGGTCAAACATCCTCCATTAGAAGCAGTAGATGAGGCATTAAAGCAGCATGACTCCACGCTCGGTGAAGCCTATTTTAACTTTGCTCTTGATTACGGATACCTGCGAAAATCCTCTTGGCTTAGCGCATTTTTGGACCGAAATGCGATCGAGAAACCTTCAACACATACCTTAGTTGCTGGATATCCCAAACAGGAGAGGATTTTACAAAAAGATCATCTCAGTTGTGAAGCCCTGTTATTTAAGCCATCAGGAA
>CAYUCE010000038.1:5912-17818 GCA_964443275.1 uncultured Thermotogae bacterium | reverse complement strand
TGGCTAAAGACTTTGAATCTTATCTGAAGCAGGGTTCGGGATTTGCTTTCATGAAGAGAAGGTTATTGGGTGATGGTGCTACGGAGCTTGAGGCGAAGTAGACCCACCCCCTCCGCCATTCTGCTTCGCAAGCTTCGCAGAAGCGTAGAAGAGGTCGTAGAAGCGGAGAAGAGTTCGCAGCAATAGTCTGTAAAGGCTGAATTGATGGCGCATGATTTTTAGGGTTAATTAACGGGCTGATTTGTTGATCTTCAATGCTAAAAAACTATAATAAAAACGGCTTTGCCAACTACATAAATTGAGTAAAGATCTTGCGCCTGTAGCTCAGTCCGGATAGAGCGTCGGACTCCGGATCCGAAGGCCGTGGGTTCAAATTCCACCGGGCGTACCAACTGGGATGCTTTCGAGTTTTTACAGAGCTCAAGTGTATTTCAGAGTTCAAAACTATTTCTTTAACCTAATGGGATGGTGCTTTTCTCTAATCCAAGCTTCCCCAGTCCAGCAATGTATTGCACAAGTTCAAAAGCCATTTAAAAGATTATCTTATTTGATTTGATAACACTCGGGCCGGGGTTATATCCGGTCATTTTTTATTTCAAGAGATATTGCTCAAAGAGAGCCGACTAATAGGCTTGTATTTGGTTTCTCAAAGCAAGAGCTTGGGTTATAATAAGGGGTAGAGCCGATTTAGGAATATACTTGACAAACTTTGTCGAATGTTATATCCTATAACCAGTGCCGGAGATAAAGAAGAGATGTTTTAACGATACATTTGATGACCCAGAACTAGGTATTGAAGGTCGGATAGATGTATGGTTTAAAATATCGAAAGGAAATGTTATTGGTTTTGCAGTTAATTTAAGTTATCCCAAAGGTGAGAAGAGCTACAATGTTTACCGATATGATACTTCTCACGGATATGCTCACCGAGAAAAGCTTTGGGAAAAGGGTAATGGAGAAGAGAAAATTAGAGGGAAGGAATACAGTGATATCCTCAATCAGGCTATTGACGATATAAAGGAAAATTGGAGGCGTTACATTCAATATTATAAGAGAGCAAAGGGGGTATAAGTGATGAGCAACGATAAGAACGAACTGCATTTTGATGTTCTTAAAAGCTTAGTTAATACCGGGTTGAAAGACCCAGATTTGGTTCCTGATAGGGTTTCCATTATCTCTCTTTCCCAAGAAAGCAAGGACCGAATCTTAACTGATAAACGGCGGGCTTTGCTTAAGACACTCAAAGAAAATGGCGATATTGGTTCCATTACAGAACTAGCTGAAAAGGTAGGTCGCCGGCGGGATGCTGTATCCAGAGATTTGAAATTCTTGGCTAACTATGGATTCATTGATTTAGAGAGAAATGGAAAGCGCAAAGTTCCCAAGGTTATCAAAGATATGATAGTTCTTACTCTTTAATTTATCATCAGCTATGAAGCAAACATTAGAAAATTTTATTTCTCGATTTTCTAAAATTAGTCAGATAGTTAATGAGGAAAGTGATCTAACAACGGATCTATATGATATGACAGGGTTGGTTTCAGGTAGAGTACTTTTCGAAGCAGCTCTTTCAGAACCAACACCCGCTGCTCGAGCATTACGCACTTTCCTTAAGGGTCTACCGGAAGATATACTGTATTCTATTTTGGTTTTAATGTACTCAGGCAGAGATGATGAAGAAGATGTTCTTAATAATGTAAGTTATTTAAGTACATTTCTATTTCACAAAGAAAGAGCTGTAAATGCTTTATGTGAGAAAAGGCCAAGAATGGAGTATATCGAGAAAGGGATACAGTATCTAGGAGCTGATAACCTGGACGTACTTTTGGAAAGTGTTAGAGAATGAATTTCAGCTTAATCCTTATGACTGTATTTGATTTCAATCTATAAGTTACCAAACCCTCTCCCAGATCCTGTCCCTAACTAAACTCGCCATTCACCTCATGATCACCCCCTCGGCTCACGCCAGGGATTTTTTTATTATCAATTAAGGCAAAGACTAGCCTAGGAGATAAAGCAAAAGAGGCCGGGGAAAATAGTCTCCAAGATTCAGCAAAAATTGGGTCTATCGACAAGCGGAAAAGCTGGGCTCCCTGGAACTAGGTTGGGTGGCAATTGGGGATAAAAAGTCAGTAATTGATGGTGGCTGGAGGAAAAGCTGAAAAAAAGCGTGTGAAAAGACCACTTCAGTATGTAATGTAAAAACCCTGTTAGTTTGAGCCCCGAAATGATACGGGGTGAAGGTTTCCCGCCACCCCGTCTTCTCTTAAGGAGGTTAATTGTTATCGTTTTTTAAAATCAGTGGTTTGATTTAGCGCCGTCCGTTAGGTCCCTTTTCCATACCACTGCCCATCATTGGACCATTGGCCTCGTTCGCACAGTTTCCGGTTCCCGGGCCGTTGATAGCACCGTAGCCTGTTCCATCTTGTGGCCGGTCGTCGCTGTAGCCGGTCCCGTCCCCCGGGCCGTAAAAGTTTCCACTTTCCTTATGAACTAGGGCTCTCTGGTTTCCGTCACAATCGCCATCCTTGTTTCCTGCACCGTATCCGGTCCCATCTTGAGGTTTATTCTGGTAGTAGCCGAGTCTGTCTCCGGGACCGTTACCGTTTCCCGCTAGGGCCATAACCCCCATGGTTAGAAGTCCAACTGTGAGTATACTGATGATCAGCATAGTCATTTTGCTTCTGGTCATTTTTATCACTCCTTTTGAATTGAACGCAGTTTACCCAGTAGATGTGTATATTTTATGAAGATCTGAGGAATCAAAAGTTGAAAAAATGAGAGAAATGGTTTAGGGTTTAAAGTTGGAAGTGTAATGTATTATGCTATCTGATTTTCAAGATAATCTCTACTACGGTGATAATCTCAATATCTTAAGAGAATATATTAAAGGTGGATTCACAGATCTAATCTATCCGGATCCCCCGTTTCAATCTAACCAAAGCTGTAACGGTATCTTTAAGGAGAGAAATGGCACTAAATCCAGAGTACAGATAATAGCTTTTGAAGATACTTGGCAAGGGAAATCCGAAAATAAATATGAAGAGCTAGTGGAAATCGGTTATATATATGCTCTCACTCTTTTGTGAAGAAAAATTTATGAGCTTTTTAGCGATTATTATAGAGGGAATTCTCGTACTTCGCTTCTTCGACCTCTTCTACGCTACTGCGTAGCTTGCGAAGCAGAGAGCTTCGTAGAAGCGTAGAAGAGTTGGTAGATTCAAGATTACTTATCTATGCAAGCCCCTAAAGTATTATACCGGGGAGGTGAATCTTACTCTGTATGAGTAAACAGCTGCACTTGATAGGTAAACGACCTGTACAGGTATATTCAGAGTATCGTGATGAGTTTAATGTTATTTTCTTTCACGGAGATGTAAGAGATTTTATCAACGATATTCCCGATGAATCGACACAACTTATAATAACTTCCCCTCCTTATAACATTGGGAAGGAGTATGAGGAAGATAGGAATTTAAAAGAGTATAAAGAATTTCAAAAAGAAGTGATAGACCAATGTATCAGGGTTTTGAAGCCAACTGGTAGTATATGTTGGGAAATTGGTAACTATGTTGATGATGGAGAGATACTCCCACTGGACTTCTTATTTCACGAAATATTTTCAAAATATAAGTTACACTTGCGAAATAGGATAGTATGGAGATTTCGACATGGCCTGCACTGCTCTAATCGTTTTTCTGGACGATATGAAGTTATACTTTGGTACACTAAATCAGACAACTATGTCTTTAACCTGGACCCGGTAAGAGTACCTCAAAGATATCCAAACAAGAAACATTTCAAAGGACCAAACAAAGGAGAAAAATCCGGAAATCCTTTGGGCAAGAACCCTTCTGATGTTTGGGATATACCCAATGTGAAATCAAACCACTGTGAAAAAACTATCCACCCTTGCCAATTCCCCGTTGGATTGGTAGAGAGATTAGTACTTTCAATGAGCAATGAAAATGACATTGTTTTTGATCCTTTTGCAGGGGTAGGTTCTACAGCCGTTGCAGCGGTTAAGAGAAATAGGAGAGCGATAAACGCGGAGAAGGAAAAGAAATATGTAGAGATAGCAAAAGAAAGAATTAAGAAAATGTCAATTGGAGAACTTAAAACAAGACCTATGAACAAACCTATTTATGAGCTAAATTGGGATAAAAACTATATCGAAAAGTTTATAGGAGGTATAGATATCAGTTGAAGCAGGTCTATACTTATTCTCACCTTGGGGGTGAGGAAATTCTTTTAGTCCGATATTCGGAAATAAATCAGGAAATCAACAGTGTAATTGCTGATGTACCCAACATGGGGAGAGGCAAAATTAGTGAAGAAAAGACGATGAAAGACGAGCCATTGTTTGCACCTAAAGAAATCAATGCAGCTTTTGAGGAGAGATTTACGCAACTGGGGTGGGAGGAATTAAGAGACTATTATACTATAAAAATTCCCAATTACAGACATGAAATTAGAAATTCTTATAAACAATGCGACTTTCATAAAGGTGATATCTTGATAGAGGTGTAATGCGGGAAATACGCCTTTATGTTTTACGACTTAGCGAAATTCCAGTATTTTTATAACCAAGGGAAGATTGAAGTAGGTGTGGAAATTGTCCCATCACATTTTCTATATAGGCAGATGTCCTCGGGAGTATCTTATGGTGAACAGCTCGTAAATGATTTAGAGAGGTTAAGGAAAAACTTCCCGTCTGTTCCTGTCAAAGTGATTCTTATTGATATGCCTATTGAAGGAACTGACTATATGTTAGATGAAAGGAAATTGGTGCGTTCAGATCACGAGAAATATCTAAAGAAGTTGGAAGATAAGCTTAGTAAGCTGAAGATAATGAAAAAATAGGAATTTTTACTCTTCAGTTCATCTTTTGCAAAATTGCAAGCTCTAAATTTTTGAGCTATTATTTTTATCAAATGAAAGGTGAAAAAGAGCGTATTGGAGTTTGTTAAGCCACCTCGACGCATCGATATCCATCTGCTGTGAAGCTAAAATATGCTTAATAGGTCCTCCGAATTTGATCCGATAGCGCAAATTTTTAAATGACAAAAGTATCAGAATTAAGAAATAGAATTGAAGTTGCTTTGGGGGATAAAGTTGCGGATTTGGTCATAAAAAATACTCAAGTTTTAAATACCTTATCCGGCAAGCTGGAGGCCAAAAAGGATATCGCCGTCTACAAAGGCGTAATTGTGGGAATAGGTAGTTACAATCAGGGCAAAAGGATCTATGATGCAAAAGGATTGATCGCTTCACCTTCATTTATAGATGCCCATACCCATATAGAAAGCTCCTATTTAAACCCGGCAGAATATGTAAAAGCGGTAGTACCCTCGGGAACCGGTGCGGTTATAGCCGATCCTCATGAAATTGCTAATGTGTGCGGGGTAGGAGGAATAAAATATTTAATTGAGGCCTCCCAGAACTTACCGGTGGATATATATTTTATGGCCCCCTCTTGTGTTCCGGCTTCTTCCTGGGAAAGCACGGGAGCAAAAATCGGACCGGCGGATATCCGAAAGTTATTAAAGCAGGAAAGGGTGTTAGGTCTGGGGGAGATGATGAACTATCCCGGTCTGTTAGCCGGAGATCCAGATGTCCTAAAGAAGCTGGAGATTGCTTCATCCTGCTTAATAGATGGTCATGCACCTTCTCTTGAGGGAAAAAATTTGGATGCATACATAGCCTGCGGCATCTTTACCGATCATGAGTCTACCGGCACGGATGAGGCTGAAGAAAAGTTAAGTAAAGGTATGAAGATACTAATTAGAGAGGGAACTACGGAGAAGAATTTGGAAGCACTCATACCCCTGGTAAATGATAAAAATTGGCCCCGCTTTATGATGGCCACCGATGATCGTACGGCTTCCGATTTGCTAAGGTTTGGGCATATCGACCATAACCTAAAAAAAGCCGTGTTCGCAGGTCTGGATCCGGTAACTGCATTTAGGCTGGCCACTTTAAACCCGGCTTCCCACTACTCTTTGCCCGGCTTGGGTCGAATCACACCCGGAGCTAGGTGTAATTTAAATATTCTAAAAGAGTTGGAAGATCCAAAACCGCAGGCGGTTTTCTACCGGGGAAAGATAGTGGCCGAAAAAGGCCGGCCCCTATTTGAGCCGGAACCGATAGATGACAGCTCGGTCAGAAACACTGTAAATATGGAAGATTTTTCCCCAAAAGATCTGAAAATTCCGGCCGCTTACAGAAATAAGCCGGTGATTGAAATAGTACCCGGCCAGATTGTGACCAAGAAGAGCAATCTGCAGCCGGTGATCAAAGACGGCGAAGCGGTTTCGGATACCCAAAAGGACCTGCTGAAGCTATTTTTGTTTGAACGTCACAAATCCACCGGCAAAATAGGTAAAGGATTTGTGACCGGTTTCAAACTTAAGAGGGGGGCTATTGCCAGTTCCGTGGCTCACGATGCGCACAATATATTGGCGGTGGGAGTGGAAGATAAATCCATTGTTACTGCAGTAAAGCGACTTAAAAAAATGCAGGGCGGATTGGCAGTAGCCTTAAACGAAAGCATCCTCGCCGATCTGCCACTTCCTTTGGCCGGCCTGCTGGCCGACTTACCGTATGAAGAGGTAGACTCTAGGCTAAAACAAGTAAAAGAAGCCGCTAAGAAACTGGGCTCGCAGTTAGAAGATCCTTTTGCCATTCTTTCCTTCCTGGCCCTTTCGGTGATCGGAGAAATTAGGATTACCGATCGGGGGCTTTTGGATACAAGCGAATTTAAACTTTTCTAAAACACCAAAGACGCGCATAATCGTATCGAGTCCCCAGAAGTTCGTTTAGCCCTAATTATATCTTATTCAAATTCCTTTTTAATTATCTCTTGGACCTCTTCTAAATCGCGTTTAGGCGGTCTGTTGATAATAGAGTGAAGTGATCCACCGCCGTCACCTTCACGGCGGGGGAAAATGTGAATATGAACGTGGGGGACTGCTTGGCCGGCTGGCCGGCCGTTATTTAGACCAACATTTGAGGAATCGGTGCCCAGGGCTTTCTGGACTTTTTGGGTGACCAATTGTACTGTGGTAAATAACCTTCCCAGTTCCTTCTCTGGAATATCTTCTAGTTTCTGGTAGTGATTTTTGGGTATTATTACCGTATGGCCTTCCACGGTCGGGTTAATATCCAAAAAGGCAAGCGTATATTCATCTTCGTAAATACGATGTGAGTCCAGCTCACCGCGGGCAATCTTGCAAAAGAGGCAAGAATCGCTCATTTAAATCACCTCTGGTTTTCGTCTTTTTTTACCAGGCGGGCGTATCTTCTCTTGCCTACCTGGAGTAACATGCCATTTTCGAACAGCGGATCGAAATCTATTGTTTCTACCTTCACATCATTTAACCTAACTGCTCCCTGCTTGATCATGCGTTTAGCTTCCGAACGGCTGTCTACTAATCCCGATGTCTCTAGTAAATCTATAATCCAAACGGTATTATCAGCCTTAATGAGCCCGCTTTCGATTTCAACTGAAGGGATCTCAGAGGGTCTTTCCCCTTCTTCAAATACCCTCTTAAATTCACCTTGGGCCTCGTCAGCCGCTTCTTGGGAGTGGAAGTCCTTTACAATGGTCCAGGCCAATTTTTGCTTCTTTTCCTTGGGGTGAAGTTCTCCCAGTTTATGGGGGTGTAAACGGGTAAGAAGGCGGAAATATTTATCCATAATCCTATCCGGAAGGGACATTATCTGTCCGTACATCTCAGGTGGCTTTTCGTTGACTGCTATATAGTTATCCTCAGTTTGGCTCATGCTCTTGGTACCATCGGTACCTTCCAGCAAGGGGATCGTTACTACCACTTGAGGTTCCTGGCCGTATTCGCGCTGGATATCCCTTCCGATCAACAGGTTTTTCCACTGGTCCGTTCCCCCTAGCTCGACATCCGCTTCCACTGCCACCGAATCATAGGCTTGGGCCAGAGGATAGAGAAACTCACATATACTTATCGGTCTGCCTTCCTTGAACCGGGCGTTAAAATCCTCTCTTTCTAACATTCTGGCTACGTTATAGCGAGAGGTGAGTTCAATTATGTCCGCAAAGTCCAGCTTGCCCAACCACTCGGAGTTATAGCGGAAATCGCATCTTTTAACATCCAGTATCTGAAAAGCCTGGTTCTTATAATCCCTCATATTCTGTTTTATCTCTTCTTCAGAGATCTTCTCTCGAGTTGAGACCCTACCGGTGGGGTCACCTATCCGCCTGGTAAAATCACCCACAATTAAAATTGCAGTATGCCCCAGATCCTGGAAATCTCGCAGTTTCTTAAGTACCACCGCATGGCCTAAATGTAGCTGAGTGGCGGATGGATCGATACCCAATTTAACCTTTAAAGGTTTGCCAGTTTCCTCTGCCCGGATGAGTTTCTTGCGTAAATCTTTCATGGGGAGCAAATCTTCCGTTCCCCTTTCGATTTTTTCCAGTTGTTCGGCAACTGACAGTCCCATATTATTTACACCTGCTTATAAAATCCTATTTTGAAGTTAATTACCAGACCTTCATTTTTATAAGTAGTATATATTTGGGAAATTCCACAGTCAAACGAAAAACTAAAGGTGGTCGGGTCTTCTAAGCAACCACTATTGAGGTCACCTTATCGTCTTCGTCCAGTTTAATCAGATGTACTCCCTTGGCATATCTACCTACAGTCCTTACTGAATCGGCGTTGATTTTAATAATTTTACCGTTTTGAGTGATCAAAATTACGTCATCTTTATCGGAGACAGTTTTTACCGAGACCACTTTGCCCGTCTTTCTACTGATCTTGATTCCCAGGTTTCCTTTCCCTCCTCTGCTTTGGGTGGTAAACTCCTCTAGGTCGGTCCTTTTTCCATAACCTTTTTCGGTCACCAAAAGCAGCATATCTCGAGGAGAATTGGGGTTAATAGTGGCCATTCCTACTACTTCGTCGCCTCGATTTAGCCTGATTCCAATCACCCCTTTTGAAGGCCGGCCTGTACAGCGGACCTCTGAGCTGGGAAACCTGATGGTTTGACCGCAAGCTGTGGCCAGGATAACCTCATCCTCTTCTACGGCCAGTTTCGCATCCACTATTTGATCATCAGATGAACAGTCAATGGCGATAATGCCTCCGGTGTAGGCGTTTTGGAAATCATTAGTTGAATTTCTATTTACGATTCCACTTTCGGTGGCCATTAGGCAGTATGACTTCTGAGAAGCTAGTAGATTTTTATCCAGTGAAAGCACGGTCTGGATTCTTTCTCCGTCTTCTAGCTCTATTAAATCTTTTAACATCTTGCCTTTGGAATCCCTCCGCATGTTGGGAAGATGGGAGGCGTGGAGTCCGTAAACTTGATTATCGGCAGAAAATATGAGTATATCCTCTCTGGAGTTGGCCGGGAATATGTGCAGCAGACGATCGTCCTGGTTTACCCGCAGACCGATTACCCCTTTCCCGGCCCGGTGCTGTTTTTTGAAGATGTCTTGTCGGGGGGCGTTTGTGTAACCCTTTTCAGTTATGGTAAAAAGAAGGTCGTGATCGGGTATCAAAGACTCAAAGTCCGGCTCTTCTATTTCATCAACTACAGTAGTCCGCCGGGGGTCCCCAAATTTCTCCTTTAGCTCCAGCAGCTGCTCCACGATGATTCCATCTAACTCTTTTTTATCACCCAAAATCTCCCGGTATCTTTTTATCTCTTTTAATTTCTGATCGTGCTCATCCTTTATCTTGGCTACTTCCATCTTGGTAAATTGGCTCAATCTTATTCGTAGGACTCCCTTTACTTGCTTTTTTGATAATTGGTAAGTATCTTTTAGGACCTGTTTTGCCTGGTCAGTGCTCTCAGCCTGGCTTATTATCTTTACCAGCTCTTCCTTGTTTTCTATTGCTTCTGTTAGTCCTTCCAAGATGTGGGCTCTGGCTTCCGCCTTGTCCAGCCGATAATTGGTCCTTCTGGTTACCACCTGCCGCCGGTGTTCGATAAAGCAAGAAAGAATCTCCTTTAAAGAAAGCATCTGGGGATTGCCGTCTTTTATTACCAGAAAATGCGCCCCGAAGGTTCTCTCCAGCGGGGTGTAATTATAAAGCTGTTTGAGCACCAGCTCTGCTTCCGTGGACCTTTTAAGCTCCACCACAATTCTTAAACCCTTTTGATCCGATTCGTCTCTTAGGTCCGAGATGCCTTCTATCTCTTCGTTTCTTACCCTTTTGGCAATTGATTCCACTATGGTGGATTTCTTAATCTGGTAAGGGATTTCGGTAATCACTATTTTGTTTCCTTCTACCCGGGCTTTGGCCCGCATTTTAAGCTTTCCTCTGCCCGTGCGATAGGTTTTTGTTATTTGATCTTGTCCCATCACTATTCCCCCGGTGGGAAAATCCGGACCCTTAATGTATTCCATCAACCGAGCCAAAGAAATTTGAGGGTCTTTCATCTGAGCAACCAGGGCGTCCACCACTTCGTTTAAATTGTGGGGGGGAATTTTAGTAACCATCCCTACGGAGATTCCCCAGGAACCGTTGAGCAAGAGGTTGGGAACCTTGGTGGGTAAGACTACCGGCTCTTCCAGTGAATCGTCAAAGTTAGGTCTAAAATCTACCGTATCCTCCCCTATTTCTTCCAAGAATGATTCGCTGATAGGTGAAAGCCGGGCCTCCGTATAACGCATGGCCGCCGGCGCATCTCCGTCTAAGGAGCCGAAGTTACCTTGACCGTCTACCAGTGGATAACGGTAGGAGAACTCCTGCGCCATGTTGACCATAGCGTCATAGACGGCTCTGTCCCCGTGGGGGTGGTATTTTCCCATTACCTCCCCTACAATACGGGCGGATTTTCTGGTGGGTTTATTGGAGGCAAGCCCCAGTTGGTGCATTCCATAAAGTATGCGCAGTTGTACCGGTTTAAGCCCGTCCCGCACATTGGGTATGGCTCTACCCCGGATAACGCTCATCGCATAGTTTATGTATGATTCCTCCATTTCATCTTCTATATGAGTTTCAATTACTTTACCCATCTTCTTATAGCACCCCTTTTACCTGGATAAAAAGTTTAGAATAATCCCATGATTACCGCATATAGTATACAATTTCTCGGGTTTGGAAGCAAATTTATCTTAAAGTACGCCGCTTGGTTGCCAATGAGCTGTCAAATTTAAGTTTTTGGTAAAAGTTTGGCACCTTTAACTGTGGAGAGTTGGTTGAAATTCTTAGATGAAATTCAGGTTAGTGGTCGGTTGAAGCTTGACTGAGCTTGGGATCTGTGGCGGGATTATATAACTTCTTGATGGTATGGGCCATTAAGCCGTCTCCTAAGCTGATTATACCCTCTTTTAGATTAAACCATCGTACTTCTTCTATCTCATCTTGGGAAGGACTAAAGTTTTCATGCGGCAGGCTAACTTGATAGAAGAACATATACCAATGAAAATTGGTGCGCTCGCCGATCTTACTCTCTACTGTAAGTAATTTCTCAATTTTTCCCTCTACTCCCACCTCTTCCTTTAATTCCCTTTTTAGGGATTGTATTGGGGATTCTCCGTATTTGGCGAAACCGCCAGGCAGGGTCCACTTTCCTTTGGTATAACCGCGCTTAGGCTTAACCAGCAAGATCTTACCTTTCTTTTTTACTACCGCTTCAGTTACTACTCGAGGCAGCGTGGTGTTTACTGCTTTTCTTACCAATGGGTCGACCCTGTTCATGGCCGGTATTTCATCTTTGTGCCACCAGTCGTAAGGATGAGAAGAAAGTTTGGGCCTACAGTAAACCACTTTTTCCTTGCCAATTGTAATTAGCCGGGTTTTTTCGACTTCAAAAAACAATTCATCTAACGATTTGGGAAAACGAAGTTTACCCTCTTCTTCTATTAAGTATACTTGACCGTCTGTCTCCGCGTAGTAATGTTTCAAATCCTTTTC
>CAYUCE010000038.1:1590-5812 GCA_964443275.1 uncultured Thermotogae bacterium | reverse complement strand
TAGTCTCCTTGCCTTTTTATCTCCTCGGCTAACCTGTCGAATTCCTGGATGGTAAGGGTTTCTCCCCTCCTGTTTTTATCAATTTTAGCCTTTTCTAAGGCCTTTTCCACTTGCTTGGTATCTAAATCAAAGTAAATGGATTGGGCCAGGGCATTCCTTATGGTTTTTCGGCGTAAATTAAAGGCGGATCTTACTACTTTAAAATAGATCTTCTCATCGGAGGTAAATCGGGGCTTTTTTAAAAATTTAATTCCTACCAGGGCAGAATGGACTTCGGGGGGAGGAAAGAAAGCCCGGGGAGGGATTTTCTGAATTAGGTAACATTGGGCAAAGGATTGGAGCATTACTCCCAATGAGCTTCCCCCTTTGGCCCCCACCGGGGTGGTAATTCGCTGGGCCACCTCAAATTGTACAGTTAGAAAACAGGCAAAAATCAAGGCCCTATTTTGAACTAACTTCTCTAAGATTGGGGAAGTTGCCTGATAAGGAAGGTTTCCCACCGCCTTGACTTTCTTTGACTCTTGCTGGAATAACTCTCCTAGATTCAGGGTAAGGAAGTCTTGGGGGTGGATATCTACGTTATTAACGCCCCATTTTTCCAGATTTGCGGTCAGGACCGAGGCTAAGGTTTTGTCTATTTCCACCGCCGTAACTTTTTTAGCCCTCTTTGCTAAATCTAGGGTGAGGGTGCCGATTCCCGCTCCGATCTCCAGGATTTGGTCTTCTTTGGCGATGTCAGCACTTTCCAATATGGTATGTAGAACCTGATGGTCACAAAGAAAATGCTGCCCTAAGCCCTTTTTCAGACTAATCCCCTGTTTCTTAAGAATTCTCTTTATAGCCGGCGGTGAGACTAGATTATTCTCTTTGATGATCGTCTGCCCAATTTAGTTGAAAGTTTTTAGTCCTCTTCTTCCTCAGTGTAAGTAAGCTTTTGCAAATTTGACCCATCCGCCCCGATAGAATAGATTTCCCAATTGCCGTCACGATCGGAAGCAAAGGTTATCTTTTGACCGTCCGGTGACCAGGCAGGACCTATATCTTGATCCTCATTGCTAGTAAGCTTCTCCACCTGGCCGGTTTCTACATCCACTATGTATATTTCATAGTCTCCGTCTTTATTGGAGCTAAAAGCCACCTGGCTACCATCCGGAGACCAGACAGGGTCCATCTTGTAGGTTTCCTGTCCTCCCATCCCGGGAATACATCCGTTTAACAAAAAAAGCGAACCGATAAAAATTGAAGTCGCCAATCCAATGAAAAGCGTGCGCAATAATCGTTTCTTCTTAATCTTTCTCACCTCTTACAAATAATACTGATTTTAGTTTGTTTTGACCCCTATTTATGGGATCGCCGTCTATTTCCATCTAGTTAAAATTTCCTCTCGTTTAAACACTTTAATGGAAATAAAAAACATTACCCCGTCAAGGATAGCAATAACCAGGGCTTCTAACAAGATCATTTGCAGGCTTATTAGAGTCTGGTTTACCAGGTATACAAAGATGGGGACTAATATAGGGAGCATTACAAAGGTGCTTAGCTGATAGGCCGCTCTGGAATCATTTAACCGGGAGGAAATGGCCATAGTGGCAGTTACTGAAAATATGGATACCAACGGGGAAAGTAAGAATATGCTGGCCGTCCAGGAAGGGGAGAGAAACAGCCCGGCAAGGTTTTTTGAAGTAAGCAGGTAAGCGGCCAGCAAAAAAATTCCAAATACAGTCCAGGTAATTAAAAGAGCCGGTATGACCGAAGCTAATGCTTTGGCCAAAAAGAGCTCAATTTCCCGTATGGGAGTGGCCAAAAGCGGCTCCAGGGTACCCTGATCTTTTTCACCGATGATAGCATATACTGAAGTAGCCAAAGGTATAATTATTGGAAAGAGTAGAAAATAGATAAGTGGGAAGTTGATTAGTAGATTTTGGGCCGTAAGGTCGCTTGCGCTGCCGAATCTATACAGTAAAAACAAGGAAAAACCAAGAAACATAATGGGGAGGACCACGATTCCCACCAGTACCATCTTATTTCCCAGCATCTCCTGCCACTCTTTTTTAATCAAGATTAAGAGCCTACGAATCATTTTTATCCGCTTCCATCAACCGTAAATAGACATCCTCTAAGGAATACTCTTTTTTGTTTACCCACTGTATCTTTCCTCCGGCCCTAACGATTTTCTCAACCAATAGTGGGTTTTGTTCTTCCGGATTATCCACAGTCACAATTATCTTTGAATCTTCAGGGTTAATTTCGGTGATAAAGTCAAAATCCAGCGACCTTTTTACCTTTGGAGTCAGCTCCTTTAATTGAATTACGGTTCTTTTTTCGTATAGATCTCCTTTTAGATCCTCCGGGGCTCCCATCTTAATTAAGCTTTGGTCTATAAGTCCGATCCGATCACAAAGACTCTCTGCTTCGGCTAGATTGTGTGTACAGAGAACTATGGTTCTCTTCTCTTGCTGGGATAATTTTTCAATAAATTCCCGCACTAATTTGGAAGATTTTGGATCCAGGCTGGCCGTGGGTTCATCTAAAAACAGTACTTTGGGCTCGTTGATCAAGGCACGAGCGATGGCCACCTTCTGGCGCATACCTTTGGAGAAGGTTCCCACCGGTGCGTATTTTCTTTCCGTCAGATCCAGTAAGTCCAGGTATTTTTCTATACTCGACTTTGGGTCGGCTATTTGATAAAGAGAGGCGAAAAATTCCAAATTTTGCCAGGCGGAGAGTTTTTGGTAAAGGCCAGGATTTTCGGGAAGCACCCCGATGATTTGCCTTATTTTGCTGTTGTCCCTTCCCACCTTTAGTCCCCCTACATAAGCGGACCCCCCGGTGGGGGCAATTAAGCAGGCCAGTATTCTTACCGTGGTGGTCTTACCGGCTCCATTTGGGCCCAAGAGAGCAAAAACCTCACCTGGGGCCACTTGGAAGCTTAGGTCTTTTACCGCCAGAAGGTGCCCGTACTTTCTGGTTATATTGCAAGCTTCAATCATGCTGTTTTTATGCGATTTACTGGCTGACATTCTCCCCCCATTCTGCGCGCAAAATGCTCATAACAATGATATCATGATACTTGCCGTTATCCCACCCCTTCTCAAGCCACTTTCTCTCCTGTCTTTTGTTGAAAGGTAGATATGAAGTTATGGTTCTGGTAATGGCCGGGTCATTTATCCATTTTTGACAAGTTCTTATATCGTCTTCTTCGATAAACTTGCGGTAAATCTGTTTACCAATCAGAAAAGGATTTTTCATCTTTATCACCCCTTAAGGCGGGATAGATATTTTCCCCCCAAAGTTTACTCATCCTGTCAGTGGGTTTTAATCCCTTCCACAAAACTAACCCTCCAATAGATGCACAGATTATTACCGTAGTGATAATGCTTCCTTCCGGGCCGAACCGGCCCCCGGAAAGGAAGGCAGGATCTTTCATATTAATTTGAAAAAGGCGTGGTTCGAATTCGAGCCCGGAGACCGGAAACGAGTAGATAAACCCTTGAAAAAAGTTCCATGAAAAGTGAATCCCTAAGGGGAGCCATAGTGACTTAACTTTAATATAGGCTACCCCCAATAGTATCCCCGCCAGGCCATCATTTATAAGTCCCAGGGTGGAAACGTGGGGGTTCATGCGGTGAAAAGACCCAAAAATAAAAGCGGTAAGAAAGAGTGTGGGGTAAACTCCGATCCCTTCGGTAAGAACTTGAAAGGGATAGCCTCTGAACAAAAATTCCTCACTGGCTGCGGCTAAAAGTATGGTTATCAAAAGGAGTAGTATTTTTTGTCCGAACTTTTGAAGGCTCAAGACCCCCTGGATTTCAATCAGCCCCAACCCGTAAGTTATTAAAAAGAATAGGGTGATCATCAAAATCCCGATAAGTACTCCCCATGATAATTCCCATAGAGTATTTTTGTTAAAAAAGATGCCTATGGAGGTAAATGGTCTATGTTCAACCGCTTTAGTCATAAACCAGGTGACTAAAAGCAAGGGTAATACAATGTAGCTGGAAAGGAGTAAGGTCTGGAGGTTGGTAGGATTTTCTAGGCTTGTTCTATCAATCCCCACAATTCCCAGGATAATGGATAGAAAAAAAGATGAGAAGACGGTGAGGAGACCTATAAAAAAGAGCAGGCGCCAACCTGCCCGCATTTTTTTCTGGTTATAAAATATGCTTTTAAGATCCATTTTCTTCCGGTAGCTTAAAGGTGGTTATTTGATGGTAAGAATATC
>CAYUCE010000038.1:0-1490 GCA_964443275.1 uncultured Thermotogae bacterium | reverse complement strand
ACATCTTGTGATGGGGAGAAATCTCCGGCGATTGATTTGACCAAGCCGATATTCCTTCTAACGATCTCTTCTTTTATAGTCTCGGCTTCGTCAGTGTAGTCTCCATCTAACCCCTCAATTTCTGATAGACGAATGATTAGCTGGCGGATAGTTTTATCAGTAGGATCCAAATTTTTATTTGACTGCATATCTATATCGTTTTCCGTTTTCTTGCTGATTAGAAAATAGCAAAAGTGTAATAGGTTGTCAACCTACAGTCTTACCCGGTCCAGTTGTTTTCCGCGTTCGTCAATTTGAATTGAACCCATCTGGACGAGGCTGACCTTTTCAGCCGGGGTAAGTATTTTGAGCCTATCTTGATCAATATCTTTTAAGATACCCAGATGCAAATCACCGTTTGGTTCTAGGCATCCGACCAGTAAGTTCTTCAGATCGGATAAATTGATTAACCGTATGTATCCTACGTTTAAAGCTCTTTTAACTGTCCCCAATGATTTGGCGAATCCGTCTACAATTGCGGCGGCCTGACTCCCTATTTCCCAGGCTCCTAAAACATCACAATCCATCATTTTAGTTAGGGTCTTGCAATCAAGCCCCTTCCCCTCGCCTATGGGTAACCTCTCAAATCCTACCTGGGATATCTTGATACTTTTTATCGGTGCTTTATCAAAATAGTCTCTAAATTCCCTTTCTCTTGCTTTTATTCTTTGTTCTCTAGTTTTTTCAAACTCGGATTGGGCTTTTGCTTCTATAACCTGGATACCTTTTCGCTCATAAAGCTTGTAGTAGGCGAGCTCATTTGATTTTTGCAAAAGTAGGAGTTTAGTAGGATTGATTAGGTTCACCAGTTCCGATTTAAAAGCTAAGGCGGCTCCGTTCTGTATGTATCCATCGGTGTCTATAAAGCAGGGCCTCTTGGATTGGGTGACCATCAGTTTTAGGCCGGTCAAAACTTGTAGAAAGTTGCCTCGAGGCGTTACGTCTCCTACAAAATAACCTTCTTTTGCTCCCTGTTTGTAATCGCCTCTGGAAACCGCAGCCGGGGGGCCGATATCCGATTGGCCTACATCACCATCCACTACTTCTCCCCCCATTTTTGACCATAATTCCTTAATTAGATAGGTTTTCCCGGTATCTACGCCTCCCAAGACTAAGACCACATCATCAGCTAGTATTTGGGAAGCTATATCGTCCAAAGCTTCTGGTAGGGGAGTCAAATCATTAATAAGAGTTGGATAAGCGGACTAATCTTTCTTTTCTCTCTTTTCGGCCTTTCTCATTACGTCTTCGATTGTGCCCACCATGTAGAAGGCTTGTTCGGGTACATCGTCTAACTGCCCATTTACTATCATCTCGAAACCTTCCATAGTATCATCTAGCTGGACATATTCTCCTTTCATCCCCGTGAACCTCTCCGCCACAAAGAAGGGTTGGGAAAAGAAGCGCTGAATTTTACGGGCCCTTTGGACGATCAATTTATCCTCGTCCGA
>CAYUCE010000037.1:0-18385 GCA_964443275.1 uncultured Thermotogae bacterium | reverse complement strand
ATTTGTCGGGAAAATTCTCGAAAGTCCCTCAAATTGTCGTGTGCTGTTTGGTAAACAAGCCTGTTATCAATTGAGGCATACTCATGAACCAAAATGTTTCGAAATCCTCGCATTTCATAGAGTTTTTCCTTCATTTCCAAGGTGATGATTCCCTTTTCTGCTAGCTTGTCGAATAGATCGTTTTCTTCAGCGGGAAGACCCAGATCAAGTCCTGAAACTACCAGATTACATATATCGATCACGGTCTCGATGGCTAGTTGGAGCAACCTCTCGGTTGACCTTTTCTTCTCGATTGTTTGATAGTCATCGTATGATTCTGGTAGTACCTCTTCCAGTTCGGTCAAGTATCTTTCCATTTGATCTATCTTGATCAATACTTTCTCTTCTTTTAGTTCAGCCATTTTTCACACCTTCCAGATATTCTCTCAGCCGGGGAGCGAAGTCTTCGTATTCCTGAATAGTTCGGTATGCCAATTGGTAAAGGTCTTCTTGATCTCGGCAATAATTTACACTCCCTTCTTCTAATACCCTTTTCCTTATGTATATAGGTAGTTGCTGGAATATTTGAATATCTATCTTATCCGGGTCTATCTCCGAGAGGTAATCGAGCCTTTTCCTGGATAGGGCCGTGTCTTCCTTCGAATCGTGTTCTTTCTCAAATTCCGGATCCAGTACCAGGCAGATGTCCAAATCCGAATCGGCGGTCTCCTCTTTTGAATCGCTGACACGACTTCCGTAAAGGATCACCGCCAGGACATTCTTGTCCCCTCGCGCTTTAGTAAGTATTTGTTCTAGCTTTCTTTCTTGTGATTTTGTCAACATGAGTGTCCTTACTAAATTCTGCAAAATATCCTGTTTGATAACAAGTTTGGGAGTTCCGCGTCGATTTGCTCTGGGTCCTCTTTTAGTATTAGAGGGTCAAGAGGGGTCAAGTCTAGATCGGGCATCCTGGTACCTTCTATCATATTATCCTCCATGGAGAGAATGAGGATTCACATTATAAAAGAAAGGTACTTTCAAAAGCCTTCTTGAGGACAAAGGAAGTTGAAAGAAGAGGAGGGGTTAAATCAAGAAGTGAAAGCGGTTGTATCAAAATTCAAGACCCCATGACTGAACCTAAGCTTAGTCGATACCTTAAGCCGATGAACAGCAACCTGTCTTTAGGTCCTTGAACTAAGGGAGCAACCTATTAAACTGTTCTCGAGTTAGGGCGTTATCTTTAGAAATCGCTTTTTTCTGAATCCTGCATCTAAGTACTATTCCCTTTCTATCTTGGTAGATTCTACGGCAATACAGAACTCCTCCCCGGATATATGACCCACCGCTCCTAACTTTTCCAGATTGATCCTCCCGTTTTTTAGAGCATCCTCCTTAGCTGAAATGCTGATTACCTCCCCTACCAAGATAAAGTGATCAGCTAACTCAAAATCATCAAAGTATCTGCACTCTTTATTAATTGGTGCTTCTTTTATGCTGGGAGCCTGAACTTCCTCTGAATCCACCGGGGTTAGATTTACTTTCTCGAATTCGCTTTCATCTCTGGGTAGGGAGACCTCAGATTGGACTCCTTTATTCTTCCATACTCTAGTTAGAGGGCTCAGAACGAAATCTCCTAATTCCCGTGCGTTCTGGATGGTATCTTTGCCTTTACCTACCGCTACCCCTATTAGAGGTGGATTCATAGACAACGGGGTCACAAAACTATAGGGAGCCAGGTTAAAATTTCCAGATGGACTCAAGGTCGATACACATACTGTAGGCCGTGGGGCAATTAGCTTATAGAAATCTTCTTTAGCCACCTTCATTAAAAGTTCCTCCTTTTATTTTCTTAACAGCAATATTTTAACCGTCATTTATTTTAACACCAACATTTTCTACCTAGATAAAAATCCGGACACATACTGGAATGTAAAAAAGCAGAATTGATGAGTGAAAACAATTAACATATTGGCACAAGTGTTAAGAGAAGCTCCTTTGAAATAAAAGAACCCCGGGCCTTGGTAGCAGCGTTACTACTAAAGTCCCTTCTTTTCATATTCATATATCTTGCGGCCAATCCAGTTCCTTTTCTGGGCTATCTGGTCAAATATCTTCTTCCCTTCGTCTTTAGTCAATTCCCCTCTTAATATTAGAGCCTTGATTAAAGTAGAGTATAACCCTAAATCGAAACTATATTTATTGGAATAATATTCCAATTGGTACATAGTGTCGAATTCATCCGATATCAGGGCCTCTATTACCTCCTCCTGAGCAATGAGTATACAAGTAGCCTCTCCTAGGTGGATTTTACTGGTCAACAGATTTTCCACCTTTTCTTGATTTACTTTTTTTATTTTCAGCTGGTCTTTATTTCTGATCACCTGAGACGCTGCTTTACCATCCACATCTTTATACCGGGAGGTCGCCTCGAGTTCCTCTATTACCTGCTTGGAAACCAGTATCTCAAATTCGGATAAAACCAGATCTAAAATCTCCCCATGAGCCAGAGAAATGAGGGCAGAGTAATCCAGAACTACCTTATGCAAGCTTTTGGGCAAGCTCCTCACCCTTGTCCATTATCCTTTTGGAAAACCGGACCGCTTCTGCGTCCTCCCTTCCTATTAAGAGCTTCAATTTCCTATACTCTAATTCACCACCTAGATATTTCTCCACTGCCAGTTCTCTAAGGCCTCCTTGATCCAGTTCCTTATCGATATAATCCTTCAGTGCCTTCTTCATCAAGGTGGTCCTATCTGTATATTCTAGCTCCGCTAAGGTATCTATTTCTTCCAGCAGGTCTTCCGGAAATCTGGCCGATATCTTCTTCATAAACACCACCTATATATATTGTATGGACAAATTTAAATAGTTCCGAGGTGATTAAGAGTAAATTCTTGCTCCCCGAAACAAGGCACTTAGTTGATGGGTCTGTCTTTACCATGTCTCATTTTCCAGTTTAATTAAACCAATATCCCACCTTCCTTTTACTTTCCCAAGTCTATAAACTCCATCTATCTCTGTTAGGTGGGTTATCCTACCTTAACACTCTCCTTTGCCTATCCCGGTGGTTAGTCTTGCAAGGAAGCACTGCTTAATGGGGGTCCTTATCTTTGGCAAATAGGAGAACAGGCAGTACGTCTCTTAGGTTACAGACTTTTGATTATTCAGATACAAATACCTCTTTACTTTTAGCGTTAACTTCATATTCTTTTAGAAGCGTAAACATTTGATCCTTATATTTAAAAGGGATTATAACTGAACTCTTGCCCGTTTTCTCTCCATTCCACTTTTCAATTAGCCCTTCCAATTCCTTGCCCTTGGTCTTAAAACCATACAACTTGTTCAAAAAAGAAGTTCTACTTTTCCCCACCTTATCCCAATAAAGCAGAATCATATGTTTGGTTCCTACAGGAGTTTCGGTGGCTTTGAAGTCACCCCAGAGGACTTTACCGGTGGCTGTGATACTCTTGTGCAATTCCCTCCAATCCCTCAGTTTTCCTACTTTCAGGCTTATTTCGTTATCCACTCCTCTTGTTTTAAATAAAAGGTAATCTCTACTTTTATAAAAATTTTCTAAGATTTCATCGGAAGCTTCTTTGATCTTTTTATCGTTGGTTTTGGTATCAATAAAAATATCCACATCACTTTTTTTCGTTGCTGTACCTTTTGCTACTGATCCATAAAGAATTATTTGGTTTATATCGTTAATCTTGTTATCTAAGTTATCTAGTAGGAAAGATACGAACCTAGATGCGTAAGCTCTAATTTCTTCACTCAATTTTATCACCTGTTTCATCTTCCATTATGCCCTTGATTTCTAAAAATTTATTAATTAGTTCACTAAGTTTCTCTTCACCGCCAATCGGGGAACCATAAGCTAAATCATTACAGCTAAGCTCTATTTCCCTAGATAAGTCAATGATCTCTTCTAATTTACCGACTTCATCCAAATCTCCAGTAACCTGATTTTTTAACTTCTCTTTAACATTTTTTCTTCTGAGCCAAGTATGCTTTATTCTAGCTCCTGGTTTCATAATCCCAACCTTATGGAGGTAAAGTTCGATTAACTCTGTGGACCCTGTGGAAAGCAGAAATGCTAACCTTCTTTGATGCTTCTCCACGCCCCTTGAGTCTTCAAGAGCTGTTTTAATTTCATCCAAAACTTATCTTATGCTTTCTAAATGTTTCTCCGCTCTCATTATGACACCTGTCAAATAGATCGCATGACACCTGTCAAGAAGTTTATATGACAAATGTCATATAAACTTCAATACCTAAGATCAAGATTTCCTTCAAGGGAATTCAAAGTTTCTGGATAAAATGTGGATATGAACAAGGGAAATTACGTTAGCGAAGCAAGGATGATAGACATAGCTAATGAAATAGGAAGTAAACCCTCTGATATTTCTTCACCCATATCTAGACTTAAAGAAATGATGGTGGTTGTAAAAGAAGAAGATGGGGAATATACAATTGTAGATAGAGTATTTAACGCATGGCTGGCAGGAGAGCATATCGAGTAGCCAAATCTGGCTATAGCCAATTTTGGCTACTAAATGCGGTTGCGGCGAGGTTGCCTTTACAATCGGGGAATCCTACCCTTTTCTTTAGCCCACCTATCTCGGTAACAGGCCTTTCAAGATCACTCCTTATTAAGTTCCTCTCATGACTTCATTCAGGCTCAGAAGGCTGTCATTTGTAGGATCAGGGCTTGAATCCTGGCATTTGCTGAGCTTTTCACCAAATATATTTATAAAATCAAAATGGTGGATTATAATCAACTACTGAAGTATATGCGAACAAGTTTGCAAAGAGATGGATTAGGCATTATTGTCAATAAAACCTATAAGGAGGGATGTCGATGTCCGATAAAGTTGATGAGCTAAAAGAGGAAGTGTGGGCGCATTTTAAAAATTTCCAATATGTATTTCTAGCCACTCTAGAAGACAATAAACCCAAAGTTAGGCCAGTAACGCTAATTTATTTTGATGATAGATTTTTTATCACCACAGATACGAAAAGTGCAAAGGTTAAACAAATAGGAAAGAATTCAAACGCGGAGTTTTGTCTTCTTCTCCAAGAGGATGATATAGATGGTTATAATAAGAGTTTCTGGGATAGCTAAGATAATTAAAGATAGAAGTATGAAAGCGAAAATAGCCGACCATTGCGACTTTTTCGACATATATTGGGAGAGTGTAGATGATCCTAGCTATACTTTGATAGAAATTTCCCCTAAAGAAATTGAATACATACCACCGGGGGAATTTCAACCTCAGAACTTGAAATTATGATAGTAGTGGCGTATAACATTGGCTATATAGCTCAGCTACCTCGTGGCTTTGCCTAAACCCTTGCTGATGTCCGAACTTCGGATGTTTTCAAAACGTATAGTAATTGGAGGCGAAAAAATTATGGGTAATAAATTGCTAATGTCACATTGTGTATTTCCAACTCCGGATATAAAAAGAACATCCAAGTATTATCGGAAAATTATGGGATTTGAAGCAGTGGAGTATCTTGACGCAAGAGCCCTGCTGCAAGTTCATTCCAGTTAGGAAAGTTCCCCCACGTAAAAACAAATTGCGACTTGAATATAACTATTTCTTTATAGGAATCTGGATTTCGGTAAGAAGCTCATCTTCCGGTGTGCTTTCCGGATCGTTCAGATAAACTTCTCTTCCCGTTCCTTCAAATTGGTAGCCCTTCTTTTCAATCCATGTGGCCAGTTCCCCCCAGGCAGATCCTACCCCGGAGTATGGCCCTTTATGAACGATAGTAGCTGCAGTGATAGCGGGTAGGGTTTCAATTGTTACTCTTTCATCTCCTTCGATATCTTGTGAAATAGGGATGCAGACTTTATATCTTAAATCTTGAGGAGCTACTTCATTGGGGTCGTCGTAATATATTCCAAGTGGCATCCTAGCCGGCTCTATTCCCTTACTGGATAACCAACCATAAAGCTCTCCGAGGACTTGTCCCATTTCCTCGTAGGGGCCCTGTTCGCTGATTGAGGCAACCTTGGTTGCCGGCACTTCCTTTATGGTGATTTCAGCCGTTTCCACCTCTTCTTTGGGCACGGAGCGGAAGGTGTAAAAGCCCAGTAAGGCCAACCCCAGAACCACTAAACCAATAAGAATAACCGTATTTGTGTTGCCCATTTTAACCTCCTTGTTGTTTTATAAATTTATATTCATATTTTTGATATACAGATTTTATTCATTGGTTAGGAAATTATCAATTATCCTAGATTGTAGATCTCTCATTTCCCCAAGTTAGCTGACCGGCGATTTATTAGAGATTTATTGCCCCGGACTACGCTACTTAGAAGTTGGCGTTGCAGGTGGGTTTGGGAGGAGGGATTATTTTCAAAATATTCGACATAAATCACCTTCTTGTATTACTAATATCTTATATTTATATAAATGAAGCCGGTAGGCTGCTATATGAATGGATTTGCGGGTCCAGTATTATAAAAGTGCTCAAATATTAAATTTTTAATCCAGGGTGGTATAAATGAGAAAAATAGCTCGAAGGTCAACTTTTGCCGCTTTAATAGTTCTATTGGTCTCCAGTACCTGTTTTACCTCACTGGCCGAGATGTGGCAGCCCTATGAATTTAAGGGCGATGAACGTTTTGAGTATAAGGTTATTTGGAAAGAAGGTGGAGAACAGGAGGAAGCAACTTATATACTGGATATCAAAAGGAGTGGACAGCAAACTGAAGGTGGGGAGAAGGTTTTTGAGGTAAGTTATACTACCAAGGGAAGTGTACCCCAGAGCCAGTTGGGAGCGGAGACCGCCTTTGGCTTTTGGGGAACCTACGGGATTTCCCTTCACACGGTTATGTTAAATCCCGCTTACGGCTTTTTCTTTTCTCAGTTGGAATTAAAGGTGGGAGAGAAAATGAACTTCTATGGAGCGGGGATGGTTAAAGTTGTGAAAAAAGAAAAAGTTGCGGGAAGAGATGGTTTCGTCTGCAAACTTTTTGAAACAAGCAGTGAGGAAAAATTACTTGTGGAATGGACTATTGATCCCCGGTTAGCTTTACCCCTTCGAAGTAAGGTATTCAACGGCAATGAGTTGGAAAGTCAGGTGATCCTCACTTCTTATACCCGTTATTAAGCAGCTTAAGCTTTTATATAACAATTACCAAAGGAGGCGAAAATGAAGATCTTATTACCGATACTAATGGTAGGAGTTTTGGCCATTGTAGTGATACTGGGATTTGTCATTACCGGAAGTTTCAATCAACAGGTCCAAATTCCTCAAAGTGTACCTAATGTGGGTGAAACTCCGGGCGGAGAGCAAACTGGGATTCCAAGCGGCACTAGCTGTTCAGAAATTGGATTAGACACAGGAAATGTATCCAGCATAGATGTGAGTTACAATATGGTTGGAGAAGAAGAAACGGTGCATATTAGGGCTCGAAATCTTCAAACTGATAACGCCGACTTTCGAATGGACATAACGGGAACTGAGAAAGGTGAGGTAACTTACATTTACAATAGTGAAGAATCTGTCGCTTACGTCTATGAGGCAGATAGTGATATCTGGAGAGAGATACCGGAAGGGATCGCTTCCCGTACGA
Source organism: uncultured Thermotogae bacterium (assembly GCA_964443275.1). Taxonomy (GTDB): domain Bacteria; phylum Bipolaricaulota; class Bipolaricaulia; order CAYUCE01; family CAYUCE01; genus CAYUCE01. The sequence continues at coordinate 10,815 of CAYUCE010000037.1, read as the reverse complement.
TGTGCAGTACCCAAGGCTCGCTAATAAGGTCAGCTCAGAATTGGGCCGAAGGTTACGGTACGGGAACTCACACCGTCACCAAAGAAGGAAAGACCGTAGAAGTAGACATTACTGTTGATCCCCAGCTTCCGGATAGCTTGTTTGAGCCGCCTGCAGGTGCTACCGTAGAGAAAGCTTCCTAATTTTGAATAAGAAGATAGGAGCAGCTTGGTGTTAAGAGGAGGTTTAGTTAGCCCAATTATCTGTATCTTATTGGACCTGTTCCCGAATCCCGATAGCAACCCCCACACTGGATTGTCCAATTTAATGAATTCGGAGGTCTGTACCCGGCAGAGACTATGGCCTATACCTTCGAACCAGGTTTTTGAAACAAAAATACTAGAGGTATTGTGCAAATCGAGAAAGTAAAGTTTGGATATACCTGACGAGGACCGCTCATTCCTTTATCTTTCGGATAATTATGGGCCGCTCTACCAGAAGGGCGAATTTGTTGAGGGCTTCCACGTAGCTATTATACATCCGCCGAGGCATCCAGCGGTGTTCCATAATTTGGGTTACCGTCCTCTTGATTACCCGGTAGTATTCGCTTTGTATTTCGTATTTTATTTCCATGGAACCCCAATAGCCGGACGCCTGCCAGCTTTGAGGAAGATATTCAGTAGTCCAGTCCACCTTGTGGATGATGGAAACTTCCTTTACCACTTTGGAGGGTAGGCTAAATACGTAAGGATAGTAGCGCCACTCTTTTTGGATAAGTCCTTTTAAGGGGTCCTCTGCCGGGACATTAAAGACCGCCTTGCTGCCTTCGTCGAAATATTCAGCACACTCACCGGTAAACGAAAACTGTATTTGGAAGTGGGGATCGGATAAATTCCGGGGATTGCCGGAGAACCTTATTTGCAAGTTGCCTTCTTCGTCCTCTTCTATCTCCGCCCCCGGCAAAAGTAGGGTGGCATAGCTTTCAAAGAATCCAATCAACTCGCGGGTAGTCAGTGCGGACATCAACCATCGGATATAGGATTCGTAAGCACCGGTGAATTTCCAGCTCACCGTTCCCTCAATCGAGCCGTCATCACGGAGCAAAAACTCCATCTGGGATTCCCAGCTATTGTGTTCGGGAGGATAGAGTGGAGATTGAACAAGTTCCGGTTCTCCATTTTCCCCTGCACCCACAACTAACATCCAGCGTCCTTGATCGGCCACCGGCATATCTCCAAACTTAGTGGTCTTGGCGGTGGTGTCCAATACCAGCCATTTGGAGCCGTACTTTTTTTTATCCAACTTTAATACGGTCACCGCATGGTTAAACCACATGGTGGGAACATCGGGGTGTATTCCTCCTCCGGTGTTAATCAAGGCGGGATAAGCTTCCTCTATCCCCATACCCCTTAAAATGGCCGTCAAAAGTACTGCCCCGTCTTTGCAGTCACCGTAGCCCCGATCGTAGACTTCGTTTGGATGGTAGGGGATGAAGCCTCCTTCACCAAACTCAAGGGCCACGTAATTCATGCGCTGCTCCAGCCAATGATAAACGGCGGCTATTTTGTCGTATTCATTGTCTGCTTTGCTGGAGACCTCTCTAGCCTTACTTAAAATATCCGGCCGGATCTCTTTCATCATAGGTAGTACACGATCCCACCACCATTTACCAATTTCATTCCAAGAAGTGAAGGTGGAGATCTGGATGGTGGGGGCTACCGCAGATAGGGCGGGCATCCCGTATTCGGAGATTATGCCCGGCGATTTAGCTAGGGTCCAGTAATATGTATTTCCGGTGGAAGTAAATTCTAAGGGCAACTCCTCAATACCGTTGGTTTGATAAGCCTTCCAATCCAAAAACATCATCATGTCGGAGGGGGTTTCCAAAGAGAACTCGGCTTTTCTTATGGGCATCCAGTCCTGGAAGGTAAAAACGCTCTGGAAGTTTCCGGGGATCCTGGGCTTGTGCTTTATAGTATAAGAGAGGGTTATCACCGCTTCGGGTTCCAGACTGGGCCAGTGAATCCTCCTGATCCTTGATGAAGTATAGATAGGTCTCCGGCTGGCCGAGATATCCACTATTCCATCCTCCGGCGGCTTGAGGACCTCACCGGATTCAAGCTTTACCGAGGCCGTCTGGATAGTCAGCTCATCGGAAGTCTGGTCATAGTGGATGTCCATATCCAGAAACCTTTCCGCGCCTCTCTCGGTTTTTATTAAAAGTTTCTGGGTAATATTAAACCAGATGTACTCTCCATCCCAGACGTCGTGTTCTTTTTTAAGTATCCATACAGCATCGAAGGTTTCCTCTTCGTATTCTCGCTGGGGTGGATCGTAGGCTTTCTCCGGCGGCATGGGGGGAGGTCTATCCGCCCATGTGCTGATGCTTACCAATACCAATAGTGCAGCTAGTACAACGATTATCTTCTGCTTCAAGTTAATTCACCCTTTCTGTTCATCCTTGAGGTTTAATGTATAGATAGGACCAAATAGAGCCTATACCACCTAGATTTTCCACCCAGCCCTTAAATCGTGTGCGTCTGCCTTCCAGAACTGTCCGTACGTAAAGCGGAAATACCGGTAAATCCTCAGCTAATTTTGCTTGCATAGCATAAATTAACTCCCGGCGGGCTTGTGTATCGGATTCCAGCATGCTCTTTACGGCCAGTTTGTCGTATTCCTCTGAAACGTATCCGTAGGCATTATAGCCACCTTGAGTATCAAAGCGAGATGCATAGAATACGCGCAGGTAGTCGGGGTCTATCCCCAGTGACCATCCAAGAATAAAGAGATCAAAATCCCGTTGGTCAAATACTTTAACTATAATTTCCTGAAAAGAAAGCGGCCTTACCACCACGGGTATACCCAATCTGCTGAGCCAGGTTTGAATCACCATTGCAGATTGGTTACGCAGCGGATCGTAATCTGCAGGAGGGGAAATCAAAGTAATTCGCTCCACTTTTTCGCCATCCGGTTTAAGCAATGTATTTTTTTCCCAGGTGTAACCGGCATTGGCAATAATTTCTCTAGCATCCTCAATTCCTCCCTCCGGTTTGGAAACCTCTGGGTTGTACCAGAAATCGTTGCCAGGTGGGATGGCGGCATACAAAGCAGCGCCTTCCCCTTGGAGTATCCGCTTTACAATGAAATCCCGATCTATGGCCGTATTAACAGCTTTTCTAAAAGCGAGATCGTTCCAGGGTTCTCGTCTGAGATTGGCTCCTAAATAGAAGAAGCCGTTTGCTTTATTGGCCGAAATTATTACCTCTGGATCTTTGTCTAAATCATCTGCAAAACCTTTTTGAAGGGGCCAAGCGATGTAATCAATCTCCCCAGCCTTTAAGGCTAAAGAAGCGGTATCGGTGCTTCTATAGATCTTAAACAAAATTCCATCTATATATGGCCCTACTTTATGGTCGTAAAATTCGGTTCCCGAAAGGTAATAATCTTCGTTTTTTTGTAAGAAAACATAAGAACCCTTGTTCCACTCGGTAAAGGTGAAAGGACCGGTTCCTTGAAGCCTTTCCGGCATCCAGGCCCAGAACCACTGCAGTGGATCCTTTTTGGGAAGTGCTTCTTCAAACACCGGCTCCCACTGCTTTTTCTGTACGATAAACTGCATTAAAGCATCCACATAGAATACGGGAGGGATTGTTTTTTCGCTTCCCTTTTGATCCTCATACAAAAAGTCCATGTCTAGGCTGTACTGGAGGGTATAATCATCTAGGGCTTTTACTTCTTTTACGTATTCAAACTTGTAATAAAATAAGGGGAATTTAAAGTGCTTAATTATATTAACCGTAAAAACCACATCCTGGGCAGTAAATTCACTGCCGTCATGCCAGTTAACCCCCTTTCGTAAATGTACGATTACTTTCCCTTCCGCTGGATTAGCTTCCCAGTCCTTGGCCAGCATAGGCACGATCTCAAGATTTTCATCATAGCCCAAAAGCGAGGAGAGGACGGGGCTTATCACCTGGGATGACCATACATCTCTGGCTCGAAAGGGGTTAATGGTTATGGGTTCATCCTGCATTCCAACTTTTAGGATGCTTTCCTCCGCCCCTATAGCGGGTAGGAAAAAAAGAGCTATTCCAATGGTGACAACCGATAATATAGCAGCGTTTTTCTTCAATTTAATACCTCCGGATAATGATATTACAGGTTCTGATTTGGTTAAGCAAACCTTACGTTTACAGTGCCTACATTTGCTTCCTGGATTTGAGTTTAGGGTTGGCTTCTATGTCGCTAATTGACCGTCCAAAAAGGTAGGTTCCCAGCCCGAACATGGAGATGGCGATACCTGGGGGCAGCATCCACCAGGGGGCATTGAAGGTATGGCCGGTCTTCATACACCATTGTAAGATCATGCCCAGAGAAACCTGAGTGGGGTCTCCAAAGCCCAAAAAAGACAAGCTGGCTACCAAGAAGACGGTCCCTGAGACTCTGAAGCAAAGATAGACAACCGTTAAAGGAAGGACTCCCGGAAGCAGATGTTTAAAGATTATTCTGAAAGATCCGGCAGCGTAAGAGCGAGCAGCCTCAATATATTCTCTCTTCTTTAGACTTAATGCCTGGCTTCTTACCATTCTGGCCACTCCTGCCCAGGAGAGTGCGGCGATCAGCAAAACTACCCCCCAAATATTTAACCCTCCCAGTACACTGCTTATCACGATCAAAATGGGAATAAAAGGGAGGCAGAAAATTATATCCACAGTCCTCATCACTAAGGTATCTACAATTCCACCATACCAGGCTGACGCCAGGCCTAGGACCGTCCCCAATGCCACCCCTGAAACTGCCGCGGATAACCCGACCATAAAGGCGGTCCGAATTCCAAAAAGAAGCTGGGACAGGAGATCTCTTCCCCAGGCATCGGTACCCAATGGATGCTTAGGTAGATTTGGAGGAGTTGCTGAGAAGATTTCCGGGTCATAGCCGTCAAGTGGCTGATAGATTGGATCTATGGCCGGGAGAAGGGGAGCAATTACAGCTAGAATTGCCAAGAAAACTATAATTGCTAGCCCCAGCATACCCAATCTGTCTTTCTTAAGGATTTGGATGTATTTATTCATAGCTAATTCTTGGATTCAGAAATGAGTAAGAGATATCGGCCAGCAAATTCATTGTTAATACCAGGATGGTTATAAGTAAAAACGCCGCCCTGATCACCGGAAAGTCCCCGGCCATGGTGGATTTAACCAAAAGCCACCCTAATCCCGGCCAGGAGAATACAGTCTCCGTAATTACCCCTCCGCTTACCACAAAGGGTATGGCCAAGGCGAAGCTGGTCACCATGGGAAGCAGGGCGTTTTTAACTGCGTGTTTTAAAACAACGATTTCTTCTCTTAACCCTTTGGCTCTTGCTGCAAGAACATAGTCGGCCCCCAACGTATCTAACATGGAACCCCGCATGACCAACATGGTGCCCGAATACCTTATCAAAGTAAGGGTCAGTAAGGGAAGAGTTAGATGCCATAAAATATCCAGGATTTTGCCCCATAGAGAAAGCTCTCCCAGAGCCCATTTTTCAGGGGTGATCATTCCACCTAAAGGAAACAGATGAACCTGAAAAGAGAATATCCATAATAGAAGGAGGGCTATCCAGGGTAAAAAAGCGGTATAAAAAAGCAGACCCTGGAAGATAAGTATTTGTTCTAACCAAGAGCCGTAATTCCAGGCTAGGATGATTCCCAAAAGCATGCCTAGAAAAAAGGAAAGAAGCATAGTGCTGCCAAACAATAGGACTGTAGGGCCTATCTTTTCGGAGATTATCGAAGCGACCTGTCTTCCCGATGAAAAGGAGACTCCCAGGTCAAGGGTAAATATATTCTTGAGATAGCGAAAGTACTGAACATGCAGGGCTTGGTCTAGCCCATATGCTTCTCGAAGTCTTTGTCTGGCCTCCGGTGATAGCTTAGGGTCGAGGATGGAGGATGCATAATCGCCGGGCATCAATTGGAACAAGGTAAATAATAAAGTGGCGATAATAAGAAAGGTGACCAGGTTCTGAAAAGTTCTCCATGCTACAAAGTTCCCCATAGTTAATTGGATTTCTTTACCAGGTTCGATTTATTTTAATGTTTGGTTCTATAGATGGCAAATATGTAGATTGAGGGACCTTAAGATGATCAGCTTATTTTTGGTTTCTGATGAAGCTTTCTACTTCTGGCCAGTTTGGGAAGGCAGTGGTGGCTCCTAAAGCGGTGGTAGTTATGGCGGCCACGGCGTTACCGTGACGCAGTGCTTCCTTTAAGTGTTTTCGCCCAAAAGAAGGGAATTTGGACAAAAGGTTCTTCCGGGCAAGATAGGATATAAATCCGGCTGTAAATGCATCTCCCGCTCCCGTAGTGTCCTTAACTTCTACCTTAAAACCATTTACTGTTCCCTTATCTGCTTTTCGCCGGTAAAAACAGCCCTGCTCACCTAAGGTCACCACTACCAGGTCCGGTCCTAGATCGAGCAAAAATAAGCAAGCGGCTTCCATATTTTGGTTTTCCGATAAAAACCCTGCTTCCTCTAGGCTTAATTTTAGAAAGTTGCACTGAGAGATCGAGTTAAGAACAACCTCTTTAGCCTGCTTTTTACTTTCCCAGAGTGAAAATCTTAGATTGGGATCCATGGAGATGATTAATCCATATTTTTGACCGTATTCAATTGCTTTAAAGGTGGCTTTTCTAGAGGATGATGAGGTTAATGACAGCGAGCCAAAGTGCAGTACTTTTGACTCTTTGATGTAATTCTCCGCAATTTCATCTGCTGAAAGAAGCTCGTCCGCGCCCGGGTTTCGATAAAACATGAAGTCCCTATCCCCGCTTTCAGTTAGAGAGACAAAGGCTAAGGTAGTTCTAGCTTCTTTAGTTAATTGTAAGTGGCTGGTATCAACCCCCGCTTGTTTCAATTGATTTTGAAGAAAATGGCCGAAGGCATCGTCCCCTACCTTTCCCAAGAAACCGGCAGCGGTCCCTAGTTTGGAAAGCCCAACGGCCACATTGGCCGGAGCTCCCCCTAGGCGTTTGTGAAACCCCGGAGTTTCCTCCAGAGTGACCCCGTTTTTAAAAGAGACGAAATCTATTAAAATTTCTCCAAGTGATATTACAGAAACTATTTAAAATCAAACTCCGTTTTGTATTTCTTAGTCCTTCGGATCCTACTTACTGTACCGCAAGTTCGAATTTCTCCCGTACACACTTATCTACTTTGGCAAGCTGTTGGATAAGACTTAAGCTTTGCAACTTCCTTTGTTCTAAGCTCAGGTGAGCTATAAGATTTCTATAAGCAACGTAATGAATACTCGCAACCAGGATCTCTCTCTTAGATCAAACTGGACTCGATCTGTTTTCCTATAGGCTAACCTCTCTACGAGTCAAACTAAAAGAGGTTTTAGGGTCTTTTCATACGTTTCTGCCTGCAGAAATTCGGTTATCTCCATCTCCAAAAGTTCTTAGTAGATCTTTTCAACCGTCTCTTTCAATAAATCCCCCAAGTCCTTTTCTTATACTACTTGCATTGGGTGTTTCCCTCCTTGATATTTATTTTCTATTACCTTGGAGGGAAGACCCTTTTCACTTCAAGTAGGTCGCTCACTTTTGCAGGACTTATCCTTCACAACGAGTGTACCGCACTTCAATGAGAGCCCAATCTTTCCTGTCCAGAATTCCTAGAGAAGTGGTATAAAAGGGAATTCTAGAACTATCGAGACCTTCTGGCGTAAATTATTTGTAATTGAGTCCAAACGGCTTGGAATATGCATTTTGATAAACGTTAGTTTACTTCAACAACCTTCTTATTAGCTCCTTCCAATGCGAGCGCATTAACCACGTTGTTGCTTAGTCCTTATGAGAGACCCCCGGCTCTCCTTGCCTACTAGCTGCCGTGGCATCACTGTTTATATCTCCATAGTCTCCCGGCTGAGTGCCGACCATTAAACCGACTACCTCATCTGCCGTGGTCTCCGCAGTTTTTCGTTCCGCGACCTTTTTAGCACGACGCATTATTACAAGCCGATCGGCAACGGAAAATACATCTCGAAGTTGGTGACTAATTATAATTATTCCCACTCCCTGAGAACTCAGCGTTCTTACCAGATCCAATACCTTCCGCTGCTCAGCGACCCCCAGAGCGGCTGTTGGCTCATCCATGATGAGGAATTTCGCATCCCAGTAGACCGCCCTGGAAATAGCCACCGCTTGACGCTGACCACCAGACAGCGTTCGAATCCGGTTCTTCAATGAGGGAACATCAATATCCAAGCTGTTCAGTATTTTCCTTGACTCACTCAACATGTAATCATGGTCCAACACATTGACAAGTCCCAGGAATCGTTTGAGCTTCTCTCTTCCTAAAAAGATATTGGAGTAGACGTTGAGGTTCTCTGCCAAGGCCAGATCCTGATAAATAGTTTCCAATCCCATTTTCAAAGCATCCATAGGATTGTCAATATGCACCCTGTTCCCTTCAAAGTAGATCTCCCCAGCTTCCGCCTGGTAAACGCCAGATATCACCTTAATCAAAGTCGACTTTCCCGCACCGTTGTCCCCCACTAAGCCAACTACCTCACCTGGGAAAACTTTCATATCCATGTTATCAACAGCAGTCAGCCCCCCGAACCGTTTGGTGATGTTTCTAACCTCAAGTAAAGGATCCATAACTGTTAATCCTCCTTCCGAACTAGTTCTGGAGAGAATTGATCGATCAATACCGCAGTAATAAGAATACAACCCACCGCAATGCGGACATAATAAGTGGGCACCCCCAAGTTAACCAAGCCCATTTCCAAAACCGCAATAACCAGTGCTCCTGAGACGGTACCAATGATCGTCCCTGTCCCTCCATAGAGGCTGGCTCCCCCGATGACCACAGCTACCACTGCATCTAGAAGCCGGGCACTTCCCGCATTGGCCCTGCCAGTGATGTATTGTAGAACGTAGGTTACCCCTGCTAAAGAGGCGAAAAAAGAGGAAATCATATAGACTTTGATCAAGTGCCACTTGACGTTGATCCCGGCACGCAATGATGCATCCATGCTTCCTCCGATTGCATAGGTGTGCTTACCAAATTGGGTCTTGGCAAGAATAAATCCAAAAATGACCACAAAAATAAATACGATTACCGTGACGTTAGGCAAGATGGAGAGTAAATTCTGTATGCCCTGCTGGCTTAAGCCTTGGGGTTTGATGAATAAACTGAACGCCTTTCCCGGAAGCCAATAGATGATGTGGCCGTGTCCAATTGTACTCACCATCTTCGGCAAGTCATGTATAGGTACGTTACTGCAAACAATCTCCGCAACGCCGTATGCAATACCATACATTCCAAATGTGGCAATGAACGGTGGAACCCGCAGGCGGCCGACAAGAAACCCATTAACGAAACCAGGGAAGAGCCCAATTAGAAGTGCTGCACCGATACCTATTGAAATAGCGACCGCCTGCGCGGTTCCAGCAGCCTGTAGTGTGACCATGATCTTGGCGCAGACTACCCCGCTGAATCCGACCATGAATCCTACGGATAGGTCAATCCCTCCAGTGATGATGACGAAGGTTTCACCAACTGCTAACAGAAGAACGATCGTTGAGCCGACCAGTATATTCTGAAGACTATAGAGGCTGAAGAAGTTCGTTCCTATAAAGCTGAACAGGAGGATCTCCAGACCCAGTAGGATCAGGACCCACCGCCGGAGGAGGTGAATGAATACGTTGCGAAACTTCTCTTCATCCATCATTCTTCATAAACCAATTCAGGGAAAAATCGATCGATTAATACCGCTCCAATCAAGATGCACCCTACAGCGATGTACCGATAGAAGACGGGGAGTCCCATCATCATCAAGCCATTATTAAGTGTCTGGATCAACAACACGCCCACAATCGTCCCACCTAGGCTTCCGCTTCCCCCTTTCAAACTGGCTCCCCCAATGACCACGGCGCCAATTGCGAATAGCTCGTAACTTGAGGTAGGTTGTGTATGCACACCAGTATTAAGTAAGAAAACGAGCATCACCCCAGCACAGGCAGCACACAAGGAAGACAAGACATAAACTTTGATTAGATGCCAACGCACGCTAATCCCTGCCCGGATGGCTGCATCGATATTCCCACCAATGGCATAAGTATACTGTCCAAATCGGGTTTTACTCAGCAAGAATCCCAAAACTATAAGAAGGATGGTGACCAATAAGACAGGGATGGGGATGATCTTTAACAAACTCATAATATCCGCCCGCTCAGTAAGTTCGGGTGGGATAAGAAAGGAAAAGCCTTTCTTGGCTGAGTAGTAAGCGATGTGCGCGGTACCAACTCCTCTCACCAACCGAGGTAAAAACCCGATGGGAAAACCCTCACAAAGTATCCAGGCCATCCCATCAGCGATTCCCCACATTCCAAGCGTGGCGATAAATGGAGGTACACGGAAACGGGTGATCAACTCTCCATTAATATAACCCGGAATGAGTCCCAATGATGTACCGGCAGTAATACCAGTGAGAACGCTGATCGTTTGTGGCTGTCCCGCAGCGTTTAAGTCACGCATTACTATTGCCGAAGCCACACATACTAATCCCATCACGAATCCAATCGATAAGTCAATACCCCCGCTTACGATAACGAACGTCTCTCCAGCAGCCAAAAAAAGGAGCGTAATCGATGCCACTAGAATGTTAGTAAGATTTCTCAGGCTGAAGAAATTTTCACCAAGAACACTAAACATAACTAGAAGAAGCAACAATACTAGAAGAGACCAATTTCTGCCAATTTGGACTAAGATCTTACTTTCTCTCACTTAAACAGGCTCCTAGGATGTAATTTGAGACTAGGGAATCGGACTACCGTCTAGGAT
>CAYUCE010000036.1:0-19475 GCA_964443275.1 uncultured Thermotogae bacterium | reverse complement strand
CATTCCCTACATCTGACGTATCGCGAATTTGTATCTTAAAGCCTCTGTACCCCACCGAATGCCTACCGTCAGAAGTTAACGATCCCCTTATATCAAAATTTCAGTATAAAGTATCAAAGCGCCCTGAGACCTGAAATCATTTTAGCTTGATTAACCGGTAAGCACTCTTAGCAAAGATAACTGAGTTCCTTAAAAGTTCAACCCCCAAAAGTAGTTTACCGGGATCCCCTAATTTGTGTAAGGGGATGGTGAGGGCAAAAGAGTTAGAGTTTGTCTGGGACTTGACCGGACTGTGAGGGGGAATAATTCTATCGTTTAAGTATAACTTGTTTTTCTTACTTAGAAACTTAAATATCCCTTCTTGGTCTTCATTTATTTCCGGAGCATCTAAAGAATTTATGTGTATCTTTACATTGTTTGTAAAGCGAAGGCGGTTAAAGAAGTTTACCTTTATTTTGATTAGACTATTCTTTCTTGTCAGATCAATCGATTTTATATCCGAATATCTCTTCAAGCTGGCCAATACGCTGCGCTGCTTGGGATCAAGGTAGGAAAGGAAGGCCTCGTCTTTTTGGTCGTTTTGACGGTCCCCTGCAGCCACTGAATCATCCGAATCCTGAAACTTAAGAGAATTTTCAAAAACTAAGGTGGGCACCTTCCCGAAGAGCTCGTTGGCCCGAGCAAAGCTCATTAAATACTTTTTCATAAGCTGGGTTTGCGAGCGGTGCTTGCAAATGGCACTATATTTGATTTGGGTCTCCGTTGGGCTTAAATGGACTTTTGTCCATCGAGTATCCAGATTATGTAGCTGCCGGGGAGGGTTGAGGCCAGCCCTAAATCTCTTCCCCCGGGGAAGCGGCCACCTCCCTCTATGCACCAGGTAAGTCGATAGGTTTATTTGATCTAATTTCTCTTCCTCACTTTCCTTTAGCTTTTCCAAAGAATAAATAAGGAAGGCGTTAGTTGACCAATGATCAAAATGAGAGTCGTTGGGGTGGGGCAAATAGATGATATCCGGCTCCGTATCCTGAATAATTTCTTTAAGATCGGCCACCAAGGCCCGGCCACAGTAAGGGGCTTTGAAGGTGAAACTATTATCATAAGGTGAATGATCGGTGCGGGTATACTTTGAGCGATATAAATTATCGTAGTTCCAGTTATAGTTCCATAATCTGCTTAGTCCCCGATCCGGATATCCCGGAAAGAAGACATCTGAAGCAGCCACTCCCAGAGCCTGTAGAGATTGTAAAGATTCTTCTTGGCGCCGGTAGCCCAACTTGATGTGATTTGCTTTAGGGGTAAGAGGAGGTCTTCTCCTTTGTCCGTCTCCATTGGTTAATATCGCTATGGTTACCGACCCCCCTTTTTTACATATTTTTTGAATCACTCCCCCGGTTCCCAGGATTTCGTCGTCGTTGTGGGGCGCAATTATTAAAGCCTTCTTTCCCGGAATAACCGCCATTTATTTAAGCTCACCCACCAATTTCGCATTTGGGGCTTTACAGTTTTTATTTTTCACTTTGCACTTTACATTCTGCATTTTTCACTTTGCATTTTATATTTTGCATTCCTCATTCCACTTTGGCCCAGTCGGCCATAAATCTCTTAAGGCCCATGTCGGTAAGTGGATGGTCAAAGAGCTTTTTTAATACCTCGTAGGGCACTGTAGCAGCATCCGCTCCCATCAAAGCAGCCTCCAGGACATGCCTGGGATGTCTAATGCTGGCCACCAAAACTTTGGTGTTAAACCCGTAATTTTCATAGATTGTGATTATTTGAGCCACCACATCCATGCCGTCCCCGGACCTATCATCAAGCCTACCCACAAACGGAGAGACATAGGTTGCTTTTTGTTTGGCTGCTATCAAGCCTTGGGAGGGACTAAACACCAAAGTTACATTTGTCTTTATGCCCATCTTGGCAAGCTCCTTACAAGCTTTCATCCCCTCTTTGGTCATGGGGATTTTAACTACTACGTTGGGGTGAATCTCGGACAACTCTTTAGCCTCTTTAACCATACCTAACGCATCGGTACTGGTCACTTCTGCAGAAATTGGCCCATCCACGACTTCACAGATCTCACCCACAACTTGCTTAAAACTGCTCTCCCCTGCACCCACCTTAGAGAGAAGCGTTGGGTTGGTGGTGACTCCATCCACCAATCCCCAACCGGCGGCCTCACGTATCTTCTCAATGTCCGCAGTATCGATAAATATCTGCATGAATAAAACCTCCTATCTTTATTAATTTTGAGCCCCAGCACTTAGTTTAGATGAATCGAGTATAACTTCAAGCAATACTTTGTTACATAAAACTAAGTGCTGGACTCCTTCCTCAAGTTTAGGACCTGGTCTAAATTGAACCTATCCGCATCTGTGTGGTTATCAAAAGTTTTGGGGGTTTCCAAAATATAGGGTAAATTAATAAGCTTGGGATGATTGATTATATTTTTAAAGCCCCCCAAACCTATGTGTCCTCTTCCAATATGCTCATGTCTGTCTTTCCTTGACCCCTTTTCGTATTTCGAGTCGTTTAAATGAATAAGCTCAAGTTTCCAGTGGGTAAGTGTACTTTCAATTTGGCCTAAAGCTTCTTCCAGACCTTGCTTAGTGGCAACATCATAGCCAGCCGCCAAGCCGTGAGCGGTATCAAAGCAAAAACCTATAAGTTCATCTTCTACATGCGACCCGCTTAAGATTTTAGCTATTTGCTTGAAATCATAACCAATAGTAGTCCCGGCCCCGGCCGTATTTTCCAAAAGGAGCTTTACTTCGGTCTTTGTGCTGTTTAACAACGGGCCAATTTTTGATAAGGCTTTGGCCGCTCGCTTGATACCCTCCTCAATCTGGCCCCGACGGTAGGCTCCTATATGGGTAACTACATGCTCTATTCCCAGTTGATCGGCCCTAGCAATTTCTTGCTTTAGTAGTTTGACCGATTTGCGGCGGAGGTCATTGGCGGGGGAAGCCAAATTTATTAAATAGCTAGTATGAATAACGATGTAACCAAGGTCGCTTTTCTCGAATTTTTTACAAAAAAGCTTCTTCTCTTTCTCTCCTAGAGGGCGAATCTTCCATCTGCGCGGGTTGTGCGAGAATATCTGCAGGGCGTTGATACCTAAATCATTTGCTCTATCTATCGATTTATCCACTCCCCCATTAATTGATAAGTGGCACCCTAACAACATGAAAACTAGCCTATCCAGATTATTCAACTATATCTATAATCACATCTTTACCCAACTGATCGGCCCCAGCTTGCATAATGCATCTTATGGCATCGGCCGTTTTTCCCCTTTTGCCCAATACCCTTCCCATATCCTCTTTGGCTACTCGTAGATAGAAAATATCTACTCCTTTGGTTTCTATTTGCTCAATATCGATCCCACCGGGGTCATTCACTACTGATGAAGCAAGATATTTTAATAATTTCCTTAGCAATTTATTATCTTTAAAAAATTAAACTCTAACTTTCTTTCTTCAAATTATAAAATTCTTCCATTACTCCTTTTTTGGAGAGTAAGTCTCTTACTGTTTTGCTTGGTTTCGCACCCTTTTTGAGCCAATTAAGTGCTTTGCCCGTATCTACCTCTAATTGTTCCTCTGCTGGATTATAAAAACCCAATTTTTCTAAAATTTTTGAGTTTTGAGCTTTCTCTTCCTCCATGGCCACTATTCGAAAGGACGGCTGATGCCTTCGTCCAGTCCTCTTCAATCTAATCTTGACGCTCATCGGTCACCTCCATCTGCTTAATCTTTATTTATCTTCAGTTTAGGCTGGCATTTCACTTAATCAGAAGTTATCAAATGGTAATTTTGCTCCCCTTTTCTCCAACTTCCCCACTTGTTTCATCATCTTTTTCGCTTGCTTGAATCTTTTAAGCAGCCTGTTTACATCCTTTACCTCAGTACCGCTGCCTTTGGCAATTCTTCTCTTCCTGCTTCCGTTAATGATTGCCGGCTTTGTTCGTTCTTCCACGGTCATTGAATTTATTACCGCTTCCACCTTGCGCAAGTTCTTATCATCCACTTGAACATTACTCATTCCGGGTAGCTTCTCTAAAATTTTGCTCAATGGTCCCATGTTTTTTACTTGATCTAACTGCTCTTGAAAATCTGCCAGGGTAAAGGTCTCTTTTCTGATCTTCTCCTCAAGCTCCTGGGCCTTTTGTTTGTCCATCCGGCTCTCAGCCTGCTCTATCAGACTCAATACATCCCCCATCCCCAAAATTCTTTTGGCCAGGCGGTCGGGATGAAAGACTTCCAAGTCATCCATTTTTTCGCCTACCCCGATAAATTTAATAGGCTTGCCGGTCACCTGGGTCATGGAAAGGGCGGCTCCACCCTGTGCATCCCCGTCCATCTTGGAGAGAATTATCCCCGTCAGGCCTAACCAATCATCAAAATCGGCGGCGATATTTACGGCTTCCTGGCCGGTCATGGCATCTGCCACCAACAAGATTTCATCCGGATCAAGCGCCTCTTTCATTAGCTCAAGCTCTTCCATCATGGGCTCATCGATCTGGAGCCTACCGGCAGTGTCAAAGATTAATACTCCATTCCCGTTCTTTTGGGCTTCCTTCAATGCTTTTTTGCCTATCTCTACCGGTGTGGCCTCCTGGGACCTATCGGCGAAAGTTGGATATCCTAAATCTTTGCCCAACTGTTCCAACTGATCTATGGCCGCCGGGCGGTAAGTATCACAAGCTACCAAGAGAGGAGAGCGCGAACTTAAGTTTTTAGCCAATTTCCCGGCCGTAGTGGTCTTCCCGGAGCCTTGCAGCCCCACCAGGAAAATTACGGAAGGATGACTTCCTAGATCCAATTTAGCTGGTTTCTCACCCATTATCTTCTCTAATTCTTCCCGGACCATCTTTATCACTTGCTGGCCGGGGGTTAGGCTTTCCATCACCTCGGCTCCCAGGGCCCTCTCTTCTATCTCACTTATAAAGCTTTTTACTACCCGGTAGTTTACATCCGCTTCCAGAAGGGCCAGCTTAACTTCGCGCAGACCCTCTTGGATATCTTTTTTGGAAAGCTTCCCTTTCTTTTTAAGCCCGTCCAGGATAGTGCCTAACTTTTGAGTAAGGTTCTCAAGCATGTTCTACACCTCAAATTAAAAAAAGAAACCGCCATGGTTCGCCTTCCTTTTGCCTATCATCTGGATTTGTTTTCAAATTCATCTGTAATTCTAAGCTAAAGGTGATTATCTGTCAACAGCAACTGATAAGTAGGCTCCGCTCTGGGCGAACCAGCCAGTTAATATTATTGAGCTTTTCGATCACTAAAGAACCAAAAGATCGATCATGGATGTTATATTCTCGTACTCCGCTTCTTCGAAGCTCTCTGCTTCGCAGAAGCGGAGAAGAGGTCGTAGAAGCGTAGAAGAGTAGGTAGTCTTGTTATGCTTATATTTTTCATTAACACTGGAATTCTCAATAACATCGATTGTTTTCCGGTAGCGGAATCTCTACTATGCTTCTTCGAAGCTACGTAGAAGCGAAGAAGAGCCTTCAGGGTTCCACCCTTATATGGGATGCCCAAATAAAAACCATGGAACCTTGCGCCATCCGCTACGAAAAACCACTTCCCTGGAACTTCCTCGGCTATAACTTGCGTTCCACAAGATCCAAAAAGCTCAATAATATAAGGGGGGTTTACACAGGTTACTTGCAGAGGAGAGCTATATCTTAACCCATAAGGACTTAAAATACTAAAAGAGATTACTAAATTCCTTTAGCTTTCCTTCCAATTGGGTTAAAAGATAGTGCATACAATTTGCGTTAAATTTGAGGAGGCAGATATACGATGCGGCGATTAAAGGTTTTGACAATGGCGATTTTAGTGCTACTAATGATAGCACTTTCCGTGAATGCACAGAATACGACTCAAGCAATTCCCAGCACCTGGGCTCCCGGACCATCTTTGGGACTGGGGGTTTCAATCCCACTTTCACTATTTAGCTCTGGACAGCTAACCACCGCACTTGTTTTTCTGGATATATCAGCAGAGGTACCGCTTACCTTGGATATTTCCACCAGAACTGATTTGAGCCTTTACCTCTCAAGCAGCGGTTTGGTGAGCAGCCTGACTTCAGGTCGGCAGTCCATACTTCTTTATTTAAATCGGGGATGGATGAGACTGTATAACGGTGGTGGAGTGGGAGTATTTCCTTATCAGACGTCTACATTCGGTACCGGGAACCCCGGTCTTCTGTTGTCTTTTAATTACTTGGCCGGGCTCAAATTCAATACGGAGTTCTTTAGCCTATTTGGAGAGCTAATGTATGAAGTCATGCCCCAGCCGGTCTCCGACGACGCCGGTATCTTATACAACCTAAAAGTTAATATCGGAGGTCAGCTTCATTTCTGTCCAGCTTGTATATTTGCTTGCGCTACGCTGGAAAAACCCCAACCGGCTGCACCTTGCACACCTCCATGCTAAAGGAAAGGATTAACAATATATGTATATATCTTCTGGGAAGACTCTGGGCGGAATCCTTTAGGTTTGTAAGATAAGAGAGAAATGTAGCATAATAGCAACAACGAGGGAGTAAACCTAAAGGATTCCGTTTGATTGTTACTTTAGCTTCTGGCTCAAGATTTCCCTGGTCTTTTGAGGATCAGCCTGGCCTTGAGTCTTGGACATAACCTGGCCTATCATGAATCCTAACACTTTATCTTTGCCCTGCCTATAATCACTAACAGCTTCCGGGTTTTCTTCAATCACTTCTATTATGATCTTCTCCAAAGCACTCCTGTCCGAAATTTGGGCTAGGTCTTCTTCTTCCACTATCTGGCGAGGAGATTTTCCAGTGATGAAGGCTTCCTCTACTATCTCTTTACCCGTATTTCGATTGACTTCACCTTGATCCACCATTTTTAAGAGGTCGGCCATATCAGATGGACTTAAGGGAATTGACTCCAGTCTTCCGCTTCCTTCCGTCTTAACCAACCGCAGGATTTCGGACATCACCCAGTTGGATACCTCTTTGGGATTATTAAAATCACTCACCACTTCTTCGAAATAACTGGCTATCTCAGCCTCCTCGGTCAAAACCTGAATGTCGTAATCCGGCAGCCCGTATTCTTCCTTCCACCTTTTGCGCTTCTGTTGTGGTAATTCGGGTAATTCGTTTTTTATTTTATCTACCCATTCCACACCTACTTCCAGAGGCAGGAGATCCGGTTCGGGGAAGTATCGGTAATCCGCGGCCTCTTCTTTAGATCGCATGGGAATAGCCTCTTTCTCGTCCGGGTCCCAGCGAAGGGTCTGCTGCTTGATCTTTCCACCACCTTCTAAAGTGCCTACTTGCCTTCGCTGTTCAAATTTCAAGGCTTCTTCCACCGCTTTAAATGAATTCAGGTTCTTAAGCTCTGTCTTTACCCCCAATTTATCCCTATCCGGACTAACCGAGATGTTAGGTTCACAGCGAAGATGTCCCTTTTCCATATCTCCTTCGCATATTTCCAGGTATCGAAGCAAAAGCCGCAAGTCTTCAATAAACACCCGAGCTTCCTGCGGGGAGGTAATGTCCGGTTCGGTGACGATTTCAATCAAGGGAACTCCAGCCCGGTTAAAATCAACCAGGCTAAAGTTTTCTTCGTGGATCAGCTTCCCTGCATCCTCTTCCAAATGGACCCTTCTTATCCTAACCTTCTTCTTTTCTCCCTCCACTTCTATATTTAAATATCCATCTACTGCCAGCGGCTCATCGTATTGAGATATTTGATATCCTTTGGGTAAATCCGGGTAAAAATAGTTCTTGCGGTCAAATTTGCAGCGATCGGGAATCCTGCAATTAAGGGCTAGAGCACATCTTAGAGCGTAATCCACAGCCTTTTTGTTTAAAACCGGAAGCACCCCCGGCATTCCCAGGCAAACTGGACAGGTATTGGTATTAGGAGAGCTTTCAAAATAATCGGTGCCGCAGCCGCAGAATAGCTTGGTCTTTGTGGTAAGTTGAGCATGGAGTTCAAAACCTATGGTGGTTTTCATAGTCCCTCTCCATTATCTTCATCTTCACTTTTACAATTCACTTTATCCCGAACAAAGCTAGATTTAAGAGTGATCAAATATTCAGCTAGGTACATTCTGCCTAGAAGGTAGAAGACCTCCTCGACTAATTCCTTTCTTTTGCTTTGGGCCCAATCTGACACTAAAGAATCCGTAGATAAAAAGGTTACTTCTTTTTTTATTTGATCAAACTTGACTTCATAATCGATTCTAAATTGATAATAAGAAATAAAATCGATCCCTACAGATTGAACAATTTTTTCCAACAAAGCCTCCGCAGCACTTTGCCTTGTCTTCGAGCTAGCTGCGTTTCTAGCTTTTCTGGCCAATTCTTCTATAGTTAATCTGCCCAAATAAGGATCGATTTCCTTGCTTTCTCTACAAACAGAAATAAATTTTCCTTCTCGGGCTTCTTTTAAGGCTCTCTTTAATTCCTCAGCTTCCTTACCGTCTTTCCGGGTGGATAACACCAACTCATCCAACTCCCCAAGCGGCTCGTTAAGAATATTATATGCGCTAACTAAGGCAAAGCTGGCGGCAAGCATTTCTGCCGGAACGCCGTCTCGAGTAGCTCTTCTTTTAAGCTCCGGGATGTCCTTTGTATCCGCTTTTACTGAGGGAAGAGCTAATACAAGCAGATTGATAGTAATAAAAAAGATTAAAAAATAACGTAAAGTTACAGCGATTCTTTGCCTGTGCATTTTTTTAAGCAAGTTAGCCATTCCTTTATTATGATTATGCAAGCCCCTTAAACTTTCTCTCCAGCGCTTGATCCACTAGCTCAGGTACAAAGCTGGAGATATCTCCACCGTATCTTTTTACCTCTTTTACAATAGAGGAGCTGAGAAAAGAGTATTCACCGCTGGTCATAAAGAAGACGCTCTCTATATCCTCGTTTAAATCCCTGTTGGTAAGGGCCATCTGGAATTCATAGTCAAAATCCGAATTTACTCTAAGGCCCCTAACTATGGTTTCTACACCTTGCTTCTCAGCGCAGTCCACCAACAGTCCATCGTAGGTTATTATTTCTACGTCCGGGATGCCGTCCGTTCTTAAAACTCTTTCCGTCAGATCACTTCTTTCCTCCAAGGTAAAGAATGTCCTCTTGCTAGGGTTTTTGACCACCGCCACGATCAATTGGTCAAAGACCTTCTTGGCCCGTTTGATTATATCAATATGCCCATTAGTAATAGGATCAAAACTACCCGGATATAATGCTCTTGTCAAACTTATTCACCCCAAAGATTTTATGAATTACGATAAGTCAAATCAACTAGCCGGTGCTTAATACTCTATTCCCTTCCTCGCTTTCTTACCTTCCTTGAAAGGATGTTTTACATCTTTTATTTCCGTCACTAAATCCGCCCGCTCTATCAACCGTGGACTGGCACCTCTTCCGGTTAAGATAACCTCGGTATAGGCTGCTTTATCCTTTAATAACTTAAGTATTTTTTCAACTTCCAGAAGATCAAAATAACAAGCTACATTTATCTCATCTAAAATAACCAGGTCAAACTCACCGCTTGCCGTTACCTGACAAGATTTTTGGAAGGCCTGATTTACTACCATCCTTTCTTCTTTGCTTGCTTCATTTTTCTTTTTAAAGTGAGCCATCCCAAATTGAAAGACTTCAAAGCCGGGCATCTTTTCCAGTACCCTTATTTCTCCATATTTGGGATAAAGAGGACCTCCTTTCATGAATTGGACCATACATACTTTGTATCCGTGTCCCACCGCCCTTATACCCAACCCAATGGCACTGGTAGTTTTGCCTTTCCCATCGCCGGTATATACTTGAATCAAACCAAAATCGCTCAAAGTTTGGCGCCTCCTCAGCCCAGGGATCTGGGATTTAGGATTTAGACATAAGACTAATCCTAGGTCCTAATTATAGAGAGAGAAAGTTAAAAGTCCAAGGTTGATGACTGACGGCTACGGGCCTCGCATTGACTCTAATTGCTGCATTTGACTATTATGAACACGATTTGCAAAAAGATAGAGAGACAAGTCAAATGAGAAAATATCAAATTGGTATCTTAACTAGTTTCCACGATGATTATGCAGTGGATCTCTTGACTTCAATTAATCAAGCAATCAAGCAAAAGCAGATAGATGCAAGTATACCTTTCGTGTTTAGCAACAAAAGTGAGGGGGTGTCCGCGGCAATCGATAGGCGGATAAAAAAGGTAAATTCGATGGAAAACATCGGGGAGATAATCCAGCTTTCAACTTCTGACTTTAGGAAGAATTATCGGGTCGGTGAAGCCATAAACGAAGCAAGTAATTATAAGCCCAAAGATAAGGACAATCAATACCAAGAGTGGCGGTTGGCCTACGATAGCAAAGTACTTACCCTTTTACCCAAAGTGGATTCAGTCCTCTCCTTAGGCTATATGCATATAATGAGCCCACCGATCTTCGAGGCAATAGATATAGTTAACATACATCCTGCTATTCCCGATATTGGCCCGGTAGGTATGTGGCCGGAAGTAATGACCAGGCAAGCGGAGAGAGCAGTTAGTTACCTTTTAAATCTTGATCCAGCCAGCTTTGCCGATGAGATTCCAGCAGTGATGAATATATCCTGGCTTAAGGCCGGAGGAATGCTTCACATAGCCACCGAAAAAATGGATAGAGGCCCGGTTATCTCTTGGTATGAACTTCCTCTGATCGGTGAGCAAATTAATCAACTTTGGGAAGCTGTAACCACAAATCTTAGGTCAACTTCCTTGGATAAGCTGCGAAAAAAACCTATATGGGAAAAGTTGATTAAAAAGATAAGAACCATGCAGTTTAAAGGTGAGAAGCCATTGATCTTATCCACCTACCGGCACTTAACTAAAGGAAATTGGGAAATAAAAGACAGGACCTTATACATTGACGGGAAAGAGTATAAGCGGGGGTACTGTTTAAACCGGGAAATACTCCAGCACTTAGTTTAGTGTAACACAGTATTGCTGAACCAATACGATGGGTCCTCAAACTAAGTGCTGGACAAATAGACTTATGAAAAAATTAGAACTAATAGCAGTAGGGGCCTGCAATGTCGATCTCCTGCTCCAGGTAGATAGACTAGCCGAAATTGACGACGAGGTCTCCATTAATCAATTTGAAATAAAACCGGGAGGATCGGCAGCCAATGTGGCTTGTATGGTGAGCAAATTAGGCCACAAAAGCGGATTTATAGGAACTATAGGCCAGGACAGGTTCGGCCATTTCTTGTTAGATAAATTAGGAGAGCTTTCCGTAGACACCTCAAATGTTCTACTGAGTGGAACAAGTGGGATGGTAGTGGCCATAATAAAGGAAGGGAATAGGTATCTATATACCTACGGAGGTTCGCCCAGTTGTTTCTCCCCTGCTGCTATTTCGGATGATTACTTAAGCCAAGCCGAAATAGTTCATCTGGCCAGCATAGACTCCCCTACCGGTATAGATATAATTGAAAAAGCTGCTCGCCTATCCGATAAGGCAGGGGCAAAGGTAATATTTGATCCCGGACACCTATTTGTTGATCGGGGGCTTGAGGCTTTGGAGCCCATACTTAAATATACCTATGCTTTCTTGCCTTCGGAGTCAGAGATAAAAAAGTTGGTAAAGGCTCCGCTACCGGAGGCGGCAAATAAACTACTCTCTTTGGGCCCCCAGGTAGTAGTAGTAACCAGAGGAGCTAGAGGATCCTATCTGGTGACAAAAAATAAACAAACAGTCGTTCCTCCAGTTACCACCGGTAAGGTAAAAAGCAGCTTGGGAGCAGGAGATGCTTTTTCCGCCGGGTTTATCTCCGGCTTACTTAAAGATAAGAACCTTGTAGATGCCGCCCATTTGGGCAACCTTATAGCTTCAAAATCCCTTACCCAAAAAGGGGCCACCTTTTCCTTCTAGAGATATCCCAGAACGTAATGGAAGTAAAAATAAAAGACCGGGATGGCAAACAGCAGCCCGTCTAACCTATCCAACACTCCACCGTGGCCGGGGAAGAAGGTCCCCGAGTCCTTAACTTTTGCCGACCTTTTAAGCTTTGATTCAAAGAGGTCTCCCAGTTGAGCGGTCAAACCGATAATTATAGATATGGCGAAGATATGGTGAAGCGAGGTAAGCCAGGGAATCCAGATGGGAGAGGTATTAGCTCCGATAAGAGTAAATAGTATCCCTCCCCCTACCCCTTCCCAAGTTTTATTGGGGCTAAGTTTAGGGGCCAGGGAGTGCTTACCCCAAAGGGTCCCTACTACATATGCACCGGTATCATAACACCAAACCATGATTAAGATAAGCAAGCAGTAAAGTAGGCCGGTCTTTCCTCCCCCCACATAAAGAAGATAAAAAAAATGCAGAAAATAAGGTATGTAAAAGATCCCAAAAACACTTCCCAGAGCTTCTTTGATAGACAGATCATAGGGCAGGTAAATCAATACCAATAAAGCTATAGACCCCCACAAAAATAGGGGAGAATACTTTCCACCAAAGAAGACAAAAGAGAGTTCGACCAGCAAGCACAAGGAAAGGAAGGAATACTTTTCTAACTGGATATCGTTTTTTCGCATCAAGCGAAGGTATTCCAACCCGCATAAATAGGTGACTGAAACCAAAAGTAAGGCCGCCACCCAGTCCATTTCGTAGTATTTTCCTACGAACAAAAGACCGGAAACAAAAGAGATTGCAACTGCTCCGGTGACCACTCTAGAAGTCAACTTGCGCATGTTTTTATCATCCTTACCCCGGCTTGGAAGTCTGGACTATCCGGCCAAATTTTCTTTGCCGGCCTTGGTAATCTTCAATGGCCTCCAGAAGTTCATCCTCTGAAAAGTCCGGCCAAAGGGTCTCGGTGGTCCAAAACTCCGCGTAAGCAGATTGCCACAACAAGAAGTTACTTATTCGCTTCTCACCGCTGGTCCTTATAATAAGATCCGGATCGGGAATCTGGGCTGTATATAAGTATTTTCGAAATAACTCCTGGTTAATCTCATCTTTTTTAATCTTATTATTTTGGCAAAGCTCCAAAATTTTTTTCACTGCCCGGGTTATCTCTTGACGTCCTCCATAGTTGATGGCCAAATTGAGGTTTAGCCTTTCATTTGTAGAAGAGCGCTTTACTGCTTTACGAAGACTTTCTTCCACTTTGGCCGGCAGCCCGGACAGCTCACCCAGGACCCTCAACCTGATCTCTTTTTCGATAATATTCTTTAGCTCACTTTCAATAAAATCATGCAGCAGGCTCATTAAAAAATTAACTTCCCTTTTAGGCCTACCCCAATTTTCATAGGAGAAGACAAAGAGGGTCAGGTATTTGATTTCCAATTGACTGACCACAAATTCTACGATCCTTTTGGCCGCCTTTACCCCTTTTTGATGACCGAAGAATCTCTTTTTGCCCCGCTTTAAAGCCCACCTCCCGTTCCCATCCATAATTATGGCTACGTGTTCTGGCAGGCCTCTTTCCTTAATTTCTCTTAATTTGCTGGATAGGTTCAATATTAACTGTCCTAGGTAGTAACGGATAAAACCTACTAAGCACCTGCTTTAAGTGTTTTCAAATTCTCTTCCAGTCTCTTCTTCTTTTCGATAAATCCATCTTTTTTCCTTTTCTCTTTCTCCACCACCTGAGGGGGAGCTTTCTGAGTGAATTCTTGGTTGGCAAGTTTTTTGGAGGACGCTTGAATTTTCAGCTTGATCTCTTCTAATTCTGACTGGAGCCTTTTTCTTTCCTTGTCCAAATTTAGGATTCCTTCTAACTTTACGAATATCTCCACTCCTTCAAGTATGGTTCGCGGGGCTTTAGGTGGTCGTTTCAGGGAGGTCCCCGCCTCTAACTGACTTACTTGGGCCAATTCTTTAAAGAACAAGTCGTGGTCTTCAATTAGATCCTTTAACTTATTATCTTCCGTCTTGATTAAAACATCTGCCTTCTGTTGGGGTGGGACGTTGAAATCGGAGCGGAGGGTCCTGATAGCCACAATTATATCCTGCAAAATACTCATCCGCCCTTCTGCTTCGGGGAAACTTAGGTCATCGTACTGACGCGGAAACTCAGTTCCCAACAGGCTTTTCGATTCCTTAAAAACGTTAGGAAATCTGCTGTAAATCTCCTCAGTTATATAGGGGATAAAAGGATGCAGCATTTTCAGTATATTCTTTAACCCCAGGCTTAAGACCGACTGGGCAACCTTTTTTTCTTCATCTTCAGGTCCGTAAAGCCGAGGTTTTACAATCTCCAGGTACCAATCGCAAAATTCATTCCATACAAAATCGTGGGTGGTCTTGGTAGCCTGTTTGAAATCATACTCCTCTAAGCTCTCTCTGAGCTTACCTATGGCCCTATTCATCCTAGTCAGTATCCAGCGATCATCCAAGCTTAAATCAAGGCCGGATAAATCCTCACCCTCTTTTTTAAAGCCGGTCAGATGAGTTAAACAAAACCGAGCTGCATTCCATATCTTGTTTAGAAATTTTCGATTCCCCTCGATATCTCTTTCCGATAGCTTCATCCCTCTTCCCTTGGTAGAAAGGGAGCCTAGAGTAAATCTAAGGGCGTCCATACCGTAAGTATCTTTCATCTGTAAGGGGTCGATGACGTTCCCTTTAGAAGTGCTCATCCGCTGTCCTTCTTCATCT
Source organism: uncultured Thermotogae bacterium (assembly GCA_964443275.1). Classification (GTDB taxonomy): domain Bacteria; phylum Bipolaricaulota; class Bipolaricaulia; order CAYUCE01; family CAYUCE01; genus CAYUCE01. The sequence goes on along the minus strand of CAYUCE010000036.1, from coordinate 4,848 downwards.
CTAAGCATAGGGGTTAAAAGCACTTGCTGGAAAGGAACTTCACCCATGAAGTGCAGCCCCATCATGATCATCCTGGCTACCCAGAAGAAGATGATATCATGTCCGGTAATAAGCAGGCTGGTGGGGTAATAGTAGGCAAGTTCAAGGGTCTCCTCGGGCCAACCCATCACCGTAAAAGGCCACAGAGCCGATGAAAACCAGGTGTCCAACACGTCCTCTTCTTGTTTTAAATTGGAAGAATTACATTCTGAGCACCTAGAGGGAGGGTCCCGCCTGACCATTATATGCCCGCAGTCTTGGCAGTACCAAGCGGGAATTCGATGCCCCCACCATAACTGCCTTGAAATGCACCAATCCTGGATATTTTCCATCCATTCAAAATAGACTTTCTTCCAGCGGCTCGGCTTAAGTTCTATCTTTTCTTCTCTAACCGCCCGGATTGCCGGACGGGCCAGGTCCTTCATCTCTACAAACCACTGCCTGGAAATGCTGGGTTCCACCACCGTGTCACATCTCTGACAATGGCCAATAGAATGTGCATAATCCTCAATTTTTTCTAAAAAACCACCTTTTTTTAAATCCTCCACAACCTCTTCTCGCGCTTCGTACCTGTCCAGGCCCTCGTATTGACCAGTATTTCCATTTAAAGTAGCGTCCGGGTTAAGTATATCAATCGTTTCCAAATTGTGCCTTTCGCCTATTTCGAAATCGGTTGCGTCGTGGGCCGGAGTAACTTTTAATATACCGGTGCCAAAATCCGGATCTATAGCTTCATCCTCCACAATGGGAATTTCCCGATCCATCAATGGAAGTAAGGCGGTCTTTCCTATCAAGCCCTTATATCGACCGTCTTCAGGGTTAACTGCAACCCCGGTATCTCCAAGCATTGTTTCCGGACGGGTGGTGGCTATGGTTACCGAATCTTCACCGGTGGTGAGCGGATACTTTATGTAATAAAGTTTTCCCTGGTGTTCGGCATGTTCCACTTCAATGTCCGATAGGGCAGTTCGACAGCGAGGACACCAGTTGATAATGTAATCTCCCCTGTAGATTAAACCTTCCTCATAAAGCTTGACGAAAACTTCAGTGACCGCCTTGGAGAGCCCTTCATCTAGGGTAAAACGCTCCCGCTGCCAGTCGCAGGCTGCTCCCAGTGTTCTTAGCTGCTTTTTTATTACTCCCCCGTATTCATCTACCCATTCCCATACCCGTTTGACAAACTCTTCTCTTCCTAGATCATATTTAGAGAGTCCCTCCTTTTCCAGCTCTCGCTCCAGGACGTTTTGAGTGGCTATCCCCGCATGATCCATCCCCGGAAACCAGCAGGCTTCATATCCATCCATCTTCTTATATCTGATCATTATATCATGTAGGGTAAACTGAAGGGCATGGCCGATGTGCAGCTGGCCGGTTACGTTGGGAGGAGGTATGGCCATAGAAAAGGGTTCTTTTCCCGGGTCGGGCTGGCTGTGAAAATAGCCGTTTTCCTCCCAAAATTGGTACCACTTACCTTCAGCTTGGTGAGGACTATATGATTTGGATAATTCCATCGAGACGGCCTCCTATGTTTGTATCACCGTTAGGCTATGCTCTTTGCAGGTTATGCTCTTTACTTTTTAAAGTTCCCTTGTTTGACGCTCAATGCTAGCAGATTAGGTAGTTTAGGTCAAGGAAACCGGCACCTCATAATATAAATACTAAAAGATTTATGCTTGCTCCATGAGCTGTTTTCTTATAGGATATCTTACTTGAGGTAGTAAAAATGGGAGATTCTATCCAACCAGAAAGAGATAAAAAGGTCAAGATGATCGACGTGGGTCACAAACCCGATACCCAGCGGGTGGCGGTGGCTTGTGGAGTTATATCCATGTCCATGGATACACTAAAAGAGGTGATGGCCGGGAATATTAAAAAGGGAGATGTATTTTCTGTCGCCCAAACTGCCGGTATAATGGGTGCTAAAAAGACCCCGGAGCTTATCCCTCTTTGTCATCCCATCTCCATTGACGGGGTGGATATTGATTTTGAGATAGATGAAAATAAAGGATCAATCAAGGTTACTTCCCAGGTAAAAAGCACCGGAAAGACCGGGGTGGAGATGGAAGCACTGACCGCCTGTACTACCGCCTTGCTTACCATCTACGATATGTGCAAATCAAAAGATAGGGGCATGGAAATAGAAAAGGTCAATTTGCTGGAAAAAAGGGGTGGGAAAAGCGGCACATGGAAGAGAAAAATAGCATGAAGGGCCAAGTGATTTCAATCAATATATCCACCAAAAAAGGGGAAGTGAAAAAGCCGGTGCCGGAAGCAAAATTCATCGAAGATTTCGGCATTCAAAGGGATGCCCACGGTGGGGCTTCAGTTAAGCAAGTGAGCCTCCTGGCACAAGAAGTAATCAATCAGTTTGAAGAAAAAGCGGGGGTGGAAGTTACCCCGGGTGCATTTGCCGAGAACCTTACGGTGGAGGGAATTGACCTAGCCCAGCTTAAGGTAGGCTCTTGTTTAAGACTGGGGGAAGAAATTTTGCTAAACATCTCCCAATTTGGAAAGAAGTGCCATGAGGATTGTGCAATCAAGGAATTGACCGGTGAATGCATAATGCCCACCAAAGGGGTATTTGCCAAGGTCCTCCGGGGGGGACAGGCAAAAAAAGGTGACCGGATCGAAGTCCAAAATGACTAAACATCAGGAGAAAGAGGTCACCGATTTAGGTTTTTGGGTCGTGACCATATCTGATACCCGCACCAACCAGACGGATGAAAGCGGCCATTTTATCCGCCAGGCACTCGCCCAAAACGACCATACCGTCCTAAAATATGAAATTATAAAGGACGAAGCTTCCCAAATTGAGGACCTACTGCAAAATTTTAGAGAAAATACCCGGTCTCAAGTTCTGATCCTAAATGGAGGGACCGGAATTTCTCCTCGGGATGTTACCTATCAAACGGTAATTAAGTATTTGGATAAAAAGCTAGAGGGGTTTGGAGAGCTTTTTCGATATTTAAGTTATCGGGAAATAGGCCCCCGTGCCCAGCTTAGTATGGCTTGCGGGGGTGCGATGGATAAAAAATTGGTTTATTCGCTACCTGGATCAAAGGGGGCGGTGCGTTTGGGGATGAAAAAGCTAATTTTGCCCGCCGTAGGCCATGCCTTATATGAGCTGACCAAAGAGTAAGAAATTGCATATTTTCAAACTCTCCCCTTCCCAGTAAGTAAATATCTGTAGAAAAAATTCTCCCCTGTTGTCAAGGTACAGTATGAACCATAAAATAAAGTTGTTATGAGCAACCTTTTTTCTGCCCAGTCCAAATCCGCACCTTTAGCTGAGAGAATGAGACCTCGCAACCTGGATGAAATGGTAGGCCAACCGCATCTGATAGGCGAGGGGAAAGCGTTAAGAAAGCTAATTGAAAGTGAGGAACTTCGTTCTCTCATACTCTGGGGGCCTCCGGGAACCGGAAAGACCACCTTAGGGCATATAATCGCCGAAAATTACCAAACAAACTTCCTACATTTTTCCGCTGCCGTCTCCGGTACTAGCCAGATCAAAAAATGTATGGCCAGTTCCAAGGAAAAGTTCGACTCCTACCAGGACCGGGATCTAATCTTTATCGATGAGATACACCGGTTTAATAAGGCCCAACAGGACATCTTCTTACCTTACGTAGAAGAGGGAAGCGTAATACTGATAGGGGCAACTACCGAAAACCCCTCACTTGAACTTAACTCCCCGCTTCTGTCCAGATCCAGAGTATTTACCTTCGAACCCTTGGAAACAGAGGATATAAAGGTAATTATCAAAAGGGCACTGGTCGATGAAAAAAGAGGATTGGGCCAAAGCGGCGCAGAGCTTACTTTGGAAGCCGAAGACTACATTGCCCAAATTTCGGATGGAGATGCCCGTCAGGCACTAAATTTGCTTGAACTTTCCTTTGAAATCTGTGAAGATAGTCAAATAAATCTAGCCGCAGTTAAAGAGGCGGCCCAGAAGAAGCTCCCCCGATATGATAAGAAGGGTGAGGAATATTACAATTTAATTTCCGCCCTCCACAAAAGCTTAAGAAACAGCGATCCCCAAGCAACTCTCTATTGGTTGGCCAGGATGCTGGAGGGGGGAGCAGATCCTCTATATATTGCCAGACGGCTGATAAGGGCAGCTTCTGAAGACATCGGGCTTGCCGATCCAGCCGCCCTGGGGATAGCTTTAGATGCCAAAAATGCAGTAGAGGCCATAGGATTGCCGGAGTGTGACTTAGCATTGGCCGAAGCCGCTTTGTATCTAGCTTGTGCCCCCAAAAGTAACTCCATTTACAAAGCCTACGGGGAAGTAAAAAAGGAGGTTAAGAACAAAAGAAACCCTCCGGTGCCCCTGCATTTAAGAAACGCCCCCACCAAATTGATGAAGGATATGGGATATTCCGAAGGCTATAAGTACGCCCATCACTTTAAAGGAGGGGTGGCGGATATGGAATGTTTACCCAAACAGCTTCGAGGAAAGAAGTATTACCGACCCAAAAATATAGGTTATGAAAAAAAGATCGAAAAAAGGCTTAACTACTGGAAGAGGATGAAGGAGAAACAAAGAAGAGAGGGAAAACAGTGATCACCAGGCGGCCACTTGCCCGTCGGCTCTTGGGTCACTACCTCCGGCTAAAACTTGGCCGTCCTTCCAAATTATCTGTCCTCTGCCGAAGCTACCTTCATCAAGGGCCCATCTAATATGATGACCTCTTCTAGCCAAAGCTTTTGCTATATGTTCAAAAAACCCATGCTCTAGCTCTATCGCTTTACCTGTCTTTATGTAGTCAACCCCTTATGATCTTTTTCACTCACACTTTCTGCATA
>CAYUCE010000035.1:0-19913 GCA_964443275.1 uncultured Thermotogae bacterium | reverse complement strand
AAGAATAAATTATCCCACTCGACACCCCCCATAGGCATTAATTCAATAAATCTGGAAATTATTTCATCTTTTTTAGCTAGCTTGGCTATTTCCAAAATTTCATGGTCATTGAATCCTTTCAGCAAAACTGTGTTAATCTTAACCGGGGTTAATTCCGCCTTTACTGCAGCCTGTATACCTTTTAATACCTGATCTATCCTATCTTTTCCGGTAATTTCCTGGTAACGGGCTCTAGCCAAAGTGTCTAAACTGACATTGACTCGGTGAAGACCAGAACTTTTTAATTTATCTGCAAATTGGGAAAGAAATACTCCATTGGTAGTAATTGAAAGATCACTTAATTCACATTCGGAGGAAAGCATGCTGACTAGTTGAGGCAGGTTTTTTCTCATTAGCGGCTCGCCACCGGTCAGCCTAATGTGATCAATTCCCAGCTTGTTGGCCACTTTAGCTACTTGAAGGATTTCCTCGAATGATAGGATTTCGGATGGTTGTACATAGTCAAAATCATCATGAGGCCGGCAATAAAAGCAATTGAGGTTGCATCGATCGGTAACCGAAATTCTTAGGTAATTTACTGGGTTCATAGTTTATAATTTATTTTATGAACATTCTCCCCAAAATTCCTGGTTCCACCACCCTCTGAAACTATTCGTAAAGTCTTATCTGGATTAAGAACTTTGGATCCAAAAAGAAAGTCAACCCCGTATTTTTTAAAAATCGGTGAAAGGGGAGTTGAAGGGCCAAGGATAGCTATTTTGGCCATACTAGTACAAAGGCTAAGTAAGTGATCAATGGTCTTATTTATGAGGGCGGTCCCGGAAATGATCACTATATCACATTTAGGAAGCAAAATATTTGCCCCCCAATCAGGATATACGTATTCTTTATCCGAAGGTTTTCTCTCCAATACATAGAGTTTTTTGGATTTTTCCCGAATTGGCTCTATTAGGGGTTCGAAGTAGCCGACCATCCCCACAATATCTGATTTGGAAATTTCTAAAGCTTCTAAAAGTGCACCAGTGTTACTTTCAACATCCTTGTTAATGGTCGCATTAATAGCAGCTAAGCCCACCGCAGATTCTAAGACATCAGTAGAATTAATAAATTTACTCAATTGATAAGCTTTGCTACCCACCAGCTTTCCTGCTTTATTTAGTAGACTACAACAGCCGACTATCTCGTCTCGTAAAGTAGCAGCCAGGCCGCAAGAACCATCATCAAGTTTTACCGCCGTATAACCCAAACCGATCCTTACGTCTTTGATTATCCTCTTGTTCAAATCCCTTTCTGCTGCTGTTAAAACTTCATCTGTAAGCATCATATCTAGAGAGCGCTGCCTCGGGCCCTCCGAACTTGGTAAATAATCTTTCTTTCATACAAGTTTTAGTCCCTTCCTTTATAAGGTTTTCGAAAATTTCTCAAGTAAAACTTGCGCCCTCCATACTCTGCCTCAACAAGCTGGTGGTGGGCCACCAACTGATCAACCACTTCCCAATCCGCCCCGCTGCGCTTCAAGAGCGCCTCCACCGCATCCTCCCGCATCGGGTGAACGGCGGTTATACTAAGAAGATCTTCCTCGATGTTGCCGGTAAAAGCGAAAGCATCCCCTTCGTAGCCAATCAGGTATTCTACATGTTCCACCTTTTCTTTCAAGATTTGATAGGCCCGAGTAATGATATCCTCACCGGGAGGTTGTGCCCATTCCTCTGCCGGAGGACGCGTAGGGATGGCTAAGTAAGCTATAGCTGGTTGGAGGCGGGCTAAGAAATTGGCTATCCGGCTAATGTCTTTTTCGCTGTCGTTGACATTTCCTACCAGCATGGTCTCTGTGGTAAACTTTCCTTGAAAAGAGTGAGCGAAATCTACTGCCCCATCAAGAATTGAGCGTAGCTCAAGCTCTCTATAAGGGCGATCCACTCGGCGCCAGACTGTCTCTTCAACTGCGTCCACTTTTAGGGAGACCCAGTCAGCCCCCCTCAGGTCATCCCTTACTTTCTCCTGCCAGATAAGGGAGCTATTGGTGATAACCGCGATGGGAATGTCCAACGGCTTGAGCATATCAATTTCCTGCCCCAGGTTAACATCAAGCGTTGGTTCTCCATCAGGCACAAATGTCAGGTAATCAATCGTTTTTTCGGATTTTTTTGTTTCTTTGATTTTATCCTGTACGATACGCAGGATATCCTCCGGCTCGTAGAAGGCCTGGCGTTCTACTTGCATTTTGATAGTTGTTCCCAATTGACAATAGATACAAGAATAGGTACACGTCTTTGGTGGAATGTTGTTGATCCCCAGACTACGTCCCAACCTCCGAGACGGCACAGGCCCGAATATTATCGACTTACTTCCTTCCATAGTTTTTTAACTCCCTGCTTATCTATTTTTTCTAAATTTCAATTATTCTTCCAGCCCATCCTGTTGGGGAGTATTTTCTAGCTCTATCAGAGCGGAAAATATCAAATCAGACTAAGGATTATCCTAAAAACGATGTTATCGTAAACAATGGTGGCTTATAAATACTGCTTTGTCTTAAATCCTTTTCAACTTGGGGATTTCTCGTTTTCTTACTGATTCTGCAACTTCTTTGATCTCCTCAAGCAGTTCTTTTCCAATTGGTACTGATACTTCTTTTAGAGGAACTTCTCTATTTTCCATTTTACTTATCCTCAGATACAGTTTCATAGGCTCCTCCATTCGGGCAAACATTAGATTATCAGCGGCTTTTTCCCACCTTTTAATATCTTCTCTAAAAGCACTGGTGCTCACATTAAATATATATGTTCTTAACTTGTCCTCTCTAAGAAGTTCTTCCAATTTATCTGAAATGATCTTTTTATAGGTGGGTGAAAATAGCAAAAGGTTAAGTGCTGAAGCAAAAACCAGAGTACCTAAATCTCCACCATCAGCCAGGAATTTTTCTGCCTTGTTAATGACCTCTTCCCATACATTTGGCTTCAATAAATCGGCTTTTATTGTATGGGCACCACCTTTTTCCCACATATTCATATCACGGTCAAATTTAATGTAAGCTATCTGTCTTGAGTACTCATTGACATTCAAGTCATAAAGCTGCTTTAACGATGTCTTCACAAACTCCATTTCGGGGTACTGAAGCGGAATAAATACTACATTCCCCCCGGCTTTCAACCAATCATATACAAATGCAAAGCCCATCAAAGGTTTCCCTGAACCACCAGGTCCACTAATCAATGTTGATGTGGGATATGGCAAACCTAGCGGTAACAATTCGTTCAACCAATCTTGATGTAATTTTAGCTTTTTCACCAGTATTCCTCCCATCAATATCACTACCCTTCCGCCAAAGGTAGCTTTTAGTTCAATTAGAGAAGCATGAGCCTCATTAAAGAACCCACTATAAGCACCGTAACTAGCATGATGACCACCGATTTTAGGAGGTCTTTGGTCCCCATTTCTTTAAACAAAGTGGCGAAGGTAGCCGCGCAAGGAAAGTAAATGACCAAAATGGTGGCGGCTATGGTTAGCTGAAGAGGAGTCATCCCTAAGCCTAACAGCATTCCCACGGCCAGGTCCTTTCTTAAAAAGCCAATTAAAAGGGCGGCTACAGCTTCTTTTGGAAGGCCGAAAAGACCAACGATTACCGGGGCAGTAAGCTCTCCTATCCATTGAAGGATTCCAAAAGCGTAAAAGATATTAACTAAAACGATCCCCCCAAATAGCCAGGGAACAGCTCCTTTTATAAACCACCTAACTCTCATCAGAGTCTTTTTAGCCACCGCTTCCAGAGATGGCCTTCTGTAAGGTGGAATTTCAAGAAATATCTCCGGACTTTCTCCAGATGTTATCTTATTTAGGATCAGACCACCCACAAGATAGACAATTAAGAGAGTCCCAAAGACTATTAATATGTAACCCATCCCGTAAGTTCCCAACACCCCGAATACCATGGCTATCTGAGCCATACAGGGGACAGCTATGGCCAGAAGGGTAGCGGAAATAAACCTCTGCTTTCTTGTCTCTAAAGTCCTAGTAGAAAGTGCTCCAGGAACGTTACATCCAAGACCTAAAAACACAGGGACAATTCCATGCCCGTGCATTCCCAGCTTGTGAAAGATGTTATCTACCAAAGTGGCCAGCCGGGGCAGATATCCGGAATCCTCTAGGAGGGTGAGCCCCAGGTAGAAAGCTATTATATAGGGAAGAACAGCCGCAAAAGGTACAAAAACCCCGGTGGTTAAAAGTCCCATGGACTCCATCCATTCAATTTCCCCATTGAAAAGTTTCCCTATCAGTATTTCGTGCAAAATACCGGAATGGCCTAGAAGCTTTGATACCCACATCGGAAAGTGAATATAGATATTAGCAAAGAAAGGCTCGGTTACATTGCCTATTAGCCACTCTCCGATAAATCTGATCAAGGTAAAAGTTAAGTAAATGATCCCTAAAGCTATGGGTATACCGGTTAAGGGCTTGATGGTGGCTTCCGAAAGTTTTTCCTTGAAGGTAGGATGGCGATGCTCAATTTTTTGAATTTCGGTAACTATTTGACCTACTTGAGCCCATCTCTCATCTTCGCTCTTTTCCTCTACTTTGGCAATCTTTGCGGAGGGGATTTTGGAAACCAGCTCCTTGATTCCTTCTCCAGTTAATGCCACAACTGGAATCACAGGTACTCCTAGTTTTTTTCCCAATTCACCCACATCTATTTGAATTCCTTTAAGCTTTGCTTCATCCCAAAGGTTTAAAACTACAATTACCGGGATCTCTCGTTCCAGGAGTTCAAAAGTGAGATAAAGGTTTCTTTCCAAGTTAGTAGAATCTATTACATTGATAATCAAGTCCCCTTCTTCTACCATCCGGGTGGCCACCTCTTCAGCCGGGCTGGTTGGCTCCAGAGAGTAAGTTCCAGGTACATCAACTACTTCCCATTTCTCCCCCTCTATACGCATTTTACCACTAGTGAAATCCACAGTAGTCCCGGGATAGTTTGAGGCCACCACATTGGCCCCGGTAAGCCGGGAGAAAACCACGCTTTTACCTACGTTGGGATTACCCATAAGCAAGATTTTTTTCACCGAACCACCTCCACTATTACTTTCCTGGCCATCCCCCGCCCCATAGTCATCTGAAAGTTACCTACCTCCACCACCAGAGGACCGCCAAACTGCCTTGTAATTACTCTTATTCGCCTACCTACCTGAATTCCTCTGGTTCCAAGCCGCCGCATAAACCCACGACCGCCGTTTAAACCAACTATAGTTGCTTCTACCCCCGGTTCTAGTTCAAATAAAGTTTTTCTAGCCTTGGCCATAATAAATCTATTTGCTTCTTTCACACTCCTGAGGAAACTTTCCTGTAGCAGAATACTTTTTGAAATGCTCGATCCATTCAGGTTGATTCTTTGGGCATTTTTTTAAGAATTCTACGAATTTCTTCAACTGAATGTTGGTTTCATCGCTTAAACTATGCTCGACTTTGCATGCATCCTCATCGGCATTTTCTTCTGATACTTGAAGCAAACAAAAAAACTCCCGCACTGCTTCATGGGTTTCCTTAACTGACTTTGCTATTTCCTCGCCTTCTTTGGTGAGAGTTACTCCCTTATACGGTTGGTAATTGATTAAACCCTGGGCGTTAAGCTTTTGAAACATCTCGGTTACCGAAGGTGCCTTAATTCTCAAATCTTCCGCTATCTGGTTGGTTTTAGCATGCCCTCTTTCTTTTATAGAATTGTAAACTGCTTCTAGATAATCTTCTTTGCTTTTCCCGATCATAATATTTAGGTGAACCTAACTTTTGTATACATTATAACGAATTGGGGAGGAAAAGTCAAGAATGAGAACCAATCTCAATTATGACCTACACAGCCTAGGCAAAGAAAATGGGGAGCTGTCCAGTTTAGTTACCACATTACTATTCTTTTTTCATCAAGTAATCCACTATTTCCCTAATCTCTTCCAGCTCAAAGTCAAGTTCTCTACCTTCCAATCCATAGGTAAAAATTCGGCCGTCTTTAGGCACGGAAGCAAGGATTTTGCTCTTATCTAGTGATTTGGAAATAGTTCCTTCAATTTGATCATCAATCTTATTAAGCACATATAAGACCTTCTTGTCGATACTCTCACCCATTTTGGCGATTTTTTGGGCAAGTTTAATTGATTCCTGAGAAGGTTCCACCACCACCAAAATAAGGTCACAACCCTTATCTACTCCTCTTCCTAGATGTTCAATCCCCGCATCGGTATCCGCAACTAGGAATTCATCCTGAGTAAGCTCCAGGTTTTGTAAAAATTTTGAAGTAAGGGCATTTATCGGACAAGCGCAACCTTCTCCAAAATCGTAAATTTTTCCCATGGATAAAAGCTTTATATTATTCTTTTCAGCCGTAAATTCTTCAGGTAGCTCATCTACCTTCCAATCTTTCTTGAGAGTTTCAACTTTTTCAAACAATAGCTTTTTACCGCCGAAGTAATTCATAAAATCCTGTGGGGACTCCATTCCCAGTTGGGCGTGTAAACCAAAGTTTGATTCATCAGTATCCATTACTAGCACTTTTTGGCCTCTTTTCGCAATCTCCTTGGTAATAAGGGTGGCAATAGTACTTTTCCCACATCCCCCTTTACCACATATAATAATCTTCATCTTCTCCTCCTTCACTTACCTACAATCAGCTTCTACTGATCTATTTTCTTAAGTAAAATCTTGGAATTGACAAAATCAATCTCCTCAATCTCAGCTCTTATGGTCTTTTCCTCTCCAAAAAGCGTTTCTAGTACTAGATTATCGCCGTTAATCTTTAGAGTAGCAGCTTCCTTAAAAAATTCCATCTCCTGACCATCTTCTTCTATATAGGCATTGGCCATACACATCCAAATCAAACTCCTTTGGTGATAATGTCTTTGATTAGCTAGTAGCACTTTTAAATATCTATGCTATAATTATAGTTAAGTTACGCTCTTTTGGAAAGACCAGGTGAAGTCTATTTTACTTTTCGCTTTTATTTTTCTTTCCCACCCATCCCCTGCCTTTATAAATCACCTTTGAAGCCCTCTTCTTGGACTTAGATAAGATGAAGTTTATAAATCTTCTTCTAGTCATGTGCTTTCTCTCATTTCTTTCTTACCCATGTTAAGTCAGGAACGGGTCTTAATTCGCTTTGGTACCAGCTTAAGTTCTTTTACTTTATCTGTTTGTTCCCAAGGTAGGTTTAATTCATCCCTTCCGAAATGGCCATAACAAGATAGTGGTGTGTATATTGGTCGGCGTAAATCAAGTTGATCGATGATCGCCGCCGGGCGAAAATCGAAGATCTCTTTCACAATATTTTGCAGACGTTTTTCGCGGATCTTTCCTGTACCAAAAGTGTTCACAGTGAGAGCTAAAGGGCTGGCTTTTCCTATGGCATAAGCAACTTGCACCTCACATTCACTGGCTAGGCTGGCGGCTACAATATTCTTAGCTACATATCTGGCCATGTAAGAGCCGGATCTATCCACTTTAGTGGGATCTTTTCCAGATAAGGCACCACCTCCATGACTACCGTAACCTCCGTAGGTATCCGCAATCATCTTGCGGCCAGTCATCCCGGTATCCGCTGCTGGTCCCCCTTTTACAAATCTTCCGGAAGGATTGACGAGTACTTTTGTCTTTTTATCCATCCAATGATCCAAAACTGGATTTATAACCCGGGTTCTTATTTCCTTTTCTAGCTGCTTTTCTGTAACTGCCTCATCGTGCTGAACAGCCAGAAGAATTACTCTCACCCGTGTAGAGTGATCGTTGTATTCTATAGTGACTTGTGACTTCCCGTCTGGTTCCAGGTAGGGAATTAGACCATTTTTACGCACTTTGCTTAATTTCTTGGTCAGCCCGTGAGCTAAAGTTATAGGTAAGGGCATAAGTTCTTTTGTTTCTTGACAGGCATAGCCATAGACTATTCCTTGGTCTCCCGCTCCTAAACTATTATAATAATCTACCTTACCTTTGGCCCCTGGTGTCCTTTGTGCCTTAAAGATACCTTTAGAGATATCCTCTGACTGTTCATCAACACTGGTAAGGATCGCACAATCTTGCCAGTTGAAGCCGTGTTGGGCTTTTTTATAACCTACCTCCTTGATGGTTTGTCGAATTATCTGCTGTATATCAAGATGAGCTTTAGTACTTATCTCCCCTCCTACTACAACGCATCCTGTAGTGACTAGAGTTTCGCAACCTACTCTTCCTGTCGGGTCTTGCTCTAATACATGATCCAAAACTGCATCAGATATTCGATCTGCAAGTTTATCTGGATGGCCTTCGGTGACCGATTCTGAAGTAAAATATTTTCCTTTAAAATTCTGTCCTTTCTCGGCTAGTCTCATTTTTTATTCAGTTACCTAACTTAAGAATACCATCAGTTCAGATAGAAATTGGCTGGATAAATCTTTCATTATGGTTTTCTAGCTTGAGTATCGCCCGGGGATCAAATTCCATAGTTTTTGGAATTAAAGAATGAGCTTAAAAAAATACAAGCTTCTAAAGAGAGGTTAGATAATAAAAGTGATGAACTTTATAATCAGCCTCTTATCTGGACCTTCATCCACTTAGAGGTCTTCTTGTGGGGAAACCGCCTGTAGCTAACCTCGGGCGAGTAAACCTTTGGTTGTAGTTTTGTCTCTGAGCTGGGTAGCCTTGAGCCAGGTAACCCCCGGCAGCCAGGCCAGAACCTCTAGCCTTCTGTCCAAACCTCGGTGAACCTAAAAGTGTTCCCTGCCCACTACTTAGATTGCTGAAATCACCACGAAATCCTGAATTTCTACCTTTTCCATGATTACCTTTTCTAGATCCTCTTCTCGGCAAATTATTCACCTCTTATTGATAATGGTTTTTAATATCATTTTCAGTCTAAATTTTAGCAGATGTTCATCGCCTTTTCAAGGTATAGATAGTGAGAAATACGATGAACAAGAGCTAAGCCTGGTCAACCACTTGTTTTAGAGGTGATGATAATCCCTCTTCTAGCTTTTGGCTAGCTTTTTGTAATTTTTCCTCCGGAATGGGTTTTGATTCGCTCAGCCTAGTTGCAATTTGGTTGATTGCCTCTGCAAATCGCTTACCTTCTGCTGCTGATATCCTTTCCATAAACACCCGTGATTCATCTATGCCTTCTTCTTGGAGAACCTCCTTTATAAGTTCATATCTTTTTGTAGCCTCCTGTTCCCCCGTTTTGTAGTGACATTCCCCGGGGTGACATGCTGCAATTAGTACCCCACCAGCTCCTTTCCTTAAAGCATGTAAAACAAAGGAAGGTTTAACCCTACCTGCGCACGGTAAGCGTATTATTCTGGCATTAGGATAGTGTTTGATCCTAGCTGTTCCCGCCATATCTGCACCGGAATATGAACACCAATAGGAGGAGAAGACAATGACCTTTTGTTCTGGATCTTCTTCAAGAGCTGCATCAATCTGAGTCAAGATTTGATGGTCGGTATAATGTTTAATATCAATTGCATTAACTGGACAAGAGGCAGCGCATGTTCCACAACCCTGGCATAAAGCTTCCGTCACTTGAGCGACACCATCTACTGAAATCGCCCCAAATGGGCATGCTTCTTCACAAATTTCGCAGCCGGTACAAATTTCTTCATCCACTTTAGCCGTCAAAGCCCCAAGCTGCATCACTCCAGATTTCATTAACCTGGAAGCTCTAGAAGCGGCAGCCTTAGCTTGAGTGGAGCTTTCTCTGATATCTTTAGGACCTGCTGCCGTTCCCGCCAATAGGATTCCAGAAGTAGAGGTATCTACCGGTTCTAGCTTAGGATGCTTTTCGATGAATAGTCCGTCTGGATCACGGTCCAATCCGAAGAGCTTCTGAACTTTAGAGCTATTTTTCTTCGCTTCCAAACCAACGGAGAGAATCACCAGGTCATGACGGTGTTCGTACATTTCTCCTAGAAAAATATTTTCCCCAACAAGGGTTAAGGTTTTATCTTCATTTTGGGTGATCTCAGCTGGTATACCGCGAATAAAATGTACGCCTTGTAACCGCGCTCTATGGTATAGTTCTTCATATCCTTTACCGTAGGCACGGATATCTATGTAATACACTGTAATTTGGGCATCTGGGATCTTCGATTTAAGCACCAGTGCCTGCTTTATGGAGACCATACAGCAAATTCTAGAGCAGTAGGAATATTCGTTCAAAGATGGGTTGGTGTTACGGGACCCCACACACTGAACGAAGGCTATTTCTTTAGGGGTCTTGTGATCACTCGGCTTTATAACCTCTCCATTCGTGGGGCTGGTAGGAGCGTACATGCGTTCAAAATCCATGGTAGTTATAACGTTCTCATGACGATTATAACCGTACTCAGCCAGGGGCGTAGGATCATAAGGATCGGCCCCTGTACTGATAATGATTGTATCAACCTGCAGTTCTATTATCGTTTCTTGAGGAACATCGAATTTAATTGCATTCGCCTCACAAGCCTTCATACAATTTTCGCATACCAATAGGTTATCTTCATTCAAACAAGCGTCAAAATCAATAGCATACTCCGCTGGCACAGCTTGGGGAAAAGTCTTATAAATAGCTTTTCTCTCCGAAAGCCCCATATTGAACTCATCAGGTACACTCACCGGGCAAACATCGACACAATCATTACATGAAGTACAATCTCCGGTTACAAACCTTGCCTTCAGTCATCTTTCCCTCCCATGCATCACTTTTTTTTATGACAACTCACTTGACATAAGCGGAAAAAAGACCAGTCAGGTTTTAAATGATGCCGGCAGTCCGGTTCCTACCTTAAAAGAGCGCTTTGGCATATTGGTAGGTGTGACATACTTTCCAACCCGGCTGCCGGCTTTGTTATTGCCGGCTGCGGAGTCTTTAGTGCGATTGTGCCTTCTCCCCACTGCTCTGCGGCCGGCCTATTTGATTAGGTACAATAAAATCCTTTCTTATCTCCCACCTAACAGGTCCCGCAGTACGGGGGTGATAACGTGAATACAGTCGAGCCCATCCGGAGTCTATCCCAAGTGGAGGCCATTGCTTCCAATCTTTACCAAAATGGTTCGCCACGTGATTATGCATTGTTTGTAGTAGGGCTTAATTTTGCCCTAAGAATTTCCGACTTATTGAAGTTAAAAGTAAAGAGGGTGAGAGATGAAAATCACCATATCAAAGATCAAGTCTACTTGCGGGAATCTAAAACTAATAAAGAAATTACTATTAAGGTTAATGAGTCGGTTGAGGAAGCCTTATTTTACTACTTTACACAGGAAAATTTAGCTCGAGATGACTGGCTATTTCCATCTAATACCAATCCCTCCAAGCACCTGCATCGGGGAACCGCTTGGCAGATGCTTAAAAGGTGGGCCCAGAAAGCGGGGGTGGAGGAACGTATTGGCACCCATTCGTTTAGAAAAACCTGGGGGTATCATGCCCGTCAATCCGGAGTCGATATATCCGTGATCCAACACCGGTTTAATCACTCCGATCCCCAGACTACCTTGCGGTATATCGGGGTCATTGAGGAGGAGGTCTGGAAAGCGGAGGAGAAGGTCGGGGAATATCTGGGAATTTAATTCTGTGTTGAGAGAAGTTGAGAGGACTTTGAGGTGAGAAATTATGAAAGGGAAAGGTGAAAATAAGGAACTTGAAGAGGATCCGGTCTATAGAGGGCTCAAAAAAGCTCTTTGTGGAGTGGTAGGAGCAATTGGTTGGATAATAGATAAATCGATAGATCTTGTCGTTAAAAGGAGGGAATAATGGGTAAGTTACCTGATTTAGAAGAGGAGTGTCCGCTCTGCGGGGGTGAAGGTTACTATCCTGTTAGGGTTGGAATTCAAAATACGCGTGAGGAAGTTTGCCCTCATTGCGAGGGTACGGGAGTACAACCGAATAGGGAAGGTGATAAACTCCTCACCTTTATAAAAGCTTATTTTAAAGTTTCGTTAAGGGAGTGATTTCAAATGTCTGATCAAGAGTTAAAGCAGTTAAGTGAGGAGACGGTAGAGGAAATAAGAGAGGTTATGCAACATAATCTCGAGATATTGATGGAAAAGGAAGCTTTTCATTCGGATGCTTTGTTTGGTGAGGATGTAAACAGAGCAACCGGTAAATTCCTCCGCTATCTTGGGGAATGGCAATCTTATAGAAATAAAGATGATGACGAATGGGAGTTTTATCATTTCTTGCTGACTAGACATGGGGTTCATCCTATATCAATTTTAAACTTATTGCATACCAGATCGAAGCTGAATGATGCTAATTGGTTATTAAATCTGATATCCACAGCAGTTAATTAAGGAGAATATGGTGAGAGGATCACTAAAGGGAGGTGGGGGTCGGGGCGCTTGGTGCAGCCCTCTATCGGGGTTTGCAATCCCCATGTAAGCTATGGTTTTAACCGAGAGATTTACCTTACTTGCTCTCGGGGATTTTACCGGTGCAGCGGGCCGGGGTTCGATTCCCCGTCGCGATCCTGGTTTCCATTCACCACCTCCCTTCCAGATTTATCAGAGTAAGTTTACCGGCCGGAGAAAGAATAGAAATACATTATTTCTCTTAGGTGGGTTAACGGAGCGGGGTTTTATCTATTCTACCCCCTCCGGCCGGTTTAAACCCTGTAAAGCAGTTCACAACAAGGAAAGAGCAAGTGATGAAGTGGATTCAAACGTCTCATATTATCTTGACCTATAACACTCTTAATTTGAAATTGATAGTTTGTGTAGTTCACAACTGGATTTAACATGTATCGTAACATTTTTGTTAATTTTCGTACTACCGAAAGTCGATACGAGAAAAGGTATGGGGCCCCATATGACCCCATGGATGGGGCCCCATAAGGAGGTGAGTTAAAAATGAAAAAAAGAGTATATATCCCAGACTCCTTGGCCGATAGCGCCGAAGCCCTGGGGAATAATTTCAACTATTCTCGCCTTTTACAGACCGCTTTGCATAGAAAATTGATCTTTCTGGAAGAGGAGAGATTGGCTAATTCGGAGGGTGGAATTTCTAAGTTACAGGATCCCCAAGAAGCTGCTGTCTATTTCTCTAATCGGGGAATGAAATGGGCCAAAGTTTGGGCTAAGTTCGCCTTACCTGCTGAGATAAAAGAGTATAAACGTAGGATTTCTAATAAAAAAAGGTATGAAAGCTGGTCTTCTCTCTTAAATGATCACCATATTACCCTCTGTCTTGATTATTTTTATCATCTTTATGGAGATAATTTCGATCTAAAAATGTGGGCTAAAGGTTTTTTCAAAGAAATTCAAGAGCAGTAAACAGATTTGAATAAGGATTGAAATTGCCAGATAAACAACGCTTAACTAATCTTTTAAAGGAAAAACCTGTATATACGGGCTCAAAGAGGCTATTTAAGCTCAAAAAGCTTTTCGGTCTTAAAGATGCCTACGATATAAGGATTTCCGGATTTCCTTCTGGCACAGAGGATATTTTTGATCGTACCGAATGGCAGGGGCCAAACGGTACTATTTCCGCTCCTATCCAAACCCGGGAGGAGCTTGAATATAATTACAAAAACTGTGGGGCCGGCGGTGAGCTTCAGATTTCTACTCAAGGGGAAACCCGTCTTACTGTCTACACTTGTAATCAACGCCACTTCTGCCCTCGATGTGCTCAGCGCTACGCATACGGCAAAAGCCGCAATCTTAAAACGATCATTAAGGGAATCCTACGCTCTAAACACCCGTCCTACCTGGCTCCTATAGTATTTTCTATCCCTAAAGAACTTTCCGAAACTTTCCATCACTATTTAACCCGTGATGAAAAAAAAGAAATCTTAAATGAGCTGCAACATGCAGCTAGAGCGGTGGTGACCGAAGTTTTTGCTCCTAATAAGAACGATTCCAGGATAGCCGGCGCCACGGTTTCTCATACTTGGTCCAGTAAACGGCCCTGGGAACCTCATTGGCACATACATGCCTTGCTCCCTTCCGTTTACCTAGCTAATTACAGCTCGAAGCCGGTAAAAAAGTCACTGCCCCGGTCCGGTTTTGTGGCTCAAGAGGTTTTGGATGAGCTAAGAGCAAGATGGCGGGAGGAAGTTGATAAACGTTTACAGGACCATTATCCCCCTGATTTTAATCTGCCGGATGAATTAGATGTTAAATACCGCTTTGTTAAGTACAAGCCGGGATATGAGCGATCTGAAAATCAAATCAGCCATAAAGTAACCTATGCCTTACGCTCTCATATGATTGACCTGTGGGATGCCCTTTACCAAACCCTCCATCCATATGATTTCCTAAACCGGGATGAAGATGATTACTTCCCCTTGGACCGAGTATCGGAGATAGCGGATATTTATGAGGAGTTTAAGATAAAAGGGGTTGACGAGGATACCTTAGAGACCGTTCGTTATGAGAATATCCGCTATTTCGGCTACTGGGCTAAGTCAATACGTAAAAAAAAACTAACCGCTCACTTTGGTCTGAAGTTATCCGATGAGGATGATTTTGAAGTGGCCTACAGTGAGCCTTTCTCAATTATCCAGCGTAATAAAGATTGGCTGCGGATTAAGTTTCACAATTTCGCTGGTCGGGTCTTTAAGGTAAAGCGCTGGGCTTTTAGCGGGGAAAACGCTTATCTATCCGGTCAGGTATGGATGGATTCCAGCAGTTCAGCCCGTAGCCCTCCCGAGGAAATCTCTGAAATCATGTCTGAAATTAGGGTTAACCCAGAAGAGGCAATTAAAGCTAAGGAAACTGTAGGGGGAGTGTTATGATTTATTCTCCAAATTGTAGATGTACTAAAAGTCTGGTTAAATAACTGTAACCTACATTACGTTTGACTGAAACTAAAATTTATACTACTATAACTTGAAAGGATTGATCTAAAGTGGAAATCTTTAAGAATAAGGAGGTGAGAAAATGTCGAGGAAAACGAAACTTATCGGGGTGATTTCTATCCTTTTGGTAGCTTCCCTTACTATTTACCTACCTAAATTGCTCGATGCTTCCCCGGAAAGCGAATATGAAACTATTAAACTGCATTACGGTAAGTTCAAACCGGTTCAAATTTTGTATGCTAAATTTAAGGAAGTCAAACCTTCCCCCTACATGCCTTCCCCTGGTGAATCTACCCCCTATAGGGAAATCGAAGCCCAAATTATCGTTAAATACCCCGGTAGAGAAGAGACTGTCCAAGTTTCCTTAAATCATCCCTGGTTAATAGCTTTGGCTATGCTTGAAGATGGCCAGCTTTACTGTACTGAAACCAAGCCGATCCAATGCCAAGTCATTGTTAATAACCTTGAGGATAAACCTGCATTTCGCGGGGCTGTGCAGCAATCTCAACCATGATTTATGACCATTATCCGCCGCATAAACGATCAGGTGAGGATAGTTTGACCCCCTTCTTCTCGATAGCCGTAGCTTTTTTAATCTTAATTACTTGGGGACTCTTGCAGTTAGGGGAAACCCTTTACCACCTAATTTCAAGAATCCCCAAAATTTTTCCCGGGAGCATTGAGCAAAATTTCTATTCTTTCAAAGTTAATTGACTATTTTGGAAAGTCTAACTCTGGAGGTGAGTCGATGCGGATTGAATTAGACAACGCTCAATCCGGCGGTCCGGTTCTTTCGATCTTTGAAGGTGAGCAGCGAATCGCCGTCTTTTATCTGCGGGATGAAACCTATTTCCGAATTAAAGATGGTGAAAACCAATTTATAAAGGACTTACCGTTAGAAGACGGTATCAAACTCTATCCGGAGGAATCTGAAACCGAGGTGGTAACATCTGAATCACAATCCCAGGGACCCCATATTCCCGGTTTCACTTAATGAGAGGTGAATTCTATGTTTGAGGAACTTGGCAAATATCTCTCTTGGATAATGGATCTGGGGGCAGTCTATTTGATGTCCCCTCTCCAAGACTTCAAGTTTAAGATCACTGACAAAGAATTGGGAAAACAGATAGCTTCTTCAATTGAAGACGGCTATTTGACCGATGAGGAAGTCGGTAAACTCTTACAGTTAGTTTCCGATCAGGTCAAGAAGCTTTAACAATTGATTAACAATTGATATTCAATTGACTATCAGTTGACCAAATAGGTTTTTCTAAAATCAACTTGGAGGTGTAACGATGATTAACTGGATTATGACAGCGATAAGCGGAGTGGTAGGTTTTGTTTTGGGCAGCGCTCCTAGCGTAATGGCAGAGGAAACTACAACCACGTTGGTCCAGCATGGACCGGAAGCGACTCAGGGGTTTAATACCCTGACAAACGGAAGCTGGTTTGGCATGGCCCTGACCGGCTTTATAGTCATGATAATGGGGATACTGCTCATAGGTATCTTCGGATTCATGGTCTGGGCCTTCATGCAAATCTTTGGAGAGAAGTATCCAGGGGAACAAGTTTAATTTTAACTGTATTCAAGATCGCTAATGTACAATAATTTAGAGCGCATTTTTCAAAGGGGAAGCATGAATTTTGGGCGGGGGGACTTTATCCATTGGTCCCCCGCCCATTTTTTAATCTGGAGGTAACATGGTACGTATTCCTAACGATGCGGAAATGGATGATTTAATCGAAAAGTTACCCGAACGGATGGAAGAGGACGGAGTAGATGAACAAACCCTCGCTTACCACATGGGGGTGGCTACCCAGACCGTGAAACGTTGGGTTGACTTAAAAAGAGTTCCCTCCATGGTCTTTGAGCGGCTGATGATTAAACGATTCGTCCAAGCCCCGGCCGGAGAGGGTCTAAACCGGATGGGGTTTATGCGCAATCAGACTAAAGAGGAGTGATTAAATGTATCTAAAAGAATGTCCCTGTTGCGGGCAACATATTGTTATTCGAACTGCCCGGAAGGGGGAAGTCCCCTATATTGACTGTGGTGCCTGTGGACTGCGGGCCTATGGTAATTCGAAGCAGTCGGCCCGCTGGATAATGAAAAATGCTACCCGACAGGGTGATGCTGGTGACCACCAAGACGAAAGCTAAGAATAAACTTGATGAAATCTTCGAGGAGCAAAACGGCCTTACTAATAGTAAAGAAAATGGGAAGGATACTCCTAATCCTACTAATAGTAAGGAAAATGGCAATCCTCATAATAGTAGGGGTAATTTATCGGACCTCGATGAAGAATTAAAGACTGAGGAAGCTAAATCCCCTAAATCCTGGTCTCCTACTAATAGTAAGGGGAAGGAATCTACCGAAGAGGAGCCTACTAATACTAAGCAAAAAGATGAAGAGGGCGATGGGGCGGATACAATCGTGGCTGCGGCGGCTGATCTCTTTAGTAATACAACCGTTCAAGTGGTTAGCGGATTGGCTCTCCTTGCTCTTATTTTTTATCTGTATACACGGCATAAAAACTCTACTACTAAGACCGAAAAAGAAGAGCAAGCCAAAACGGAAAAACCGGCTAATCCAGGCAATAAGGAAACTTTGGAGTCCATCTTCGGCCGGGAAGGGATGGGCATCAAACGCTTCCATGAACTCTCCTAATACTAAGGAATCCGAACTTTGGGAGTACACCGGTGGGGACGTTAGTATTACTAAAGAAACTCCCTCCCCTTCCAAACCCTCTATTAATACTAAGAAGCTCACCGAGTTTATGCTGCGTTGCTCACTCTGGGGAGTACGCCTGCCCGAAAAACAGACTAAAAAACTTCTCCAAGACAAGCTAGATCTCCTAGCGGCAGGCTTAGATGTAATTAAGTGGGATGAGACCTTATCCCAGGTAGGTTTAGCTGATTTACCTCCCCGGGTACGTCTTTATATTGGTCTCGGTTTAATCGGTTGGGCCGGTTTTCAATCTCGCAATCAGGCCAAGAAGATCAAAGAGGATTTAGGACAGGAGCAAGTTGAAGAGGAACTGGCCGAAGAGGAGGCCGAGAAGGATCGGGAAATTTCCAAAGCCATGCAGCTTAAAAAGTTAATCGACAGCTTATCGGAAGAAGATAAAAAGCACTATAAACAGGCTATTGCCTCCGGTGAGATGACCCCCCAAGACGTAGCCCGGGAAATTAGGGAAAAGGCTCAAGCCGGTGAGTCCGAGGTTGAGGAAACTGATTTAGAGGAGTAATTATGTCCGTAACTCGTGAATGTCCGATTTGTAAAGATAAAACTATCCAAGTTAAGCGCCGTTTAGCTCACCTCCCTTATCTACATGAGGACGTTTGGAAGCACTGCGATAAATGCGGTCATGAAATCATCTTTGGCGTGGAAAAGGAGCCTACTAACCCTCCCTACTGGACTGGTTTTGAAGATCATAAGAAGGAATTCAAACAGCAGATTAAGGACCATGCCTATCGGTTAGTAAATAGTATTAAGGAATGTGATGTCTGCGGTAACCAAATGGTAGTACATAAGATTAAGGTCAAAAATGACCATGAAGGTATCCGGGTACAGCTCAAATGCCCGAAATGTTTCCGAGTCCGTTATTTTACCTTTTGAGGGAGGGTTTTAAATGAAAGATGTATCTATAAGAAAGTTGATAAAAATACTGGAAGAAACCGAAAAGTTAGATATCTATGATGCTGTGCTAGACCTCAATTTCGATGTTCATGGCGATGTGATTACCTTAAAGCTAACTCCTGTGGATGAATGGATATGGGAGGACCTTAAACGGGTTTTGATGGAGCTTTTTGACGTGGAAGAAGATAAAGTATGGTGTTTCATTGCCGGATTTGATGAAGAGTCTCAGGCACACATCTGTGTAGACTTATAAATAACGCTATGAAGCAAAACAACCGTATCGTAATACTAGGCATGTCCGGTTCCGGTAAGTCCTGGCTTGGCCGCTATATACTTACTAAATACTACTGTGCCCCCGACATCCGCGATCTGTACGTAGTATTAGATACCTCGGAGACTCACTTCCGGCCCGAAGACCGCTCTGAGGAATTCGGCCTGGAAAAAATCGGCTTCCGGCACTTGCCAGTTACTAATGACTTACTTGAGAAAGGCATCCGCTGGTCTGATTATTTTAAAGATCATTCTAAGGATAAATTAGTAATCGAACTGGATGATCTTACTCCGGAAGATATGGAAGATCAAGGCAACCGGATTGCCGCCGCCATCCTTGAACGGGGTAACGCTGTCTTTATGCTCGACGAAGCTCAAATTATGTTCAGACAAGGTGCCGCTAGAAGTCCAAAGGGGATAATGAGGCTTCTGACCGGCGGCCGTAAACGTGGAGTGGGAGCCATCCTAATCGCCCAACACTTTGCCTTTATCGACAAACTCGCTACCCAGGGAGCCAACAAAATTATCGCCTATTCCACGTCTTCACCCAACGAACTAAAGCACTACAAGGATATCTTTGATAATGCCAAGGAAATCTTGCCTGGGCTGGATCGTTACCAATTTATTTACCGTAACCAGGAGACTTCGAGGCAGTTTGTAATCGACGGTAAGGATTTGGTTCAGGACGCTAAAAGAGCCGGATTAATTTAGGGAGGTGAATCAATTATGGATGATTCTAATTGGCTTTTAGAAACTATCGGATTTTTCGCAATCATATGGGGGATAATTGGACTGGCATACTGGTTAATAAGTTTGGAAAGTAAGTCAAATTACCAACAAAATTATTTAGCGCATCAAGAGGGTAGATTGCAAGTAATAGAGGAAGAATTAGGAATAGAAGCGGGAAAGGCTTATTGGACCCCTACGCATAGGGAAAAGGAACCTACCGAGGAGGAGCAGCCGGATTCGGATTAGTCCTTAAACTTGATTCTCTCGTTCCTCTATCTTTTTATCTACCATCCTCTCTATCCGCCTTTCTCGATACCACTTCCCCAACACCCCTAGCGGCATCATTATTAAGACCGCTGCTAAGGTCCAGGCCAACCCATTATTTGCTTGATACCACCTAATTAGCTCTCTAAATAAATCCTCCATTTTCATCACCAATTTATTTTAACTCAACTTCCCCCTCTTAGGCAAAAAATAAAAGGGGCAAAAAGCCCCTAGA
>CAYUCE010000034.1:0-19926 GCA_964443275.1 uncultured Thermotogae bacterium | reverse complement strand
TCTACGAAGCTACGAAGGAGCGTAGTAGAGGCTTGCGAAGCAGAGAGCTACGAAGTACGAGCTCTTGCCATTATTAAGTCCAATAATCCAAGTGATTATACCAATCATCAATCGGAAAATCTAGGTCCGCTCTAAATGTTTTTGTTTCCCTAAGATGAATATTATTGAGTTAAGGATAGAGAGTCAACTACTTACTGCGCTCATACATTAATCCAGAGGATACTCACCATGTTCAATTACACCCCCCTGAGGGAGAGAAAATTTTCTTCCTCGCTGCATAACTCCTCCCTTCCGGTCGTCAAACAGATTCGCCAGCGTCAGAAAAATTTCTCTCCCTCCGCTAGCAACCAAGGATTGACACGCAAACCTCAAGATGTGAAAATTCCCTTTCTGGATTAATATAGCTTAAACCCCACGTTTAATGATATCATCACCGAATTTATTCCTTATCTCATCGATAATTTTATCCAGTTTACGATTGCCTAAAACCCGCCTATCAAAAAGGGTGAGCTGTCCTTTATTCGGTTCATCTTGGTTTTTACTCAAATTGGAAGCTCCCACCCCTAAAAGTCTAACCCCCCTATTTTTTAGCTCTACCTTCCTTTCAAACAGGTCAAGAGCATGTGAATAGATAGTATCCGTACTGTCCGTAGGATGATCGAAGGTAATTTGTCTAGTAAAACAAGAAAAATCCGGAAACCTGACCTTAATAGAAACGGTTCTGCCCTTCACCTCGTTTTTCCTTAACCTTCTGGCCACCGATTGACTAAGCTGGTAAAGTCTGGCTTTAATTTTTTCCTGTTTGTAGATATCTTTTTCAAAGGTAACTTCCCGGGAGAGCGATTTGGGTTCTCGAGCCGGCTCCACTGGACGCTCATCTATTCCTCGGGCCAGTTGGAAAAGGCTTTGGCCCTGTTTGCCAAACATTCCTTTCAGCTTTTTTAAAGATATTTTACGCAGATCATCGATGGTGCGAACTCCCATATCTCTTAGCCTCTTTTCGGTAACCTCACCCACTCCCCAAATTTTGGCCACCTCCAAATCTTTTAACAACTCATCCACTTCCTCCTTCTTGAGGTGCACAAAACCATCCGGTTTTTCCAGATCGGAACCTAACTTGGCTATAAACTTGTTGGGCCCAATTCCCACCGAACAGGTCAAATGGGTAGTATTTTTGATCTTCTCCTTTATCTCGGTTGCTATTTTTACCGCGGATTGAGGGGACCCGGTCACATCAAGGAAAGCCTCATCTGTAGAAATTGGCTCAACTAAAGGAGTATATTGGTGAAATATCTCCCTGATCTGATTGGAGACCTCTTTATAGCGATCAAAGCGGGGGGATAAGAAGACAGCCTGGGGGCATAACCTTCTGGCTTTGGCCATAGGTTGTGCACTATGTACACCGTATTTTCTTGCCTGGTAGGAGGCGGTAGCCACTACTCCTCTATTTCCCAACCCCCCTACTATAACCGGCCTGTCTTTCAAATCGGGGTTATCCAATTTCTCCACAGAAGCATAAAAGGCATCCATATCCACATGAATAATCTTTCTTTCAGACATGGTTTTAATCGCCCTTTTTAGATCGTATCTTCACCACTTTTTTATTTTAACATTAACTACCGGACGGTGAAAGGAAAAATCCCTCCAGGTTAGCTTTGGCTTACATCAAAATCTGCTGTGGAACACTTAAAAGGGTAGGTAAATTGCAGAGGAATATCTAGATGAGGAGAGAACTTAAGCGCATGAATCTTTCACAGATGTTCAATTTTCACCGGTTCCACGGCATCTGCGAGTTGGAAGTTAAAGATCTTAGAATAAAAATAAAGCTCGGCATCTAAAGCCCGCTTTTTATTTTCAGCCACCCGAAAGCCATGTTGTTCTCCTTCAAAGGTAATATAGGCAACTGGAACTTTCTTTTCCCGCAAGGCCCTGACCATCTGTTCTGCCTGCTCCGGTGGTACAACTTCGTCTTCTAACCCCTGGAAAAAGATAATAGGGGATCCTAATTTGTGAGTATAGTTAATTGGTGAACGTTTTCGATAGATATCTTGCTTTTCTGGATAAGGACCAATCAGCCTATCTAAATAACGGGATTCAAATTTATGCGTTTCCTTTGCCAAAGCCTCAAGATCACTCACTCCATAATAACTAGCTCCAGCCTTAAAGGTATCTTTAAAACAGATAGCAGCAAGGGTTGTATACCCTCCGGCACTCCCCCCACGGATTATAAGACGTTTTCCATCGACTTTATCTTGTTTTACCAGATAAGTTGCACCGTCAACACAATCATCGATATCCACAATCCCCCACTTTCCTTCCAACCGCTTGCGATAATCTCTACCGTAACCGGTGCTGCCGCCATAATTTACATCCAGCACGGCAAAACCCCGACTAGTCCAGTACTGAATAGCTGGATCGAAGGTACTGGAAGTGGCCGAGGTGGGACCACCATGACTGATCACCATAAGAGGTGGCTTTTCACTATCTGGACCTTTATATTCTTTATTATAAGGTCCATAGTAAAAACCGTGTGCTGAATCCCCATGTTTGCTGGGAAAATCAATCGCTTCCGGAAGAGATAGATAACCTTGAGAAAGGGCGATTTCGGTTGAGCGACGCAAGACCTCGTGCTCTCCACTGGTCAGATCAAGCCTAACTACACCCATTGGTTCAGTCGCGGACCCTCCTAAAAAAACTGCCTTCCCATCAGATGCTTTAACCGAGGCTATATGAGAATAGGAAATATCAAGCGGCTCAAGCCTGCCCGTCCGAAGATCAAGACTGGCTAAGTGCCACAGACCTTTTTGAGAATAGGAACAAATGATACGGTCGTTGGATTCAAAATCGTAGGTGGACATCCCAAAGACCCACTGCGGCTTGCCAAACTCCGCTTTCATGTTCACCAATTGCTCGATATCTCCGTCCACCCACCGGTATAAGTTCCACCAGCCGGTAAGATCGGAGACAAAATACAAGATACCATCAGGTGACCAAGAGGGCTGAAAGACAGATTCATCAACTCCACCGGTTACTCGGTTAATCTCGACCATTGAACCGCCCTCATTCAACTTTCCTACCCAAAGCTCAGTACCATCCCAAGGCATATTGGGATGATTCCAACTAAGCCAAGCTAATTTTGAGCCATCAGGACTAAGGCGAGGTGATGAGTAAAAGTCTTTTCCCGACTCAAGTTCAACCACCTTATTATCCTCAAGCAGATCGATACTTACTATGCTATTTACCGGTTCGTTCCCAGCAGTTCCATGATCCTCGCATACGCAGATAATTCTATCTCGATATTGGTCAACTATACCGTCAGCGAAACGCTTTTTGGATTCAGGGGTTATTGGTCTGGGTTCTTTCCCCGGGCTTTGGTTATATAAGCGTTGATTAGCAAAATTGGAAAAATAGATTTTCCCTTGGTCGACAATATAGGCACCACCGCCATATTCATGCACTCGGGTACGAACGTTAAATTGGGGAGAAGTAATCTCAATAGTTTCGCCTTCAGTAGTATAGCGCACTATAACGTGGCGTCCACCCTCACTGGGACGTAGCTCATTCCAGTATATTTCTTCGCCTTCTATTTCAATCTGGCTCAATCTGATGGTCTTAGAAGAAACCATCTGTGAGGAGATCGGAGACTTCCAAGAACCGTACGGTGCAGTTTTCATCATCTTCTCACCTATTGCAATAATTTCCAGTACTTTACGTAAAGATCACTAACCTAAAGTTTTGCTATAAGCTTCTCTTATCCTCCAGTAGCTATTTTGCTGGGTTGTCTACCTGGGGAGAGGATACGATAAGACTCAATAACTAATCTTGTAGGCCGTCCGGGACTTGAACCCGGAACCCCCCGGTTAAGAGCCGGGTGCTCTGCCGGTTGAGCTAACGGCCTATACAACTTAAGATAATATGAATAAAGGTGTAAATGACGTTTGCAGCTAAATTTAATCAAATTTTATTTGGACTGTCAAATCAGGCCCCTCTATCCGGTATCTGTCTAATTCAGAGAAGAAATTGAGTCCCCATCCTTTTTAGGTATAATAGACTTAAGATGATGAAAAAGAAAGGCAAAGTGCTGGTTATGATGAGTGGGGGCGTGGATTCATCCGTAGCCGCTTATTTATTAAAGGAAGAAGGCTATGAGGTAACTGGAGTGACCTTAAAGCTTTTTCCTTACGATAGCTTGGATTCCGGCTGCTGTTCTCCAAAGTCTATTGATATGGCCAAAAGAGCCGCCCAGCAGATAGGAATACCTCATTTCGTACTAGATTTTAGAGAGGAACTTAAAGAAACCGTAATAGCCGATTTTTTAAAAAATTACTTGAAAGGCAAGACACCTAACCCCTGCAGCCGCTGCAATAAATGGATTAAGTTCGGGCTTGTTTTAAAAAAGGCTATATCTTTAGGCTATGATTATCTGGCTACCGGTCATCACGCCCGCATAGATTGTAACGGCGTATATTATCTTAAAAAAGGAAAAGATAAGGGAAAGGATCAGTCCTATTTTCTTCACAACCTAAATCAGGAAACCCTTCCCCATATACTCTTTCCTATCGGTAGGTACCAAAAGGGGGAGGTCAGAGACATTGCCTCCCGCATTGGGTTAGCATGTGCCAGGCGGGCGGAAAGCCAAGAAATATGCTTTCTGCCGGACGATGACTACCGCCGATTTATAAAAGAAAACACAAGCAATGGAGACTATAAGAGCGGAGAGATAGTTGATCCGGAGGGAAACATCCTGGGAAGACACAAAGGTATCCCTTTCTACACTATTGGTCAGCGGCGAGGTTTAGGTCTGGGACTAGATAGAAAGTACTACGTAGTCCAAATTGATGCACAAAATAATCGTATAGTAGTGGGGGATGAAGAAGACTTATATTCTAACCGGCTGATCGCTTCCCGGCCCAGCTTCACCTATGCTACGGATCTTGAACTTCCACAAAAAGTAGAGGCCAAGATCAGATATCGAAGCGATCCGGCCCCAGCAAAAATAGAAAAGGAGAAAAACCATTTGTTGGTCACTTTTGACCGGCCGCAGAGGGCTATAACCCCGGGTCAGATAGTGGTGTTTTACAAGGGTGATAAGATATTTGGAGGAGGAACCATCGAAGAAGTTCTCTAATTAAGCCCTAAACCTACATTCTAAATTTCTGGCCCAAATAGAACTTTCTGGCCGCAGGATCATCTATGATGTGGGCCGGTTTTCCATCTAAAAGTATCTCCCCTCGGTTCATAAGGTAGGCATAATCGGTTACGCTCAAAGTCTCCCTTACGTTATGGTCGGTAACTATGATCCCCAAACCTTTCTCTTTTAAAAAGTAAATTATGGATTGGATTTCCTCTACCGATATAGGGTCGATGGATGAGAAAGGTTCATCCAACAGAATAAAGGAAGGATAAGTGGCCAAAGCTCGGGCTATCTCTACCTTACGCACCTCCCCTCCGGATAAGCTGGAGGCCGGTTGATCCTTAAATTCCAGCACTCCCAAATTATCAAGTAACCTCTTTATCTCCTCCTCGATATTGACGGAATTTTTGGCAAGAGAATTTTGCATTACTAATTTTAAATTTTCCCTCACTGTAGTTTTACGGAAAAAGGATGGTTCTTGGGGAAGGTAATTTATGCCTCTGCGCGCTTTCTTATAGAAAGGCAGTTCGGTGATATCCTCTCCATTTAAGAAAATCTTTCCTCCATCCGGCCAAATAGCCCCGGTTATCATCCTAAAGGTGGTGGTTTTACCGGCTCCATTGGGGCCTAAAAGACCGACTATCTGACCCTCACCTACTTGCAGGCTTAGCTCATTTACCACCCGCCTTTGTTGGTAAATTTTGATCAAGTTCCTTGCCTTTAAAACATTTTCCGTCATGGCTTACTCCCCTGATTACCAATTGAACTAATGACAGCCTGGCCTTCAATGGTTATCCGATCTTCGGAAGGTAAGTATTTAAAATAATTGCCAGTTAATTCGAAGTCGCGGTAATAAATTTTTACCGAAGTCTCGGTTTCCAGAACTTCTTTTTGGGCATCCCACCTAAGCTTTTGAGCAAGAAGCTTAAAATCATCTCCCACCGCCTGAACATCGCCTTCTAGTTCCATATCGGAAGTTTTGTTGAATAAAGTGAGCTTATGGGCAGTTATGACTAGGT
The DNA here is from genome assembly GCA_964443275.1 of uncultured Thermotogae bacterium. Classification (GTDB taxonomy): domain Bacteria; phylum Bipolaricaulota; class Bipolaricaulia; order CAYUCE01; family CAYUCE01; genus CAYUCE01. The sequence goes on along the minus strand of CAYUCE010000034.1, from coordinate 13,773 downwards.
TATTCATCCACTCACTTTTAAAGGAAACCTTCACCAAATCAGCCACTGTCCGGTTGGAAGCCTGGTCAGTTTTGATCTCTTCGGCGGTCAGTTCCCAGACAAGCTCACCCTCCTTATTGTATTTTTGCAAGGAGGATTTTTTAAGGGAAGTCTCGGAATGTGGAGAAGCCGAATTTGAGATATCCAGGTTTCTAAGCGAGGGAAAAGTGAAAAGAAACAGAAAACAACCCGCTATCAGAAAAAAAGCTACCAAGATCCATCTTTTCGTTCTTCTAGACATGACTTTACAAACCCAACAAAGAGCGGATGAGGATTGGTGGGGCGGGAGGTAAATTCGGGGTGGAACTGAACAGCGATAAAGAAGGGATGGTCCTTAATTTCTGCTATTTCCATCCGCCGGCCATCGAGTGATTTGCCGGTGAATTTTAAGCCTTTTGACTCCAATTCGGACACGAACTTGGGGGTTACCTCGTAGCGGTGTCGATGTCTCTCCGAAATACGCACTTTCCCGTATAAATTGTAAGCCAAACTATCTTCAGCTACCTGTATGGGATGAGCCCCCAGCCTCATAGTGGCCCCTTTCTTTTCAACATCCACCTGCTCAGGCAGAAAATCGATGACCGGGTAAGGGGTGTTATCTGCAAGTTCAGTGCTGTCAGCCCCAGTGAGGCCGGCCACGTTTCTGGCAAATTCCACTACCGCTAGCTGAAAGCCAAAGCATATACCCAGAAAGGGCTTCTTATTGGTTCGAGCGTATCTTATGGCCTCTATCTTGCCTTGACTTCCCCGGCGCCCAAAGCCGCCGGGTACCAATATACCGTCCACTCCATTTACCGCGCCTTCGGTAAAGTCTTCTGCCTCTATCCATCTTAAATTTACCTCGGTTCTGAGCCGGCCGCTGGTATGCTTTAAAGTTTCCTGATAGCTTATATAACTATCTGGCAAGTCGGTATATTTTCCTACCACCGCTATTTCCACGCTATCTTTCGTATTCTTGGCATTTTTCAAAAAACCCTTCCATTCGGACAAGTCCGCACTCTGGGGGGTTAAATTAAGCTGAGCCGTTAATAACTCAGTGAGATTTTGCTCCTCGAAGATAACCGGAACCTCGTAAATGGATTCCTTATTTGGGGCGCTGATCACTGCTTCTGCAGGCACATCGCAGAAAAGTGATATTTTCTCTTGTTTATCTTTCTCCAATCTTTTTTCACTTCTGCCCACGATTATGTCCGGCTTAATCCCCAATGCCCTAAGCTCCTTTACCGCATGTTGAGTGGGTTTAGTCTTCTGTTCCCCTACCGGAGAAAGAACGGGAATCAAAGTTACATGAACAAAAACGCATTGCTCATCCCCCACCTCTCGATGCAGTTGTCTAGCGGCCTCCAGAAAAGGCATCGATTCGATGTCCCCTACGGTTCCACCTAATTCTATGAGGGCCAAATCAGCACCGGAGTCAGCAACTACTTTTCTGATATTAAGCTTTATCTCATCTGTAACATGGGGAATTATCTGTACGGTCTGGCCCAGATAATCTCCCCGCCTCTCCTTTTCAATTACCTGCCGATAGATGGTGCCAGTGGTGATATTGTGTTCGCTGGTCAGATTGATACCCAAAAACCGCTCATAGTTGCCGAAGTCAAGGTCAATCTCTCCCCCGTCATCCAGTACAAAGACCTCCCCGTGCTGGTAAGGGTTCATTGTGCCCGCATCGCAGTTAAGATAAGGGTCTATCTTGATCATGGTGACCTTAAACCCACGGGATTTAAGGAGAAGGCCAATAGAAGAGGCACTCACTCCCTTTCCCAATCCGGAGAGGACTCCTCCGGTCACAAATATATACTTTTTTGTGTCCTTACCATTCACGAATTTATCGCTCCCCAAGTTATTTTCAAACCTCTTTATCTACAAATATTTTCTAATCCAAGAAATCTTAAAATTTTTTATCAGGTGGATTCCTCGTATAGAAGAGAGTATCAAGCTTATTATATCCGGCTCCAACCTCCAGTGCAACTTGAGCCCGGCTTGTTACTTGACAATACACCCTCTATTTAATAGTATGTTTAACAATCGAGAGTATGTTTAACAATCGAGCAAAAGGCAATTTACAATGGGAAAAAAGCGAATTTACGAAGCAGCAAAAGAGATGAATATAAGCACCCAGGAGTTAATCGGGGCGCTGGAAGAAATGGGGATGGAAAACCTCACTCCTTTGAACACCATAAGCGAGGAAGACTATCAAGTAGTAAAAGAGCTATATGCTAAAAAGCCTCCAGAGAAAAAGGAAGAGGAAGAAAAGGAGGCCGAAGAGGAGAAAACAGAAGAGAAAAAAGAAGAAAAGGTTGGAGTCCCCCGCCCGCCGGTCATCTCCATCTTAGGACACGTCGATCACGGCAAGACTACCCTGCTTGATTATCTGCGTAAGACCCGAGTAGCGGCCAAGGAAGCAGGAGGGATAACTCAATCCATCGGTGCCTACCAGATAGAGTATGAGGGGGAAAAACTTACTTTCATTGACACTCCCGGCCATGAGGCATTTACCCAGATGAGGGCCCGGGGAGCCAGGGTAATGGATATAGCAATATTGATGGTGGCAGCGGACGATGGAGTAATGGCCCAAACCAAGGAAGCTATCCAATACATCCGAGAAGCCAATGTACCCCTGGTAGCAGCAATAAACAAGATTGATAAGAGAAATGCCGACCTTGAACAGGTAAAAAGAGAGCTTGCTTCAGAAGAACTAAATCCGGAGGAGTGGGGTGGAGATACAGTCACGATTCCCATTTCGGCTTTAACCGGCGAAAATGTTGATGAACTGCTCGAAATGCTCGTCTTGCTAGCGGAGATGGAAGACTTTAGAGCCGATCCATCCGCAAAAGCATCGGGCATTGTCTTCGAAAATTTCCTGGATACCCGTATGGGCCCCATAGCCTCAGTGGTAATTAAGGATGGTACCCTAAAGACAAGAGAGTCAGTAGTGGTAGGGGAAACTTACGGTAGGATAAAGGCTTTAATCGATGAAAACGGCAACCGGGTAGATCAAGTGGGCCCGGGCAGAGCGGCTCAAATACTGGGACTTTCCGATGTGCCCCCAGCCGGTGTGCCCTTAGAAGTAAAAGAAGATTTAAATCAAGCCAAGGAAGTAGCCAAGAAAAGAAAAGAGAAGAAGAGAAAGGAAAGATTAGAAAAATCAAGAGTAAGCAGGATGGAAGCCTTCAGGAGGATGACCGAAGAGAAGAAAAAATTGAAGTTAATCCTAAAAGCAGGTACCAGAGGGGGACTGGAGGCTTTAGAAGGTGAACTGGAGAAGCTTGATATGGACAAGGTTGAACTTGAGGTCCTTGAATCGGATGTAGGGGAGATAAGTGAAAACGACGTGTTGCTTGCCAGCTCCGGCAATGAAAAAGATAAAGTAATGATCCTGGGATTCAACACTGAAGCTCACAAGAAAGCACGGGAGCTGTCTGAACAAGTGGGGGTTTCCATCAGCACCTATGACGTCATTTATGAACTAACCGAAGGTGTAGAAGAAGCTATGAAAAGCTTAATTGAGCCCACTTACAAAAGGATTAAGATCGGCCAAGCCGAGGTCAGAAACACCTTTAATATTCCGGGGACGGGAAGGATTGCCGGTTGCTACGTAAAAGAAGGTCGAATCACCAGGGACGGGCGCATAAGAGTGGTAAGAAATGGGTCTACAGTACACGACGGGGAGATCGCATCACTTAAAAGGTTTGAAGAAGATGTGGCTGAAGTAGGTACAGAAAAGGAATGTGGACTTAGGATTAGAGATTTCGAAGAGGTCGAAATCGGCGATAGGTTAGACATCTATCAATTGCGAGAAGTCAAACCTTAGGCTCATCTTTAACATTTAAACCGCTTATATCTCATATTATGTGGATAGGTTTGGTCCATATAAAACTTCATCTCTATACTCCAAATACCTTAAAGGAAAAAAGATCGATTATAAAGAAATTATTTTCTCAACTACGCAGAGATTTTAATGTCTCCACCTGTGAGACGGGCTGCCAGGATGCAAAAAGAAAAGCCGAAATTGGTATTGTTCATATCTCAAATGACCAAAAAGAAGGTAACAGCCTGCTAAGCAGGTTAGTAAATAGCCTGGAGAGAATACCCAACATCTTCGTTGAGGACTATAAGATAGACCTTTTCTAAGGGGGTTTGTTTTGGGTAAGCGAACAATTGACCGGGTAAGAGAGGAAATCAAGCAAGAGATAAGCCGAATACTTGAGTTTGAAACTCGTGATCCTCGCTTCAACCTGGTCTCGGTGACCGAAGTGAAGCTGAGCCGGGATATGCGCTATGCCACAGTTTATATAACTAAGGTGGGGGACAAAAGTGAAAAGGAAACCGCGCGCAGCGCGCTGGTGGAATCAAGCGGCTTTCTTCGCTCAAAGCTGGCAAATAATCTGGATTTACGCCATACTCCAGAGCTAGAATTTAAACTAGATAAAACTATGGAAAAAGCGGCCAGAATTGAGCAGATTCTGGCCGAAGAGGAAGAAAAAGAAGAGGAGAAAGAAAAGGATAATTAAGCTTCTAAACCTTTCCAGTTAGCTAAACTTGAAAATCCTCCAGGTCAAAGCCGTTCGATTTCTCGATTACCTTTTTTATCCTTAGCTTACTTTGGTCAAGCTTTTTCTTTATTCGATCGGCTAACTTTATCCCTTCTTCAAAGAGCTTAATCGAATTCTCCAGGTTTACTTCCTCACTTTCCAGCGAGTTAACTATCTCTTCTAATCTATCCAATGATTTCTCAATATCAATTTTTCCCGGCTCTTTCATCTTCGGCGGCCTCCAATACCTGGCTTACAAGACGGCCTTCCTTCAGTATCACTTTAATTTTGTCCTTTTCCTTCACCTGACGATGAGAGGTTACCAGTTGGCCAGCATCATTTTCCACTATCGAATATCCCCTATTCAGGATGGCTTGCGGATCACCCATCTGGAGCCTTTTTGTAAGTTGGTTAAACCGATCTTCGCATTCTTTAAAACCGTCTTTCATCCGACTGATAAGTTTATCAAATGTCTGATCCAGTAGCTGACAGTAGTTATCAATTTTCCCCACCACCGTCCTAAACCCATAAGATTTAAGCGATAAGTTGAGCCTGTTCTGTTTGCTTCTTATCATGGCTCGCTCGTGGTTTATCAGTTCATGTTTAATCTTTTGGATTTTGTTGGCCAATTCCTCCCTATCCGGGACTAAAGTTTCAGCAGCCGCCGAAGGGGTAGGAGCCCGAGCGTCACCGGTAAAATCAGCAATGGTAAAGTCTATTTCGTGCCCTACTCCTACCAAGACCGGTATTTTCGAATCATAAATAGCCCGGGCGGTTATCTCCTCGTTGAAGGGCCACAGATCTTCTAAAGATCCCCCGCCACGACTTACAATGAGTACGTCTATTGGTTCCTTAGTTAGGTGATAACGATTGGCCAGTTCAATTGCGCTTTCTATTTCCAAGCTAGCCCCCTCCCCTTGGACCCGGGTGGGGAATAAGAGCAAGCGGACGGGAGGAAACCTGCGTGAAATAACGGTTACTATGTCTCTAATTGCCGCTCCGCTAGGCGAAGTTACCAACCCAATGCGGGTAGGAAATTTTGGGATCTCTCTCTTATGTTCTTTCGCGAAAAGCCCTTCTTCTTTTAATCTCTGCTTTAAGCGTTCAAACTCAAGCTGCAAACGACCAACCCCGGCAGGCTGCATCTGCTTAACTACCAGTTGATAGTTACCCCGGCGCTCATAAATTGTGACCTTTGCCCACGCAAGCACTTTAGTCCCATCTTGTGGTTCGAAGTTTAATTTTTCCCCTTCTCTTTTAAACATTACCGCATCAATTTCCGAGGTTTCGTCCTTAAGTGAGAAGTATCTGTGTCCGGAGCTGTGGTGCTTGAAATTCGAGATCTCCCCTTCCACCCATATCGATGAAAAGGCATCTTCTAGTAGGTATCTTGCTTCTCTGTTCAGGTCACTTACTGTATAGACTTTTGCGTCCGTTTTAAATAAGTCCATAGCACTACTAACTTATTGGTTTGGAAGAGAATAATGCAACTAGGATAGATTTGATGATGAAACTTTATGTGGTGGGAGTTTGAGAGCTTACTATTGTCCCTCAATTCTTTATATACCCTACGAAATTGCCATACAAAGCTATTCAAGACCCAAGTATGAAATAGGATATTTGGAAGGCTTACATTTATCAAAAGCCAGCTACATGCTATATCTTCTCAAAGTAACCGCCGATGCGCATCAGAAGCATCGCTACCCCTGCTGCAATCAACAAGTTACCTACTGCGGTGAGTAGTTCCGGCATTTTTCCACCTCCCGATAAATTTAATTTTTATCTTAATTCTTTATCGAATCAACAAAATTATAATCCGAAGGGACCAATTTGTCAAGGTTTTGTGATCCTATCTCCGCTAGGTAAATAGGAAAGGCATTTGTCGACGGCCCTGATCTGCAAAGGCCGCCCTTTGTTGAAATTGCAGCCCCAAAAGAATATATTTAACTTACCCCAAAAGTTGGTGGTTATATGGCGGAGATGAATTTTTTACTGATTTCCCCGCAAGGGTTAGTGTTTGAAGGCCCGGTGGCCATGATTGTGGCCAAAGGTAGGGAGGGCCAACTAGGTATACTCCCGGATCACATTCCACTTACTACTCCTCTAAAGAGTGGGCTCTTGAAGGTAAAGGAAAGGCAGAAAGAGAGGCTGTTTGGAGTATACGGCGGCTTTTTGGAAGTAAAAGAGGATAGGGTAGCGGTTCTGGCACGAGATGTAGATACTCCCGCAAATATACAATTAGAAGAAGCTAAAAAAGAAAAGGCCAATCTAGAAGAAGCCCTTTCCCAAAAGCTGACCGATGAAGAGAGAAGAAATTTGGAGGAGAAGCTTATGCGTGCGAAACTACAGATAAAAATAGCGAGGTAGCTTTTATACAATGTCCAGAAGAGTGGTAGTAACCGGATTGGGGGTATTAACTTCCATAGGTATCGGCAAAAATCAGTTCTGGGAGGGTCTCAGAGCGGGCAAGTCAGGAATAAGGCGCTGTGATGATGAAATAGACCTTTCTGGAACGGACGTTTTGGTGGGATCTCCGGTTTTAGACTTCGATCCCGTAGAGTTTATGGACAAAAAGAGAGCTAGAAGAATGGGTAGAGCCAGTCAGTTTGGACTGGCGGTTGCCAGCTTGGTGATAGAAGATAGCGACATAAACTTAAAAAAACAGGATCTAGAAAAAATGGGAGCCATAATGGGAACGGGAATAGGCAATATGGAGACCTTACTCGTCAACCATCAAAGATTACTAAAAAGGGGAGCCAGACGGGTCAGCCCTTTATTTGGTCCTAAAATGATGCCTAACGCCATCGCCGGACAGATCGGGATCCAATGGGGACTTAAGGGACCAAATTTTGGTCTGGTCTCCGCCTGTGCCAGCGGCAATCACGCTATCGGCCAAGCAGCCGACCTTATATATAACGGGTATGCCGAGGTCATGATAGCGGGGGGATCAGAGTCGGTGCTCCTGCCCCTTACTTTTGCCGCCTTTGACCGAATGGGAGCACTTTCAAAATCAACAGATCCCCAAAAAGCATCCCGGCCGTTTGATAAAGAAAGAGACGGCTTTGTAATGGGAGAGGGAGCGGGAGCAGTTCTTTTAGAGGAACTTGAAGCGGCCAAAAGACGCGGAGCCCACATCTACGCCGAGCTGGCCGGTTTTGGCTTGACCGCCGACGCGCAACACATTACCGCCCCGGCAGAGGGTGGTGAAGGGGCAAAGAGGGCCATGGAGATGGCCCTAAGCAGAGCGAAGGTAGATAAAACTGAAATAGATTACATTAACGCCCACGGTACCTCCACCCCTTTAAATGATAAGACGGAGACTCAGGCTATTAAATCCGTCTTTGGAAAGCGGGCCTACCAGATACCGATAAGCTCCACTAAATCTCAAATTGGACACTTATTAGGGGCGGCCGGGGGAACAGAAGCTTGCGCTACCCTGTTAGCCATGGAAAATTCACTTATTCCGCCTACTATTAATTACCGCAACCCCGATCCTGAATGTGATCTGGATTACGTTCCAAATACCGCCCGCAAAGCAGAAATTAAGGTAGCGCTCTCTAACTCTTTCGGCTTCGGAGGGCAAAATTCGACCCTTATACTTAAGAAGCTCTAACTCCCTTTGCCTCTGATCTGTGCGTTCAATTCCTCTTTTAGCTGTTTGCCTATTCTATCCACGTAGTTATTTGTTTCCCCGTCAGTTAAAGTACGGTCTGCTGCCTGGAAGGTAAGCGAATAAGCTAGGCTCTTTTTACCTTCCGATAGTTGCTCACCAAAATATAAATCAAATAAACAGGCTGACTTTAAAACCTCAACCCCGGCCTCCATTATGGTCTTCTTTATTTTGGCCGCCGGGATTTCTTCATCCACCACTACGGCAATATCCACGGTGGTAGCCGGGAAGCGGGGAAGAGGAGTGAAACGCTTTACTTCTTTTGTCCTGTCCAATAATTTGGAGAAATCAATCTCCGCTAAGCAAGTCCTCCGCTCAATCTCAAAACCGTCCAAAACCGATTGATCAACCTCACCTATGGTCCCAATCCTCTCATCCCCTACTTGTATTTGAGCCTGGCGGTGGGGATGAAATGTCGGGACTTCAGAGGGAAAAAATCGGTAATCTCTCTGGCCTAAGCTTTCTAGTAAGGCTTGAAGGACCCCTTTCAAATCGAAAAAATCCAGATCCCCGGTCACATTCGGCGTCCAGGATTTAGAAGCTCTTTTCCCAGAAAAAGCTATAGCCAACCGCTTAGGTTCCTCGGGCAATAGGTCTTTGTCCGTTTCAAAGAATACCCGCCCGATTTCAAAGATCTTAACTCTATCCTGATAGCGTAAATTCAGCCCCGTCGCCTCCAAGAGATTGCTTAACAGGGTGGTTCTAAGCAGGGTCCGTTCTTCGGTAAGCGGGTTGGCCACTTTTATATAGTTTTGGTGGGGAAAGCTGCTGGATGGATACAGCTTGGACAAGCTTTCCAAATTAGTCAGTGAATAAGTAATTACCTCATTTATCCCCCATCCTATTAGGAGGTCTTTTACCTTCCTTTCTATCTCCAATTCACGATTGCGGTAGTGGGAGGGAACAGGTTCACTTATTAAATTTGCCGGTATATTATCATAGCCTATTACCCGGGCAACTTCCTCGATTAGATCGCAGGGTTCTTCCACATCCAGACGATACCAGGGGGCGGTAGACTGGATCAATCCATCCAATTTTTCGCACTTAAAGTCAAGCAATTTGAGAATCTTTATTATCCTCTTCTCACTTACTTTAATTCCCAACGTATCGCCAACTATGTCCGGATCGAAGCTAACGGCCACCTTTTTTTGCTTAACCGGATATTCATCCTTTACTCCGGAAGCGATGGTCCCCCCACCAATTTTGCGCATCAATTGAGCAGCTCTTTTCAACGCCGGGATGGTAAGCTCGGCCGGCAAGCCCTTTGAGAACCGGCGAGTAGCTTCAGAGGGGATCTTTAACCTTTGTGCGGTTTGCCGGTTATTTACCTGATCGAAATTTGCTGACTCTAAGAGAATACTGGCAGTACCTTCAGTGATTTCAGTTTCTTGACCCCCCATTATTCCAGCCAGAGCTATCGGCCCCTGAGTATCGGTAATAAGTAACATATCTTCAGTTAAGTCCCTTACTTTTCCATCCAGAGTGGTTAGCGTCTCCCCCCGGTTGGCCGCCCGAACGATTATTTGAGGAGGGTCGGCTCTTTCGACAAGCTGGTGGTAATCAAATGCATGCAGTGGCTGCCCCCACTCCCACATCACGTAATTAGTGATGTCCACCAGATTGTTCACCGGCCTGATTCCGGATAGGCTAAGCCTATATCTTAGCCAGAAGGGGGATCTTTTCGTTTCTACCCCCTTTATCAAGCCCGCACTGTAGCGAGAACAAAGGCCGGGATCTTCTATAGATATCTTAACTTGGTCTTCTATCGGCGGTCCCTCTGCAACGCAGTCCGGCTCATCGATTTGGATCTCTTTGCCGGTAAGGGCGGCTACCTCGCGAGCCACTCCGATTACGGAAAGGCATCTACCTAAATTGGGGGTAAGATCAAATTCCAATACAATATCCCCTATAGCCTCCGAAAGCGGTTGTCCTTTGGAAAGAGCCGGGTCCAGAATTAAAACTCCGCTGTGATCCTGAGAAATTCCCAGCTCCTTTTCAGAGCAGATGACTGTGTGAGAGCTAATGCCTCTAATTTCTGCTTCTTTTACCCTTGTTATATCCCCTTCAGAATGGGGATCAACGATTTTGGCCCCCACCTCAGCCACGGGAACTTTTACCCCTTTGTCTCCTACTTTTATATTGGGAGCTCCGGTGACGGTTTTCGCCTCTCCTATTCCGTAATCGACGGTAGCTATTACCAGATTATCCGCATGAGGATGCTTCTTCACTTCGGTGATTTCTCCTACGTAAATGCCTTCCCAATCGAGCTGAGGACGGTCTTTTTTCTCTGTTTCTTTCCAGGTATGCTTAGGCCCCGACCCCCCCGTTTCGGATTCGGGTCGCTTACCTATATAATCAACGGCTGCCACTTCTAGGCCGGCCATGGTCAACCGGTGGGCCAGCTTTGGAACAGACATATCAACCGGTACATATTCTCTTAACCAGGACAGTGGTACGCGCAAATCTATTTCCTCCTTATTTATCTAAATTGACTTAAGAAACGCAGGTCATTTCTGAAAAAATGCCTTATATCATCGATGTCATATTTAAGCATGGCAATTCTTTCCGCCCCCATCCCGAAGGCGAAACCGCTATATTTTTCTGGATCATAACCCCCGTTTTTTAAGACTTCCGGATGGACCATCCCCGACCCCAGTATCTCCACCCATCCGGTATATTTACATACCCTACAACCTTTGCCGCCACAAAGTATGCAGTCCATATCTACCTCCGCACTTGGTTCGGTAAATGGAAAGTAGCTGGCTCGAAAGCGCACTTTCCGCTCCTTGCCAAACATCTGATGGGCAAACTCACTTAATACACCCTTGAGATCGGCCATGGTAACGTTTTCACCTATTGCCAACCCTTCCACCTGGTAAAACATCATCTCCGCTCTGGCCGTTACCTGTTCGTAGCGGTAACATTTGCCGGGCAGGATAAGCCTAACCGGCTTAGGGGCATATTTTCTCATGGCTCTGATTTGCCCGGGAGAAGTATGGGTACGCAGAAGTCTTTTCTCATCAATATATAAGGTATCCCACATCTCTCTAGCCGGATGATGGGGAGGCATATTTAACAAGCCAAAGTTATATTCATCAGTCTCTACTTCCCTTGATCTGAATTGGTGAAAGCCCATCGAAAAGAAAATCCTGTTGATCTCACGCAGAGTCTGGGTACTTATATGCAGATTACCTCTGTCCACCGGGCGACCGGGAAGGGTTACATCTATCGCTTCTTCCTTTATCTTCTCCCTTTCCTGTTGGGCAGAAAGAGCTTCCCTTTTGTCCTCCAAAAGACCTGTTATCTCATTTTTCAATTTGTTCAATAGCCTGCCTGCCTCCGGTTTATCTTCGTCCGGAAGCTTTCCTAACCAAGAAAATAATTGGGTGATTTTGCCGCTTCGCCCCAAGTACTCGATCCTGAAACTTTCACACCCATCAAGAGAATTAATTTTCTTAAGCTCCTGGCGAGCTTTCCTTTCAACCTTTAACGCTTTCGCTTTAAGCTCCTCCAAATTGCTCTGTCGAGTAGACATCTAAACCCTCCGTAAAATTAAATTATAGGAAATATCAAGTAAGTTAGGAAAAAATTAGAGATTATTTAAAGATAGGTTGGAATTTAAAACTTACATAAAACATATCTTAGTTTTATTTTATCAGCCATCTTATCCTCCACTTGCGGGTATTCTAGCAAGTACCACCGAGCTCGTCAAGGCTGTGCGCAAATAGAGGTTAAGGATATTCCATATTTGACAAAAAGCCACCTTCCTACTAGGATTTAAGTGTGATTTTTATGCGCTCAATTAAAGATCCAGTTGAGTTATTTACTGGATATCTGCGTTCCCGGGATAAAAACGTAACCGAAGCCAGAAAAAAAATCGTAGAAGAAGTCTTCGAAATCCACCATCACTTCGATGCCGGTGATCTCTGGGCCAGGTTAAGAGATGAGACCTCCCTATCCATCTCCACCATTTATCGTACCTTGGATTTACTTGTAGATTCAGGCCTAGTAAACAAGGTAGATCTGGGTACAGGTCAAAAGTTTTATGAACATGTCTTCGGCCACCAGCATCACGATCACCTAATGTGCACAAATTGCGGAAAGATAATTGAATTCTCCGATCCAGAATTGGAAGAAAACTTACAGACCATACTAGACCGCCATGGGTTCAAAGAGGAAATTCACGATTTAAAGATATTGGGATTATGTGAACAGTGCCAAAAGGGGAGCTGAAAGTTGGATAAAATTATACGCAAAAGAGTCGAAACTATGCGCCAATTGATGGGTGAAAAAGAGGTGGAGGCCTTTATAGTAATCAACGTGGAAGGCTCGGACCGACATAACGTGAACTACCTTACCGGTTTTTCGGGCACCTTTGGACTTTTGGTCCTCACTCTGGAAGAACTTATCTTTTTAACTGATTCCCGCTACCTCGAGCGGGCCAAAAGGGAGCTTACCGATATTAAGGTAAAAGAAATCAACCGAAAGTGGCCGGAGGAGTTTGCTAAATTCTTAAACGATTTGAACATCCACCGGATGGGCATCAACTCCAAAACCACCAGTCTCTATCACTTCCATCAAATAAAAGAAGGGATTAATTCCAAGACCTTGGTCCCTTTAGACGGACCGGTGGAGATTATCCGTCAAGTAAAGGATGAAAAGGAGATCGAATCGATCCGTAAAGCGGTCAATTTAACCGATGAAGCCTACCAATTCTTGCTGAGGAAAGTAAAACCGAATATGACTGAAAAGGAGGTGGCCTGGGAGTTGGAGAAGTTCATGCGAGCCCATGGAGCTGACGGCCTTGCTTTTAGCACTATTGCTGCCTCCGGGCCCAACAGTGCCCTCCCTCACCACACCACTTCGGATAGAAAATTAAAAGAGAATGACTTGATGTTGCTTGACTTTGGGGCCAAAGCTTTCGACTACTGCGCTGACATGACCAGGGTATTTGTCATCGGAGAAGCTAGTAAAAAACAAAAAGAGATCTATCAGGTGGTACTTTCCGCCCAAGAAAACGCTTTAAAGAACATCCGGTCCGGGATGAGCAGCCAGGAAGCCGATAAGCTAGCTAGAAAGGTGATCGAGGAAGCAGGCTTCGGTAATAATTTCAGACATGGGTTGGGCCATGGCCTGGGGCTTCAAATACATGAGTCTCCACGGCTTGGGCCAGACGATGATCAGAAACTTAAGGCCGGTATGGTAGTTACCTGTGAACCGGGCATCTACCTTCCAGGCTGGGGCGGGGTGCGCATCGAAGACCTAGTAGTTATCGAAGAAGAGGGCTGCCGTAACCTAACCCACTCTCCCAAAGAGGAACTTTTGTCAGTCCCCACCTAAATGGTCCAGCACTTAGTTTTGATGAAATACGGTATTGTTTCATACAACTTGTCAATTGCATTTAAACTAAGTGCTGGAGGGACGGAAATCATAGATAACCCAGATCTTCCAACCGGCTCTTAATTTGATCCTCTTCTTCTTTGGTTAATCCGGTATCTTTTTGCCTAGGTTCAAGAATTTTAAGCTCTT